>JAUIEF010000100.1 GCA_030428785.1 bacterium
TCAAGACCGAGATCGCACCGTCCATCGCGACCTTGAACACGTTGTCGCTCCCAATCGCGGCCACGTAGACGCTTCCATCCTCGTCCGCTGCCATGCTCCACGGGAACTGCATTGAACTCGTCCCGTCTCCGCCACCGTCAAGGATCTCACTCAGGGTCTGGGCGACTGTGGAACTCTCCATCATGGCGAGACTGGCGAGTAGGAACAGCGAGAGTGAGCGCGACGGCACAGGAGGTCCTCACGAAAGGATCGGGGGGCCGGATATCATGCACGGTATTCGTCGACCCGCCTACCGTCCGAGATCAATCCCCGGTGACGGTACCCTTGGTAACGGTTCGTGTGGATACCGATCTCCTGATCTCGTATCCGCGCGGCCGGGAGGCGCAGGTACGGTGCCGGATCGACCTCAGGTGAATGCTTCCGTTGAACTATCTGGGTAGACGTCCCGCGCGCCGCTTGCTCCAGAGCCCCCACATCCCGTAGGTCACCTCCTTCGGCAGCTTGATGCCGGCGAGGCGCAGGCTCGCGAGGACGAGTCCGCGGTGGTGTGCCTCGTGGGCGCAGAGGTAGCCGAGGAAGGCGGCCGGTCCGTTGGGCCAGCTCTTGACCGTGCCGAGCTCCTCGACCTCCGCGAGGAAGCGCCCCATCGCGGCGTCGGACGCGTCGAGCGACCTCTCGATCTGCTTCCGCGTCGGCTTTGCGCCGCGCGGGAAGGTCGTCATCGCCCCGAGGAACGCCTTGCCGCGCTTCTCCAGGTGGTAGAGCCGCACGTTGTGCACGTGCGCCCACTGCGACGCGACGGTCCGCGTCCGTTCGCTGAACCCGACCTCCCACCCCGCCGCCGGCACCCCGTCCAGCAGCAGCCGGTTCACCTCGCAGTTGATCTCCCACCCCGTCACGAGTCCGTCCATCCGCGCGCTCCTTCCTGGTTCCCCGAACCTCGTCGCGTCAGCGAGGGCCGAAGGCCGAGCCCCCCATGATGCCGCCCCGCCACCGACCCTGCCGTTCACTCCCTCCCCACCAGGCGGGGTCGGAGGGGGGTGCTGTGGTGCCCCGTGGTGTCGGGGGTCGTCGGATCAAGGAGGAGGCCCGGAGGCGATGCCGAAGCATCGCCGAGGAGCCGACGACGCCGAGCCGGCGGGCCCCGGCGCCGCGGGGCGCCGCAGCACACCCCTCCGGCCCCGCCTAGGAGACGCCGGCGAGCTTGGCGAGATCGCCCACGGTCCGGCAGATGCCGATCTCGGTCGGGTCGAGCTGCTTGCCGAGCTTCTCGTCGGCGAGCGCCTGGAACTCGAGGGCCGCCATGGAGTCCCAGTTGATGTCGTCGAGGGCCGAGTCGGGCGAGAGGGAGCCCTTCTTGGTCATGACGATGTTCTCGAGCTCTTCGATGAATTGCTGCTGGTTCATGGCGGTCGAGGGGGTGGGGACGGCGGGGATCGGCGGGTCGCGGCGCGGGCGCGGGGCGCGCGGGCGACGGGGGTCCCGGCGCGTCGGGCGACGCGGGGAACCCTGAAGGATACCCCGCGACGCGGCGCGCGTCTGCCGCCCTTGGCGGTCCCCCGGGAACGGGCTACGGTGGCCGGTCGGTGTGCGCGGGGGTCGGCGTCGGGTGCGTCGTCGTCGCGCGGCCGGGCCGGACCGGCACGTCCCCCCATCCCCGACTCCGAGGAGGAGCTCCATGACGACGACCGAGCACGCGACCGGCACCGGGACGGGTGCGGAGGACCGCTACGGGCTCACGGCCGGGCAGGCGGCGTTCCTGGCGCGGGCGGACGCGTTCGTGAAGGAGGCGTTCCACGAGCACAGCCGGCGGATGGACGACGAGGAGTGGTTCCCGGAGGAGACCTACCCCACGTTGGGGAAGGGCGGCTTCCTGGGGATCACGGTGCCGGAGGCGCTCGGCGGGCAGGGGCTGGACGTGCTGTCGAGCGGGCTCGTGCTCCAGGCGCTGGGGCGCTGGAACCACGCGTTGGCGCTCAGCTACCTGTGTCACGAGAGCCTGTGCCTGAACACGCTCTACCGCAACGCGAACGACGAGCAGCGGAAGCGCTGGCTGCCGGGGATGTGCGCGGGGACGACGGTGGGCGCGCTCGCGTTGACGGAGCCGGGGGCGGGGAGCGACCTGCTGGGCTCGGTGGAGACGTCGTCGCGTCGCGAGGGCGACCACTTCGTGATCAACGGGACGAAGAAGTTCATCGGCAACGGGCCGGTGGCGGACGTCATCCTGTTGTTCACGCGGATGGAGGAGGGCGGCGGGCACGCGGCGTTCGTGGTGGAGACGACGAACCCCGGGTTCTCGGTGAAGCGGTCGATCAGCAAGATGGGGTTCCGCGGGAGCCCGTGGGGCGAGCTGGAGTTCACGGACTGCCGGGTGCCGGCGGACTGCCTGATCGGCGAGGAGCACAAGGGTCACCGGGTGCTCATGCGCGGGCTGGACATCGAGCGGGCGGTAGCGGCGCCGATCGGGCTGGGCATCGCGGAGCGCGTGCTCGAGCTGTGCGTCGCGCGGGCGAAGGAGCGGCGGCAGTTCGGGAAGCCGATCGGCAAGTTCGAGCTCGTGCAGGACAAGCTCGCGAAGATGTACGTGCGCGTGGAGACGATGCGGACGTTCGTGTACCGGACGCTCGAGGAGGCGAACCGGGTGGGCTTCGACGAGGGCGGCAAGGGCGGGATCCACGCGCTCGCGGCGGCCTGCGTGCTCTACGTCGGCGAGGCGCTCAAGGAGGTGCTCGACGAGGCGGTGCAGCTCTGGGGCGCGCGCGGCTACGCCTGGGAGTACGAGATCAACCGGCTCTACCGGGCGGTCAAGGTGCTCGAGATCGGCGGCGGGACGAGCGAGATCCGGAAGATCATCATCGCGAACGAGCTCATGCGCTGAGGCGCGGTCGACGCGGGAGCGTCGATCGATGGGTCGGCGGCACGCCCCCCGATCGCGGGGTAGTCTCCCGACGGGGTCCCGGGCTCCCGGCCGCTCGCGGTGCGTCCTCGCCGCGCGGTCGTCGCCGGGGCCGCTCCGGCGGCGCCGGGGCGGGTGCGTCCCCCGCCCGTTTTCCTATCCTGTGCGCCCCCTCGCCCGACCGCCGACGCGACGCTGACCGTTGATCTTCTCCGAGTTCCGATTCGTCGCGTTCTTCCTCGCGGTGTTCTGCGTCCACTGGGCGCTGAAGTCGAACCGGGCGCGGAAGATCTGGCTGCTCTTCAGCAGCTACGTGTTCTACGCGGCGTGGGACTGGCGGTTCCTGTCGCTCATCCTCTTCTCGACGGTCCTCGACTACGTCATCGGGATCCGGCTCGAGGACAGCGAGGACGAGAAGGTCCGCAAGTGGCTCATCCGGATCAGCCTGATCGGGAACCTGGGCCTGCTCGGGGTCTTCAAGTACCTCAACTTCTTCATCGACTCGGCGATCGACGTCATCAACCTCTTCGGGTTCCAGGCGAACCCGTACGTGCTGGACATCGCCCTGCCGGTGGGCATCAGCTTCTACACCTTCCAGACGTTGAGCTACTCGATCGACGTCTACCGGCGGCACCTGGGCGCGACGCGCGACATCGTGGACCTCGCGTTCTTCGTGGGCTTCTTCCCGCAGCTCGTGGCCGGGCCGATCGTGCGCGCGAAGGACTTCCTGCCGCAGTGCCTCACGAAGCGCCGGCTCGAGATGGTGGACGTGCGGGGCTGCCTCGTGCTGTTCCTCATCGGGTTCATCAAGAAGGCCGTCATCTCGGACGGTGTCGCGCAGTTCGTGGACGAGTACTTCGCGGACTACGGCGACTACGGGGTGGGCAGCACGTACCTGGGCATCGCGCTCTGGGCGACGCAGGTGTACTGCGACTTCTCCGGCTACACGGACATGGCGATCGCGACGGCGGGCCTGCTCGGCTACAACCTCGCGCTCAACTTCAACTTCCCGTACTTCGCGCCGAGCGTCTCGACGTTCTGGACGCGTTGGCACATCAGCCTGTCGTTCTGGATCCGCGACTACGTCTTCAACTCGCTGGGCGGCTGGACCGGGCTCAACGCGCGCGGGCTGTGGAACATCCTCGTGACGTGGACGCTCGCGGGGCTGTGGCACGGGGCCGACTGGCGCTACGTCGTGTTCGGCCTGATGATGGTGCCCGGGCTCATCGCGCAGCTGCAGTGGCGGTCGAGCCCTTGGCGGCGGCGCATCCCCATCCCGGCCGTCGTCGGCAACATCATGACCATGTGGTGGATCTGCATGGCGCTCATCATGTACCGGGCGGACGACATGGCCGCGGCGGGCGACATCCTGCGTGCGTACGTGCTCTTCAAGCCGCCGGACACGGCGACGAGCATGCTGGGCGACCGGCTGCAGTGGCTGCTGCTCGGGCTGCTCGCGATCCACTGGGTGAGCTACAAGGGCTGGCTCGCCGGGTGGTGGCGCCGCTTCGGGCCGTGGACGTTCACGACGGGCTACGCCGTCGCGAGCGCGCTCGTGCTGACCGTCGTGCACGCCACCGCCGAGCCCTTCGTGTACTTCCAGTTCTGACGATCCGTCGCGCAACGACCCCACCTCCCCCGTAGACGACCCGACGCACCCGACCATGGCCCGCCGCTCCCGCACCGAATCGATGATCGGCTTCGTGAAGGAGCAGGGTCCGTTCCGCGAGGTGCCGCCGGTGGGCGTGGGCGTCGCGCGGGTGCTCTGGTTCCTCGTCGTGTTCCTCGGGTGCTGCCTGTGGATCGGTTCGAGGCTGCCGCGTCCGCCGCAGAGCTGGACGACGGTCAAGCTGCGCGAGTTCGCCGAGCGCAAGGACGAGTTCGACCTCGTGTTCCTCGGCTCGAGCCAGATCTACCGGCACGTGGACCCCGCGCTCTTCGACGAGGTCATGGCGGCGGAGGGCGTGCCGGTGCACTCCTTCAACTTCGGCGTGCCGGGCATGGGCGCGCTGGAGAACCGCTGGATCCTCGAGCAGGTGCTCGCGATGGAGCCGGCCCGGCTGGAGACGATCGTCTTCGACGCGCCGGCGCCGGGCGTGCTGCTGAGCGGCATGAACCACGTGACGCCGCGCGTGAAGACCTGGCACGACCTCGACACGACGCTGCTCGCGCTGCGCATCATCCGCGACGCGGGCATGCCGACGTCGTGGAAGGTCGACATGGCGCGCAGGCACCTCGTGTCGTTCGGCTACAAGCTCTGCAACGTCGGCAGCCTGCGCGAGGTCCTCGAGTGGGAGCTCACCGGCACGAGCGAGACGCGCGCCGATGAGGAGCGCATGGCGCGCATCAACGGGCCGGGCGGCCTCGGCACGGACGAGCGCGGCTGGGTGTCGATGAACAAGGCGTACAACGACAGCTCGCCGTACCAGCGCAGCCTGCTCAAGCAGCGCTACGACAAGATGCAGGAGGAGATGGACCGCTGGGTGAAGCGCGTCCAGGAGGACCCGGACCGGCCGCGGCCGCTGCTCGAGTTCGACGGTCAGCCGCGCGAGGTGCAGGACCTCACGCCGGCGGAGAAGGAGCTGCTCGGCGACCTCATCGCGATGACGCAGGCGGCGGGCGTCCGGCCGCTCTTCACGAACGCCCCGGACATCCGGCAGAAGGAGTACTTCGTCGTCGAGGCGGCGAAGGCGGGCGTGATCCCGGAGCTCGTCGACATGGACGACCCGCACGAGCACCTCGAGCTGCTCGACCCGACGCTCCGCTTCGACGAGCTGCACCTCCACGAGAAGGGCGCGGTCGCCTACACGGAGGCGCTCGCGAAGGAGATCGCGGAGCTGTTGAAGGGCGCGCCGTAGGGGGACGTCCTACCCGTCGAGCACCGGCAGCGGGAAGTCCGGCTCCGGCTCGTGCTCGCGCGTCATGATCGACTCGAGCTCCGCGACGACGTCGGGGTGCGCCGACGCGACGTCCGTCGACTCGGACGGGTCGGCGTCGAGGTCGTAGAGCTCGGTGACCGGCGCGTCGCCGGCCTCGAGCTTCCGGAGCCCGCGGCGCACGGCCTTCCAGCGCCCGCGCCACACGGCCTGCTGGCCGCCGTAGCCGGCGAACTCGCGGTAGAGGAACGGGCGCGCGTCCATCGGCTCGCCGCGCAGCGTCGGCAGGAAGGAGAGGCCGTCCGTCGTCGGACGGTCCGCGGGCGTGCCGACGTCCGCGACGTCGAGCAGCGTCGGCAGCCAGTCCTCGAAGCCGGTGAGCCGGTCGCTCGTCGTGCCCGGCGCGACGACGCCCGGCCAGCGCACGAGGCACGGCACGCGCACGCCGCCCTTGAGGATGGAGCCCTTGAGCCCGCGCAGCCCGGCGGCGCTGTCGAAGAACGCGCTGTCCGAGCCGCCGATGCGGTCGTAGGTGGGTCCGTTGTCGCTCGTGAACACGACGAGCGTGTCGTCGGCGAGCCCCAGCGCGTCGAGCAGGTCGAGCAGGCGGCCGACGTCGCGGTCCATGCGCGTGACCATCGCCGCGTAGGCGGCGCGCGGCGACGGGTGCGGCAGGTACCCCTTGCCGCCCGGGTACGGCGGGTCGTCCCAGAGGCCGGCGTACTCCTCGAGCGAGTCCTCGGGCACCTGGAGCGCGAGGTGCGGCACGGGCGTCGGCCAGTAGAGGAAGAACGGCTCGTCGGCGTGGTCGCGCACGAAGGCGAGCGCCTGCTCGGTGATGAGGTCGGGCGCGTAGTCGTCGCCGCGGAAGCGCGCGTAGGACGCGGGGTCGTCGCCGTCCTCGTCGTCGCGCAGCCGGTCGTGCGCGGAGAAGTCCGGGTTGTCGAGCGGGACGGCGACGTCGTCGTCCCAGAGCGACGTCGGGTGGTAGTTGTGCGCGACGCGCTGGCAGTTGTAGCCGTAGAAGCGGTCGAAGCCCTGCGCGAGCGGGTCGCCCTCGCTGCCGGGCGGACCGAGCCCCCACTTGCCGAACGCGCCCGTCGCGTAGCCGCGGTCCCGGAGCGCGCGCGCGATCGTCGGCGTGCCCGCCTCGAGCGGGTGCTGACCCTCGGGCTTCACCTCGCGGTTGTCCCGCACCTGCGCGTGCCCCGGGTGGAACCCCGTGAGCAGCACGCAGCGCGAGGGCGCGCACACGGGGCTGCCGGCGACGTGCCGGGTGAGGCGCACGCCCTCGGCGGCGAGCGCGTCGAGCCGCGGCGTGCGGATGCGCCCCTGGCCTTGGCAGCCGAGCTCGCCCCAGCCGAGGTCGTCGGCCATGACGAACACGATGTTCGGCGGGCGCCCGCGGTCCGCGCCCGCGCCGGCCGCCGCGACGGCCGCATCCTCCGGCGCGATCCACGCGGCGAGCGCCGCGACGAGCACCGACGCGCCGAGCAACGTCCACGCCTCACGCACCGGCCAGCTCCAGCAGGCGCGGCACGAACACGAGCCCGCCCACGACGGCCGCCGCGATCGCGGCGAGCAGCACGCCGCCCGCCGCGACGTCCTTGGCCCGCCCCACCGCGGGGTGCGGCTCGGGCGACACGAGATCGGCGAGCTCCTCCACCGCCGTGTTGAGCGCCTCGGCGGCCCAGACGACGCCCATCGCCAGCGCGAGCAGCGCCCAGCCGGACGGCGCGACGTCCAGGCCGATCCCCGCGACGACGACGCCCACCGTCGCCGCGGCGTGCACGCGCGCGTTCCGCTCCCGCGCGACGAGGCCCAGCACGCCGACGAGCGCGCAGCGCACGCTGGACAGGAAGCCGTGGCCCGACGACTGCTTCATGTCCGCGCTCCCGCGGCGGCCGTGCCTGCGCTCCGCGGTCGGGACGCCCGCCGATCCGCCCCGACCGCGCGCCCGGGGCTCCGCGCCCGGGCCGCGCGTCCTACTCGCCGCCCTCGGGCCCGTAGAACAGGACCCAGGTGGCGAAGTCGTCGCTGAAGTCCGCGAAGTGGTGCGGCGCGCCGGCCGGCGCGAAGAGGAAGTCGCCGGCCACGAACGGGCGGCTCTTGTCCTCGGTGACGAAGGTGCCCGTCCCGCGCACGACGATGTACGCCTCGTCGCGCGTGTGGGGCGTCTGCGTGTCCTCGCCGCGCGGCGCGTAGAGCTTCACCTGGAGCGTGCCGTGGCGGAAGACCTCGGCGGAGGCCTCGCCCTGGTCGCCGGGCAGTGCGGCGAGAGCGTCCTCGAGCGGGAAGCGGCGGCGCGTGTCGTAGCGGGTCATGGGCGGTCGATGCCTCGGGCAGGGGCGGTGTCGCGCCCTGCAAGGGTGCCTTGTCCGGACCCGCGGATCGAGCCTCGTCCGGAGGCGATCCGGCGGCGCGCGTCGGTCAGGGCGGGAGCCCCTGCGCGGCGAGGAACTCCCGCACGACGTTCCACGGGCGCGCGCAGTCGTTGTGACCGCAGGGCAGGCGCACGAGCGGGACGCCGGCGACCTCGGCGAGCCGCTCGCCGTGCGCGACGGGGACGATCGTGTCGCGCTCGCCGTGGAGCACGAGCGTCGGGCCGTCCCACGTGCCGAGCGCGGCGACGTTGTCGAAACGGTCGCGCACGAGGAAGCCGGGCACGCCGAGCGTGCGCGCCATGGCCGGCACGCTCGTGAACGCCGACTCGAGCACGAGCGCGCTCACGGGACGCCGCGTCGCGAGCGCGCAGGCCGCACCGGCGCCGAGCGACCGACCCCACGCGACGAGGCTGCCGACGTCCACGTCGGCGCGGGCGGCGAGCAGATCGTGCGCCGCGAGCATCGTCGCGACGATGGAGTCCTCGGACGGCGCGCCGCCCGAGCGCCCGTAGCCCGGGTACTCGACGAGCAGCACGGCGAAGCCCCACCCGCGCGGCGCGCCGAACACCGGCAGCCAGTGGTCGACGAGCTCGCCGTTGCCGTGCGTGAAGACGAGCACCGGCGCCGGGCGGTCGACGGGCGTGGTCGGCCGGAGCAGCCACGCCTCGACCTCGCCGTCGACGCCGTCGGGCCGGAGGAGCAGCCGCTCGACGCCGGGCGTCTCGGGCGGCGCGATCGCCGGGACCGGGGGCCGCGGGAAGAGCATCCTGCGTTGCGCGAGCAGCACGACGACGACGCAGCCGACGAGCGACAGGACGACGACGCGCAGGACGGTGCGGAACACGCGGTGCCTCGGCGGGGCCGCCGGGGACCCGGCCCCCCGTCGGTCACTCGGAGCGGGCGCGCGCCTCGCGGACCAGGTCCCGCATCGTCATGTGCAGGGCGTGAGCGTCGGCGACGGGCGCCGGGAACGCAACCCGGCAGGTCGTCGCGGAGCCGTCGTCGCGCACGACGTCGCGGTCGACGTCGCGCAGGACGGCCGAGCGCGCCGCCCCGCGGCCGCCGAGGACGCGCGCGGCGCGCAGCACCTCGTCGGCGGTCGGGCTCGTCATGGAGGTGCTCCGTTGCCGAGGGACCGGAAAGAGGGGGCGGCGGGTTGTGGATCCCGCCGCCCCCAGGCTCCTCGAAGAGGTCCGTCGCCGAGGAGCCGACGCCGTCCGCGGTTCGTCGGGGCCCGCGGACGGGCTCGGTGCATCAGAGGTTGGAGTTGACGTACAGCCGCACGTCGTCTCCGAGGAGGGGATCGCCGGACACGACGCCCTGCGCGGTCTGGATCAGGTCCAGGTCGCCGTCGAGGTCGATGTCGGTGAAGGCGGCGCCGTAGGAGATGAAGTCGCCCGGGTCGAACCACGTCTGGCGCACGAAGTCGCCGACGACGCCGCCCTGCGCGCCGCCGTCGTTGAGGAAGAGCATGTGCTCCGCTCCGAGGAACAGGTCGTGGATGGTCAGGAGCAGATCGAGGTCGCCGTCGGCGTCCGCGTCCTGGGCGTGCACGCTCAGGCGGACCCAGTCGGCCGGCGTCGAGACCTCGAGCGCGCTCGAGGCGTCCTCCACGAACACGCCCTCGAGGCCGGCCTGCGCGCCGCCCTGGTTCCAGTACAGGTCGCCCGACGATCCGGAGCTGATCGAGCCGTGGCTGTTCGAGAACACGATGTCGAGGTCGCCGTCCAGGTCGAAGTCGCCCAGCACGACGCCCTGGCCGTTGTCGTCGGAGTTGGGCGAGAGCGCCAGGGCGTTCTCGGAGAAGTTCGCCGTCCCGTCGTTGAGCAGGACGAGGTCGGGCTGGCCGGGCGTGCCGTCGATCCCCGTCACGTCGGAGAGCGCCGCGACGAGGTCGAGGTCGCCGTCGCCGTCCACGTCGCCGGCCTCGATGTCGAGCAGACCGATCGAGGGGTCGTTCCAGGAGGCGACCGCGAAGGCCGGGACCTCCGTGAACGTCGGGTAGAACCCGCCGCTGCCGACGAAGAGGCGCGACGAGCCGGTGGGCGTGAGCACGTGCCCCTCCTCACCGACGGCGACCGCCACGTCGAGGTGGCCGTCGAGGTCGAAGTCACCGAACGCGAAGTCGGCGACGAGCCCCGGCGCCGTGATGAACCCGTTGGGGTTCTCGACGAAGGTGCCGTTGCCCATGTTGATCCAGAGGCGGTCGGGCTGGGTGTCGATCTGGCTGTCGTCGAACCCGCCGCCCGTCACGATGTCGATGCGGTTGTCGCCGTTGACGTCGAGCACGGCGAGCGCTCCCGCGGCGCTGCCGACGGGGTACGGCAGGCGCGCGGCGGTCTCGTCGGTGTAGTGGCCGGTGCCGTCGTTCATCCAGACGAGCACCGCGTCGTTGGCGCTGACCACCAGGTCGTCGTCGCCGTCGCGGTCGAGGTCGCCGGCGCGCACGATGCTCGCGTTGAGCGTGTCGTAGCCGGCCGGGAGGCGGGTGGACGCCTCGTCGGTGAGGAAGTCGGTCGGCACGGCCGTGGGCTCACCCTCGACGGACACGAGGTTGGAGACGACGAACGGACCGCTCGCCGGCGCGACGAGGTACTGGAAGCGCACGACGACGCCCAGCCCCACGGGCCCGAAGTCGCCGGGCGCGGTCGGCACCGTGACGAAGTCGCGGCCCTGCGCGTCGAGCACGCGGAAGATGATGCGCGCCGTCGCGACGTTGAGGCCGAAGATCGGATCGAGCGGCCCGGAGCCCGCGATGGGCGTGCCGTCGAAGCCGAAGATCATCGCGCCGAGCGCGCTCGGGTGCGTGCTGCGCATGTCGACGACGAGGTCCTGGCCGCCGATGAGCGGGCCGACGCGCAGGTCGGCGCGGTGGCCGCCGACGCCGGCCGCGACGGTCGGCGCGAGAGCGAGGGAGAGGAGGAGCGCCGCGAGCGGCGTGGTGCGGGAGGAAGACATGAAGGGACTCACCTGTCGAGAGAGGGACGGGAGGGATCGACCGCGACGAGTCCGGCCGCCCGCGCACGCACCGCCCTCTCAGCGGCGCGGCGTCGGAGGCCTGCGGAGGATCCCCGGTCAGGGAACGATGCGGTTCGCCGGGACGCGACGGACGGGTCGCGCTCCGGGGGTGCGGGTCTCGCGATCCGGCCCGCGGAGTCCGCTCCGGCGGGTCGCGCCGCGGCGTCCACGGCGGCGCCGAGCGCCCGCGGGTCGCCGCGGTCGGCGACGGACCGGCTCGGGGCCGCGCCGCCGGAGTCCGCCGCGCAGAGGACGGCCGGGAGCGGCAGCAGGCGGGCACGGATCAACGGCGACTCCCGGGTCGACGGCCGACCGCGGGGGTCGGCGCAGGGGCGGGGACGTTCAGTTAACGAGACTGCGTCTCAATTACAACAACGTCCCGTACCCCGTCAACCGGGAGCCGGGTTTTCCTGCCGGGATCGGTGACGACGGCGCCCGTCGCGGGCCTCCCGCGACCACGCGTCGCCGCGCCGCGGGGTCTCCCCGCGGGCGGGCCGCTCCGCCGCGCCGCGGGGTCTGTCCGCGGGCGGGCCGCCCTGCCGCATCGCGGGACCGCCCCCCCCGCCGACGCGACGCCCCGCCGGCCTCAGCCCTTGCTCGTCTGGACCTTGCCCCAGCGCGAGCGGGAGAGCGGGTGGACCAGGCCCCGGAAGGCCTGGCCGTGCGCCCAGACGAGGAACAGCTCGAGGCCCACGAGCACCCAGACGACGGCCATCGCGTCGGGCGCCGTGCCCCACTGGTGGAGCCCGACGTGGGCGAGCACCGGCGCGAGGAGCAGCAGGCCCAGCGGCACCCAGACGCCGCCGAGCACCATGACCCCGGCGAGGAGCTCGGTGACGCCGCGCCACGCGGGCGCGCTGACGGCCGGATCGGCGAGCGCGTCCCGCATCGCGAGGAGCGGCGCGGGGAGCTGCTCGGCCGGCAGGACGCCGGCGACGAGATCGAGGCCCAGGACGGCGAAGAACCCGCCGAGGGCGACGCGACAGAGGAGGACGAGGACGGCCATGACGGTGTCTCCCGAGGGGAACCGCCCTACCTCGGCCCCGCCGGGGGACGACCTGAGCCCCTCCGCCTCAGCCCATCGCCTCGACCGAGCGGGCGAGCACGTGGACGCCGTACTGGTTGTAGACGACGAGCGCGAGGCCGGCGATCGCCACGGCCGCGTGCGCGCCCCGTTGGCCGCGCGGCGAGCGCGTCGCGCGCCGGAGCTCGAGGAGCATGAGCGCCGACCAGAGCACCGTCGCCCCGAGCATCCAGCGCTCGAGGGTCCAGCCCGCGGCGAGCGGCTCCACGAAGGCGGCGCGGAAGTCCTCGATCCGGCCGACGACCGTGACGTAAAGGACCCACAGCCGGAAGAGCCCCACGAAGACGACGAGCCCCACGACGGCCGGCCGCAGCACGACGTTCCAGAGCGACGGCGCCGAGGTGTGCGGTCTCATGGTCGGGCTACGGCAGGTCGAGGCGCAGGCCGTTCGTGCCGGTCACGCCGTGCAGCGCCGTCGGGTCCAGGAAGAAGATCTGCTGCGCGAGCGAGAGGCCGCCCGGAACGGACGCCGGCAGCGCCGTGTCCACCGTGAGCTCACCCTGCGCGTCGAACGGCAGCGCGATGCTGTTGAGGAACGGGAACGGGTAGAACGTCCCGCCGTAGAACGGCACCGCCGCGACCTGCGTGCCGTAGAACACGAAGCCGAGCGATGACGGCGGCGCGCCGACGACCTCGATGGTGTACCCGGTCGCGCTGCCGGGCGTGAGGTCGCCCGAGCCGCTCATGACGGGCTCGCCGGCGGCGCCCGGCACGCCGAACGGGCCGAGGTCCACGAAGGCGCCCGTGTCCGGCACGAGCTTGAAGACCTCGCCGGCGAAGTGCTCCACGACGTAGAGCTCGCCCGCGGCGTCCTCGCCCCAGCTGCAGATCGCCTGGATGTCGAGGCCGCCGCCGGGGTCGAGCTCGAGCGACCGGTCCTGCCAGTTCACGACCGCTCCGCCGGCCACCTCGAAGCTGAAGATCCCGCCGCCCGCGGTGCTCCCGCAGAAGTCGCCGTAGAAGTACGTGCCGTGCAGCGCGGGCATCGCCGCGCCGCGGTACACGTACCCGCCGATGACCGAGCAACCCACCGTGTGGTCGTACTCGAAGAACGGCAGCGTGAGGTTCGGGCCGTTGCACACCGGCGTGCCCGGCGCGCACATGTTCGGGAAGCAGAGGCTGCCCTCCATGACCGGCCAGCCGAAGTTGCGCCCGAACGGGTCCGTCGGGCGCAGGAGGTCGATCTCCTCCATGGCGTCCTGCCCGTTGTCGGAGACCCAGAGGTCGCCCGTCGCGCGGTCGAAGCTGCTGCGCCACGGGTTGCGGAAGCCGATGGCGAAGACCTCGTCGGGCCGGGTCGGGTCGCCCACGAACGGGTTGTCCGCCGGCACGGCGTAGTTGCGCTCCGGGTCGCCGGGGAAGTCGTCGGCGTCGACGTCCAGACGCAGCAGCTTGCCGATGAGCAGGTCCGCGTTCTGGCCGTTGCAGTTGAGGTCGTTCTGCGGCTCGGAGTCGCCGAGCGCCCAGTAGAGGTAGCCGTCCGGCCCGAAGAGCGGCGCGCCCCCCTCGTGCCCGTCGAGCGGCGTGGGCACGGCGAGCACGCGCTGCCGCGACGCCGGGTCGACGACGTCCGGGTCCCCCGACACCGTGTAGCGCTCGAGGACGACGTTGTCGGCGAGGTCCGCGTACACGACGTACAGGTGTCCGTTGCTCGCGTACTGCGGGTGGAACGCGATGCCGAACAGCCCCTCGAAGTTCGGCGACGTCTGGACGAGCGCCGTGAGGTCGAGGAACGGCTGCGGCTCGACGACGCCCGCGCGCAGGATCTTCACGAGCCCGCCGAGCTCGACGAGGAACACGCGGTCGAAGTCGCCGTCGGGCGCCGTGACGTACACGGGCAGGGCGAGGCCGGAGGCGACGCGCTCGGTCGTGAGCGCCTGGCCGCGCGCCGTCGACGCGACGAGGAGCAGCGCCGCGGCGAGGAGCGGGACGAGACGGCGCGCGGCGGACGGAGCGCCCCGTGCACCGGGGGCCGGGAGGGCGGGCGGGACCATCGGGGGCTCCGGGAGGAGGAGGCGCCCCCATCCTAGACGGGATGCCGGCCGAGGTGACCCGGCGCGCCGGATCGACCGCGACGCGTCGCGTGGGAGGCGACGCCGCGCCGTCGAGGCGCGCCGCATGTCGGCCGCGGGACGCGGCGGCCCGCTACCCCTCGCGCGCGACGAGCGTCATGCCGCAGCCCGGGCAGTCGCCGGCGGACGCGTACGCGCCCTGGTCGCAGGTGCCGCCGCAGGGCGGGCAGATCCAGGCGCCCGCGACGGCCGCGCCGGAGAGGCGCGCGAGCCGGTCCGTCGCCGCACGCCGGACGGCGGCCGCGCGCTCGGGCGCGACGCGGGTGTCCATGTCGAGCCGCGCGAGCGTCTCCTCGGCCCAGCGGCGCGCGCCCTCCTCGTCGCCCGCGGTGAGCAGCGCCTCGGAGAGGCTGTCGCATGGGTTCGCCGACAGCGGGAAGGCCTCGACCTGGAAGCGGAAGACCTCGAGCGCC
This sequence comes from bacterium, assembly GCA_030428785.1. Taxonomy (GTDB): domain Bacteria; phylum Planctomycetota; class B15-G4; order B15-G4; family B15-G4; genus JAUIEF01. The sequence goes on from JAUIEF010000100.1 coordinate 14,744, forward strand.
TCGTCGACGCGACCGTTCTGCAGGAACCCGTAGCCGCGCAGGTTGACGAGCCGCTCGACGCGCGCGGCCGCCGCGTGATCGAGCGCGGCGATCGCCTCGCGGTGCGCCGCGAGCGCCGACGCCGCGTCCCCCGCCGCGAGCGACGCGAGGACATCCGCCGCCGCGCCGAGCTCCACCGCCTCGCCGGGACGCGCGTGGTCCGCGGCGATCGCCTCGGGGCGCCAGTCGTACTCCATGTACTCGGCGATGTGCCGCGCGGTGCCGGCGCCGTACAGCCGCTGCACGAGGTGGAGCGAGCCGTCGATGCCGGCGGAGATGCCCGCGGTCGTGAGCACGTTCCCGTTGTCGACGAAGCGGCGGTTCGTGAGAACGCGCGCGGTGGGCTCCGCGAGCGCGAGCCGCTCGAAGCTGCCGTGGTGCGTCGTGACCGGCAGCCCGGCGAGCAGCCCGCACTCGGCGAGCGTCACGGCGCCGTTGCACACGGAGACGACGGCCGTGCCGTCCGTCGCCGTGCGCTCGAGCCAGGCACGCAGCGCGGCGCTCGGCGGGCGCACGCCGCCGCCCGGCACGACGACGATGTCCGGCTCGGGGCAGGTCTCGAGCGTCTCGTTCGGGACGACCTCGACGAAGCCCATGCTCGTCACGGGCTCGCGGCTCTCGGCCACCGTCACGACGCGCGCGCCGGGCACGCAGGCGAAGACCTCGCCCGGCCCGGCGAAGTCGAGCAGCTCGACCCCCTCGTAGACGTAGATCGCGACGAGCGGCGACGACGGCGCGTCGGCCTCCTGCGGCGCGGCGGGCGGCGCGAGGAGCGCGAGGGCGGCGGACAGGACGAGGCACGGCGTGCGGGGTGTCTTCATGGACGCACCGTACCGGCCGCGCGCCGCCGCGGGTTTGAAGGACGGGTGACGCTCGCGGCGCGCGGCGCCGCCGGCCGCGCCGACGCGGCCCACCCGTCGACGGCGGCCACTAGCAGGTCTCCGGCCGGGCCGGCGCCGCGCGGTCGCCGCTCAGCCGCCCGGCTGGTCCCACGCGGGGGCCAGGCCGAGCGCGGCCCGCAGCGCCCACTCCTGGCGGATGACGTGCCCGCTCCCCACGACCGCGAACACGCGCTCGCCCTGCGCGAGCAGGTCGAGGAGCACGCGCGCCATGTGGACGCCGCGCGCCGTGCGGGAGGCGTCCGAGAGCTCGGCGAGCCGCCCCACCCGGGGCTCGCGCGTCGCCGTGCGCCAGTCGCCGGCGTCCGGGGCCAGCCGCGCCCAGGTCGCGTCCGCCGCCGCGAGGTCGGGGAGCGCGTCGCGCAGTCCGTCGACGTCCGTGCGCTTGGCGAGCAGGTCGCGGGCCAGCACCTCGTCGGCCCGCCCCCCCGCCTCGGTCGTGTAGACGCGCAGGAAGAAGTAGAGCGCGACCTCGTCCGGCGCGAACCGCTCGAGGAGCACGCGCACCTCGTCGGCGTACTCCGGCTCGAGCGACACGAGGCGCACGTCGTCGCGGTCCGCGAGCACGTGGACGAAGGTCGGCTCCGGCATGCCCGCGAAGGGCGTGACGAGGAAGCCCCACCAGTGCCGCCCCTGCCGACCCTCGCAGAGCGCGACGGTGGGACGATACGCGTCCCACCGCTCGCGGATGTCGTCGAGCTGCGGGTCGTCCGCGTGCTGCCCGTGGTAGGCGCCGTAGTAGAGGAGCGCGCCGGCGTCCGCGGGATCCGCCTCGAGCACGTACGGGTTGCCGGTGCGCGCGAGCGCCGCGTCGTGCTCGGGGCCGTCGCGGAAGCGGTGCGGCAACGCGCGCGACGCCGCGGCGGCGCTCGAGAAGACGTGCGGCGGCGCCTTGGGCGAGGTGTGGCACCCGGACGCGAAGAGCACGCCGAGTACGACGGCGACCGTGAGCGCGACGTGGCGGCGCGTCATCGGGGCGGCCCCTCGAACCGGACGCGCCACACGTCGGCGGCGGCGGCGACGGTGCCGTCCGTCGGGTCGTCGGACAGCGGGAACGGACGCACGTGGAGACGGACGCGCACGCCGACGAAGGCGTCCTCGTCGCCGAGCGCGTCCCGCAGGGTGGGCATGAGGTCGACGGTCATGGTCGTCGTGGACGTCCCGCCGAGCCGCGATCCGTCAGGGAGCTCCGCGCCGAGGTGCGAGCCGCCCGTGTACACGCGCCGCCGCTCGACCCACGGCCCCTCGCCGAGCGCCGTGTCGACGACCGTGTCGAGGCGCACCCACGCGGGCAGGTCGGGGAACGCGGGACCGGTGAGCCGGATCGTCGCCTCGGCGGGCCCCGCGCGGGGGACGACGCGGGGCACGTTCACGCTCAACCCGTCGAGGAGCCCGGCGAGGACCTCCTCGCCGTCGTCGAGTTCGCCGGCGGCCAGCGCCCGGAACGCGTCGGCGTCGGGCCACTCGGGCACGGACGCCTCCGGGTCGAAGGGCGGCGGCGACCATGCGTAGAGCAACGCGGCGACCGCGACGACCAGCGCCCCGACGAGGACGACGACGAGACGACCGTCCACCGGCCGGCCGGGATCCGGGCTCCGCACGGTCATGGTCGCCTCCCGCTCAGGGTCGCCTCTCGCTCATGGTCCCCCGGCTCATGGTGCCCACCCCCGTGGCGTCCGGGCGTCTCGACGCGTCGCGTCCTCCGCGCGACCGGGCCGCGCCCGTCGGGCCGATGATACGCTCCGCGTCGCCGTCGGGAGCCCGCCCCCGTCCGCGCCGGGAGATCGCCATGGACCTCGCCCCGCTCGTCGACCGCCTCCGCCGCAACGCCGCCGCCTTCGAGGCACTGCTCGGCGACCTCGACGACGACCTCGCCCGGTGGAGCCCCGCGCCCGGCAGGTGGTCGCCGCTGCTCGTCGTGAACCACCTCGCCGACGAGGAGGAGGCCGACTTCAAGGTGCGCCTCGACCACGTGCTGCACCGGCCCGGCGAGGCGTGGCCGGGCATCGACCCGGAGGGCTGGGTCGTGGCGCACGACTACGCGGGCCGCGACCCCGACGCGTCGCTGCACCGGTTCCTCGCGGAGCGCGAGCGGTCCGTCGAGTGGCTCGAGGGGCTCGACCCGCCGGACTGGGACCGGGCGTACGAGCACCCGGCGCTCGGGACGCTCACCGCGGGCGACCTCATGGCCGCGTGGGTCGACCACGACCACCTGCACATGCGGCAGGTGCTGGGCATCCTGCACGCGTGGGTGCGGGATCACGCCGCGCCCCACACGACGGACTACGCGGGCGCCTGGTAGGCGCCGGCGCGCGCCGGGGTCAGCGCCGCGTCGACTTGCGCGCGGCGGCCTTGCGCCCGGCGCGCTTCGTCGCGGTCTTGCGCGCGCCGCCGGCCTTCGTGCGCGTCTTGCTCGCGGACGCCGCGCGGGACGTGCCGGCCGACGCCTTCGACGAGGACTTCGCCGCCGCCTTGCGCGCGGCGGGCTTCGCGCGGGTCGTCGCCTCGCGCGGTGCCGGCTCCTTGACCTCGCTCGTCCGCGAGACCGTCTGCAGCGCGGGTTTGCGTGTCTTCGTGACCTTCGGTTTGAGCGTGCCGACGTAGGCGACGCTCGACACGAACGCGCGACGCAGCTCCTTGCGGTCCTTCCAGAGCGACTCGGGCACCGCGACGTACTCGCGCATCGTGCGGCCGTGGCGCTCGCAGAGCGTCGCGTCGTGCCGGCGCATGAAGCTCGCGCGGGCGTCCGCGTCGAGGCGCAGCGCGAGGCAGCCCGAGTCCGTGAGGAAGCTCGACATGTTGCCGTTGAGCGAGGTGTACGGCGTCTTGGCGCCCTTGCGCTCGAGGCCGGGCACCGCCGCGACGAGCATCGCGTACTGCGCGAGGCGGCCGGCGGGGATGCCGGGAGAATTGCTGGCCATGATGAGGCTCCGTCGTCCGGGCGGGACAGGGACGGAGGTACGGACCGGGATCGCCTGACCGATCCCGACCACAGCGCCGCGTGCCGACGTGCCGCCCCGGCACCACCATACGCGATCTCGCGCGGAGCGGGCGGATCGATCGGGGCCCATCGACCGGCGCGACACATGCCGCGCCGGGGATGCGCGGGCGGCCGCGCCGCTCAGAGGTACGAGAGCAGCTCCATGGAGCGCACGTCGACGCCGCCGTCGTGCCCGAGGACCGCGACGTCCTCCCGCGTGGCGAGGCGCTCGCCGGTCGGGTCCAGGAACACGCTCAGCAGGACGGCGCCCGCGGGGACGCGTCCGTGCGGGGGCGGCCAGGGCGCGACGCGGAGCACGCAGGCGTCGGCACGGCGCGGGTGGTCGGCGGGCACGGCGCGGACGGCGAGGCCCTCGCGGGCGAGCCGCGCCGCGACGAGCTCACCGCGTACGCCCTCGACGTCGACGATCACCGCGAGCCGCGCGCCCTCGCAGGGCGCGCCGTGCGCGACCGCCGCGCGGCGCACGACGGCCTCCACCGCCCG
>JAUIEF010000314.1 GCA_030428785.1 bacterium
CAGTGGCGCCGCGTCATGGGCGACGACCCGAGCCGCTACCCGGCCGGCAGCCGCGTGGGCGGCGTCGTGCAGTCGGTGCGCCACCCGGTGGAGAACGTGGACTGGCACGCGTGCGTCGAGGCGACGCGGCGCCTCGGCCTCGTGCTGCCGACGGAGGCGCAGTGGGAGTACGCGGCGCGCGCGGGCACGGGCACGCCGTGGTGGACCGGCGAGCAGCGCGACAGCCTCGTGGGCGCCGTGAACCTCGGCGACCAGGCGGCGCGGCGCGCGGGCGCGACGTGGGCCGCCATCCAGGACTGGCTCGAGCTCGACGACGGCTTCACGGTGCACGCCCCCGTCGACTACGACCGCGCCAACCCGTTCGGGCTGCACGGCGTGCACGGCAACGTCTGGGAGTGGTGCCTCGACGAGCTCCTGCCGTACGACGCGCCGGCGCGCGACGGCGACGGCCTGCGCGCGGGCGACGGCGCGACGGCGCGCGTGTTCCGCGGCGGCGGCTTCCGCAACACGGCGGCGCAGGCGCGCGTGTCGTGCCGCATGGGCGACGTGCCCGGCAAGCGCTCGTCGGACGTGGGTCTGCGACCGGCGCGCCCCGTCGACGACGACGGAGGCGACGGGGCCCGCCGCGCCGCCGACGATCGCGACGCGCCCGACGACTCCGCGCCGCCGTCGCGCGACGCCTGACGGCGCCCGTCAGGGAGCGACGAGCTCCAGGCCGTTCGACGCGGCCCAGCCCCAGGGGCCGGCCGGGTCCTCGATCCAGAACTGGATGTAGGTCCTGGCCCCCGAGGGCACGCCCGTCGGCCAGGTGACGTCGGCCGTGAACGCGCCCGTCGCGTCGGTGGAGAGGATGCCGACGAGGACGTGGTCCGGGCTGGGCACGAGCACGCCGCCGGACAGCGGCTGGTTGAGGTTCGACGTGCCGGCGACGCCGACGAGCGGCGCGTCCGGCCGCGCGTCCGTGAGCGTCACCGTGACCTGCGCGCCGGGGAGCAGCGCACCCTGACCGGCGAGCGCCGGCACGCCGCCCGAACCCGCGAGCGCGCCGCCGAGGCTCCACCACGCGTCGGCCGGCTGGGCGTCGAGGAGCGCGTCGAACTCCTGCGCGAGCCACGCGACGATGTCGTCGTGGTGCATCTGCTCGATCTCGTCGGGCGTCTGCGTCGTCGGGTCGCCGACGAGCGGCACCGCGGGCAGCCCCTTGGACTGCGCGAGCGCGGCGGCGTCGCGGACGACGAGGCGCACCGGGTCGGTCGGGTGCTCGTTGAGCCACGCGTACCCGCTCCACGCCGGGTGCAGCTTCGCGGGCGTGTTCGGCCCGGCGACGCCCTCCTGGCCCTGGTCCTCGAAGCACAGCGGGTACACGCCGCAGTTGTTCGTGCGCATGCGGTACTTGAGCGACAGGCTCGGCTCGTCGTACGCGAGGTAGAGCGGCATGGACGCGTTCGCGACCGGGTCGCGGTAGAAGAACGCGGACGCGCCCGCGAGCTCCGCCGGGTCGACGTCGCCGACGGTGGCCGCGGGGAGCTCGGAGTCGCCGCCCGCGCCGAAGTGGCTCACCGGGAACGGGAGCGCGGGGTCGAACATGGGCCACCAGACGACGCCCTTCTCGAGGACCGCGAGGTCCGGGCGCGAGGTCTCCGCGTACTGTCCGGGCAGCCCGGCGAACGGCAGCTCGACGTTGCGCTCCGGTCCGAACGCCGCCCACATGAGCGCGATGGCCGACGCGCTCGAGCCGTAGACGCCGATGCGCCGGTGGTCGAGCCGGCTCATCGCGAGGTCGAGGTGGTCGCCGAAGTCGCTCGTCTGCCGCGCCTTGTAGCGGACGTGCTGGAGCAGCATGACGCAGTCCTTCTCGGCCATGTGGTACTCCGGGTGCTCGTACGGCGCGATGCCCTGCGCGGCGAGGTCCGGCGGGACGAAGCCGGGCGGGTGGAACAGGCCGTGGCCCGGGATGTCCGGCGCGCCGCCGCACCAGGTGATCCAGTTCTCGTCGGTCTCCGGGATGGACGGCGTGACGCGCGCCGTGACGACCGCGATGCCGGCCTCGAGCATGCGCGCCTGGAGCGTCTCCGGCTGGATCTGCGGCGTGTCCTCGGAGCGATGGAAGCCGTTGAGGCGCACGTCGAGGACGACGGGCCAGCCGTCGGGCGGCATGACCGCGGGCGGCGGCGGCAGGAAGAGCCGGTACGTCTGGAGGCAGTGACGCGGCATGGGCGCCACGACGTAGAACTCGGGGTCCTCGTTGACCGGCTTGTAGGCCGTCTGCGCCGACGCGGCGGACGCGGCGAGCACGAGGGAGACCGCGAGGAGCACGCCGCGCGAGAGGCCGCGCGGATCACGGGGGAACGACATGGAACGCCTCCTGGCAAGACGAGGACGGACCGGGGGCGCCCGGATCCCGGAGAGGCCGTGCCGCCGCGCGCCGTGCCCACCGCGCCGCCCCGTGCGGGGCGTCCCTCGGAACCGACCGCACTCCGGAAGGGGGAGTGTGTGCCGTCGGGACTCTGCCCGAGTCGGCGAACCTACGGCCGATCGCACCAGCCGTCAACGGCATCTTTAAATCTTTTGCCTGGTTTAAACCTCGAAGTTGACAAAACGGTCATCCTGAGCGACAAGGTGCTGCGTCGGGTCGCTCCGGGCGGAGCGGCGGCCCGATCCTGGGGTCCGCCGGCTCGAGCACTCTCCGGCGCGTCCCGCAGGCTGCATCACCGCTCCGCCCTCCGACGCTTCCAGCCCTGGGAGCACGGGGTCTCACTGGCTCGCCTGGCCTCCCGCACGGAGAGTCCCCGCGGAAAACTGGGCCCCACCCGGCATGTGCCGTGCCGGGTGGGTGTCCGCTTTCCGGGCCGCGCTCGTCGTCGGCCGCCCCCGCGCGCCGAGGGCGGCGGTCCCGCGCCCGCCGGCGACGACCGCTTGCAGTTCGAGCATTGGCGAGAAAACGTGGTCCAGCAGCGCGATCAGCGCCGCCGCGCGCGCGGGCGACACCTGGCCACGGGTGACCTTCCTGGCCAGCGCCGCGCCCACCGCGCCGCCGTTCTGCAGGCCGCGCAACACCCCGCGGTAGTAACTCTCGTTGC
>JAUIEF010000101.1 GCA_030428785.1 bacterium
CGAAGAACTGCGCAAACGTCCCGGAGAACTGACGCATCACGCGGTCCGTGATGCCGTCCCCGTCGATGTCCATGAGGGCGGTGTGCGTATCCAGGTTGCCGTCGACCGCTCGCGGACTGTTCCACTTGGCGGAAGTCTCGCCCTGGCTGTCCATGACGTCCCACGGGATGGGGTCGTCGAAGGTCAGGTCACCCGTCGCCATCCCGTTCTTGTCGAGCCGATCTTGGTACGTGAACACCCACGGCGGCGTCGACGTCCCACCGTTCTTGTCAATGAGCTGGACCCTTCTCAGCCGCGTCCGACGTGTGCTCGGCGACTGCTCATACTGAAGGTCATAGGCTCGAACGAGTTGAGTTTGACCGTCGAGGTCGATCTTGACCTCGATCTTCCCCAGGCGAAGTTTTGTGAGAACCCTATATCCAGAGCGATAGCTCAGCACGCGGTCCTCGCGTTCCTCTGGCTCGGGATCCTCCGAGAGTTCGTGGATGAACGTCACGTGGTGCGTCGGCGCCTTTCCCATCCCGACGTGCCCGTTGTACGAGACCTTGAGCGGATACATCTGGTTGTTGTTCGGCGGGTAGTACTGGATCGTGACCTCGTTGCCGTTCGGATCCACCATCCGGTCGAGTGCCCAACGCCAGGTCTTGTCTGCCGACGCGGTCGCGGACCAGTCCGGGTTCTCCATGCGGCTGTTGGACGTGACGCCGAAGTAGTACTTCGTCCCGTCCTTAGCCGTCGCCTCCCACGAATCGCCGACCCGCTCGAAGCGCACGTAGGTCGTGTCGACCTCAGGCCGATACTCGTCCTCCACCGCGTCGATGAGGCTGAGCGAGGAGCTGGTGCCGTTGAGACTGAACCGGAACCCCTTCGCATCGTCGTACTGCGGCTGCGGAACGGCACCCTGCCACAGCACCGGCACCCCGTGCTTCGACTCCCGCTCGATGTACCCGAGATCGACGCCCCACCCGACACCGCACCATCCGTTGCCGCCCGACGACGAGTAGCCGAGCACGACCGACGGCGCGAAGCCGTTGCGCGCCGGAGGGAGCTCGATCGGGATGCTCGTCGAGAACGCGCCCGTGAACAGATCAGTCTGATAGGCCACCCGGGTCGTGCCGGCGCCTCCCGCCGACTGGACCTCGGGCCCCTTGTTGAAGCTGTTCGAGTGGAGGTTCTGGGCCCATGTGGGGCTCCCTCCAGCCACGATCAGGAGCAGTACCACCAAGTTCATGCCTCGAAAACGCGACATGCTGCTTCTCCCCTCGGTATTAAACGCCAACGGCTTCCAAGTCCCCGTGATGCGGAGGCGTCCCGCGGCAACGCTAGACGTCAGGTACACCCGCCGTACACATCGTGTAACACGACTTCGCCAGTCGAAGTTGTGGAAGCCGAGCAGAATGAGCGTTCCGCTCAGACACGGTGCGTGCGCGCACTCGGTGCTTTGGCGCCCGGGTCTGCAGATGGGCGACACGACAGCAGTTGCTGTGCCCTGCGGGGCGACGCTCGTGCCGCCATGCAGTGGCCAAGCACGCCGCCGACCGACGGATCCATCCCTGCAACCTGAGTTGTCGTGGCATCACGAACACCAAGCGTCATGAGGCGTTCCATCCGACCTAGTGGCCCTCACTCTCTCCTTCGGTTCATGTGACCGACCCGCGGGCGTCGTCCACACCGCCCACCGACGGGACGAGTCCGGTCCGCCGGGACGCTACAAACGCCCCCGCTCCTGACGCCTCGCTCCGACTCGATGGCGTCCGTCGGGAGTCGTGTCAGTTCCCGAGGCGTTCTTGCGCCATCTCTCCCCGACCGCGGGGAGGAGACCACCCGATGGCGTCGATGCCCGCCCGCTCGGACCGCTGGCTGCCGGTCCTCGCCCTCGCCGCCTGCACGTTCGCCGCCGCGCCGCGCGCGATCGCCGGCGGCCGTGTCCCCGACCCCACCACCGGCGCGCGGCCCTCATGGAGCGCGCGCTCCCCGAGGGCATCCCGGACCGCCCGGACGGCCGCGAGCTCTTCACGAGCGTCCTCGCCTCGGATCCCTTCGCGTCCGGCTTCGTGGGACCCTTCGACCTCCACATGCTCATCGAGGACGAGCTCTCCAGCCGCAAGGAGGCCGAGATGCTCCGCGACGAGCTCCTCGAGACGCTGCGCCCGGCCGCCGAGCTCGTCGAGCGGCTCTGGCCCGCGGGCGGCGGCGGCCTCGTCTCGGACGTGCGCCTGCCGCTCGTCGGCGCGGAGTCGCAGGGCAAGGACCGCGGCTTCGCGTCCGTCGTCGAGCTGCTCGACCACTGCGAGCGCCTCGGGTACTCGGACTGGCTGCCCACCAACGAGGTCGACCGCCGGCCGGCGCGGGAAGCTCGGCCCGAGCCCCCCGCGCCTCCTCCGCGTCCCCGTCACCACGTCCGCGCGGTGATCGCGTTGCTCAGCGTGAGGTCGTCGGGCACCGAGGTGTCCTGGCAGATCATCTGCACGTAGAGGTCGAGGTCCGCCGGGATGCCGGCCGGCCACGTGGTGCCCAGCGAGAGGCCGCCGGCGGCGTCCGTCGCCATGAGCATCTGGATGGTCCACGGGTGCGCGTGCACCGTGCCGCCCAGCGCGGGGAGCGGCGTCGACGTGAGGCTCCCGATGACCAGCACGAACCCGCTCGCCGGCGCGGACGCGAGGTCCATCGACACCGGGAGCGACTCGAGCAGGGGCACCTCCTGGCCGGTGAGGACGGGCACGCCGTTGACGCCGGGGCTGCCGCCGCCGAGGTCGGTCCACACGGGGAAGGCCGCCTCGGCCACGACGACGCGCAGCACGTGCGGGTCGGAGGTGTCCATCGCCAGGTCCATGAGCGGGACGCCGCCCTGCACCAGGGTCGGCAGACCCACGATGGGCGTCTGCGAGACGATCAGGTCCCAGCCGTCCCCCGCCTGCCCGAGGAAGTTGGCGTCCATGCGCAGCGTCGACCCCGGGTCGAAGACGGCGCCGCCCACCTGCACCGGCGTCAGGCCCGCCGGGCCGGCGGCCTGCGTCGAGAAGCGCAGCGTGTTGCCGGCGGCCACGGTCAGGTCCCCCGTCACCGTGAGCACCGGGTCCGCCTCGAAGATCTCGACGGACGCCTGCCCCGGCAGGCCGGCGATGTCCAGGGAGCCCGCGGTGAAGCTGCCGCCCCGGAACTCGACGAGGGCGTCGTCCTGACCGCCCACGACGAGCGTCGTGGCGCTCGCCGTCCCGTCGAACTGTTGCAGCGCGCCCGCGCCGCTGCTGCCGACGACGATCTGCCCCGCCTCGAGGTCGGCGCCCGTCGACACGTCGAGGCGGCCGGTCGCACCGTCGATGCCGAGCTCGAGCAGGCTCACGCCGGCCGGCGACCGGACGAACACGATGTGCCGGACGTGGGCGATGGAACCGTCGAAGGCGTCCGTCGGCACGATGCCGAGCTCCCAGACGCCCGGGTCGTCCCAGTCGCCGTGGAAGATGGTCTCCTGCTCGGGACCGGCGCCGCCCGCGGCGTGCGCGAGGCCGGTGACGAGCAGTGCCGCGGCGAAAGCGCCGGCGCGGAGGGCGCGCGCGGAGGTCAACGGTGCGACGCCGAGGGGCGCGCGTCGGCCGGCGGAGACGCGACGACACGACGGGGCGGTGCGGGCGGGGTTCATGACGGACTCCTCGTGCTCGTGGAGCACCGCGGTGGATCCCCGCGGCGCGGTCGGCGGGCCCGGCGGCCGCACGACATCGCGCGTCGTGCCGTCGCCGCGGCGGGCCTCGCCCCACTCCGCACCGTCCGCCGGCGGGGAGGGTCAGGAGGCCCCGGAAGGACGCCCCCGCCCGGTCCCGGGGAGCCCGTCCGCCGACGGGACGAGTCCGGTCCGCCGGGACGCACGAACGCCCCCGCTCCTGACGCCTCGCCCCGACTCGATGGCGTCCGTCGGGAGTCGTGTCAGTTCCCGAGGCGTTCTTGCGCCATGTCTCCCCGACCGCGGGACCCGCCCGCGGGGAGGAGACCACCCGATGACGTCGATGCTCGTCCGCCCGGACCGCTGGCTGCCGGTCCTCGCACTCGCCGCCTGCACGTTCGCCGCCGCGCCGCGCGCGCTCGCCGCCCCGCCCGGCGGCGGCCGTGTCCCCGAGCCCGCCGCCGGCGCCCGCGCCCTCCTGGAGCGCGCGCTCCCCGAGGGTGTCCCCGACCGCCCGGACGGCCGCGAGCTCTTCACGAGCGTCCTCGCCTCCGACCTCTTCGCGTCCGGCTCCGTGGGCCCCTTCGACCTCCACGTGCTCGTCGAGGACGAGCTCTCCAGCCGCAAGGCCGCCGAGGCGCTCCGCGACGAGCTCCTCGAGACGCTGCGTCCGGCCGCCGAGCTCGTCGAGCGGCTCTGGCCCGCGGGCGGCGGCGGCCTCGTCTCGGACGTGCGCCTCCCGCTCGTCGTCGCGGAGTCGCAGGGCAAGGACCGCGGCTTCGCGTCCGTGATCGAGCTGCTCGACCACTGCGAGCGCCTCGGGTACTCGGACTGGCTTCCCGCGAACGAGGTCGACACCGTCGCGAACCGCACCGCCGAGGTCGTCCGCACCTGGGAGGTCCAGGTGTTCAACATGGGCCACGACGTCATCCGCGACCGGCGCAAGCGCTGGGTGTCGCACGGCGTCGGCTACTACGCGCTCGCGTTCGTCGCGAACCGCTCGCTGCGGCGCGGTGCGTGGGGCCTCGTGCCGCCGTGGCTCGCCAACGGGCTCATCGACGAGCTCGACATCGCCGCCTACGGCGAGGCGTGGGTCGGGCAGGAGAGCTGGGTGCGGCAGACGCCGGGCTGGTTCCGGCCGGGATGGTCGGGCTTCGTGCCGCAGGGCTCGACGCCACCGCCGCCCGTCACGGGGCCGCCCGCGGACCTCGCCGTGACCGTGAGCAAGACGGGCGACCCGTGGCTCGACTTCGGCGCGAGCGAGGACCGCCACTGGGGCGACCTCGTGAACGACCTCAAGACCGAGGCGCCGGCGAGCTTCGCGCGCGCCGCGGCCACCGAGAGCTTCCTGCCCCGCGACCGCGCCGCCGCGCGCTGCCTGCTCCACCTGCTGCTCGAGACGCCGCCGGGCGGCACGCCGCTCACGGCGCTGCTCGACGACCCCGTGTCCACGCCGCGCGACGGCATGCCGGACAGCGACCCGCTGCCCGTGATCTTCTCGCGGGCGCTGGGCGGCGTGCCCGAGGTGGACCGCCTCGAGGCCCTCGACTCACGCGCGCTCCTCGAGGAGCTCGGGCGCGGCGACCTCGTCGCGCAGCTCGAGAAGGCGGGCGCCGGCGAGGCCCTCGCGCTCTCGGACCACCGCGAGCAGTCGCGCTGGCTCGCGCGTCAGCCGCAGTTCGACTCGCGCACGCGCGGCGTCGTGTTCAACCTCTTCCTCGAGATCGAGTACGCGCAGCAGATGGCGGAGTGGCGCGCGCTCGCGCCGCGGCTCGACGGCGGCATGGCGGCGGCGCTCGGCGCGTCGCGGAAGTTCCCCGAGCGGGCGCGCGACCTCGAGAAGGTGGCGTCCGCGTTCGCCGAGGGCGTCACGCGCGAGCCGGGCGCGGACGACGAGGACGACGGCGGCCGCCGCTCGAAGAAGCGCTCGCGGCGGCGCTGAGCCGTCGCGCGGGGACCGCGACGCCGACGACGCGACGCCGCCCCGCTCGTCGGCGACCCGCTAGGCCTGCGCCTCGACCTTCGCCTTGAGGTTCGCGAGGCCCTGGTCGAACATCCCGCCGATCATCATGTCGCTCAGGTAGTTCATGAGGCCGTCGAGGACGGGCGGCATCGCGCCCTCCCAGTCGCCCGTCATGGACCAGGTGACCTTCGTGCCGCCGTCGACGGGCTCGTAGGTCATCGCCGAGGTCGCGGGCGTCTTCTCGCCCTCGTGGATGAACGCCATGTCGTAGGCGATGCCGGTCTGCGCGTCGCACTTCGTGAACGTGAGCTCGCCGTCGCCGCCCTCGGACGTCCAGCTCTGGTGCGCGCCGACGCCCGTCGTCGTGGCGCCGTAGGTCGTCACGATGGACGGGTCCTCGTCGTGCCAGGGCGCCCACTCCTCCCAGCGGCGGAGGTCGCCGACGTACGCGTGCACGGCGGCGGGCGGCGCGGCGATGACGATGGACTTCTCGAGCGCGTAGTCCGTGGGCGAGACGACGCCGACGACGCCCAGCGCGACGACGAGCACGAGCAGGATCATGAGGAGCTTCTTCACGACGACCTCCGGGTGTGCGCAGCGCCGGTCGTGTCCCCGCGGTCCGGGCTGCGCGCCGCGACGGGGACGAACCGGCGTGGATCCCCCCTGCCGGCGGCGCGGATCCTAGCGTCCGGGCGGCGCGGCGATCCACCCGCGGGGCGCGGCGGGCGGGTGGGGCGGCGGTGAGCCTCGCCGGCGCGCGCTCAGCGCGAGGCGGCATCGACGCCCCGCGCGGCGGGCGCCTCGCCCAGCATCTCGCGGTAGAGGTCCTCGTAGGCCGCGACCATCTGCTCCGGGCGGAAGCCCTCGTCGACGCGGCCCGGCCCCGCGGCGCCGAGCCGCGCACGGAGCGCCCCGTCGTCGACGAGCCGCCCGAGCGCGGCGGCGAGCGCGGCGGGATCGTCCGGCGGGACGAGCAGCCCGGTGCGCCCGTCGACGACGGCCTCGCCCAGCCCCCCCACGGCGCTCGCGACGACGGGCAGCCCGGCGGCCATGGCCTCGAGCGCCGCGATGCCGAGCCCCTCGGAGCGCGACGGCATGACGAAGACGTCCGCGGCGGCGAGCAGGTCCGGCACGTCGTCGCGGCGACCGGCGAAGCGCACGCGGTCGGCGATCCCGAGCGCGTCGGCGAGCGCCTCGAGCGCGGGACGCTCGGGGCCGTCGCCCGCGATCCACGCGACGACGTGTCGACCGTCGTGGTCGGCGCCGCCGGCCTCGGACCAACCGCCGGCATCCCCTTCGCCGACGAGCTCCGCGAGCGCGCGCAGTGCGACGTCGAAGCCCTTGCGGTGCGAGAGGTGCGCGGCGAGCAGCAGGACGAGCGCGTCGTCCGGCGTGTCGAGCGCGGCGCGCACCGCCGCCCGCGGCGTCGCGGGCGCGAGCGCCGCCGCGTCCACCGTGCTCCAGATCGTGCGCACCTTCGCGGGGTCGACGCCGCCCTCGACGAGCCGCCGCGACACCGCCGGCGCGATGCCCACCGCGAAGCGCACGAAGCGCCCGTAGACGAGCCGGTTCACGAGGTGCCGGCGCACCGGGTGGTCCATGCGACGCGTCGTCACCGCGGGCACGCGCGCGCGCCGCGCCGCCCAGCCGCCGAGCCAGTTCGCCCGGCCGGTGTGCAGGTGCGCGACGTCCGCGCCGCACGTCCGCAGGCCCGCGGCGATGCGCGACACCGCCGCGAGGTGCAGGTCGTTGCGCATGGCGACCGGGACCGTCTCGATCCCCCGCTCGCGCGCGACGGTCTCCTGCCGGCTGCCCGGCGGACAGAAGAGGACGTTGCGGTGCCCGCGTCGACGCAGCCCGTCGAGCAGCAGGAACACCTGCACCTGGCCGCCCGACCAGCCCTGCTCGCCGTCCACGTGCGCGATGGTGAGGGGTCGGCCCATCCGTCCGACTGCACACGACCGCGTCGGCCGGGTCAAGCGCTCGCCCGGCGCGCGCGGTTCCGGGCATACTGGCGCGCGGCCGCCGGTCCTCGGCGTCCGCCGCATCGAGGAGAGGAGAGCACGACGGCCGCGCCCCCGGGACCCGGGCGCCCGTCGGGAGACCCGCCATGGCCGTGAAGTTCCCGTGCAGCGCCTGCGGGCGCGACGTCTACTCCACCAAGGCCGCCGGCGAGGAGGCGCGCTGCGCGTGCGGCGCCGACACGCCCGTCCCGCAGGACGCGACCGCCATCACGTACCTCTGCCGCACCTGCGGCGCGCGCGGCACGACGCAGACCTGCGCCGAGTGCGGCGGCTCCGCGTCGCCCGAGCGGCTCGCGTCGACGCCCGGGGCGCCGCTCGTCTCGCCCCGACGGCCGAGCGCGCGGTACCACGACCGCGAGCGCTTCCAGGCCGGACAGGTCATCGGGCGCGGCCTGCGCATCTGGGCCGTGAACCTCGCGACCTTCCTCCCGCTCGCGCTGCTCGTGTACGTGCCCTACCTCGCCGCGTCGCTCTTCCTCCGCGAGTCGATCATCTCGCGGATCGACATCCAGGACATCTTCTCGAGCGGGAACCTCGTCTTCTTCTCGACCCTCTTCGTGGAGTTCCTGCTCAACCAGCTCGTCACGGCGACGATCATCTTCGCGGTGTTCCAGGCGCTGCGGCAGCGCGACGTCGAGATCGCGAGCGCGATGCGCAGCGGCTTGGCCGCGCTGCCCGCGGTGCTCGGCGTGTCGATCGTCGTCGGCCTCATGGGCGCGGTGGGCGTGTTCGCGCTGCTCATCCCGGGCATGGCCGCGCAGAGCGGGTTCCTCACGGTCATCGGCTTCCTCGGCATGATCATCTTCGCCGGGTGGTTCATCGCGCGGACGTACGTCGCGGTGCCGGTCGCCGTCGTGGAGCGCCCCGGCGTCTTCGCCTCCGTGAGCCGCAGCTGGAACCTCTCCGAGGGCTTCCGCTGGCGCATCTTCGGCATCGTGCTGCTCATGGGGTTCTTCAACTTCCTCGTGAACCTCGTCGTGACGCTCTTCGGGATGGACCAGGCCTCGGACCTCCACTTCACGGTGAGCCAGGGCGTCGGGATCGTGCTCGCGTCGCTCGCGGCGGTCGTCGTCGCCGTGGCGTACCACGACCTGCGCGTCGCGGCGGAGGGCGTCGACGTCGAGGACCTCGCCGCCGTGTTCGAGTAGGCGCGGGGTCGCGTCGCAGAGGCGCGCGGCGCCGGGGCGTCCGTCGACGCGGGCGTCGACGCGGGAGCCCGCGCGTGGGTCAGGCGTCGCCGTCCGGCGTCCCGTCGGCGGCGTCCTTGCGCTCGCGCGCGCGGCCGAGGAGCAGGTCGCGCTCGAGGTGCGCGCGCTGCGCCTTGTAGAACGAGGCCAGGAACACCGCCTCGTCCGGCACGGGCTCCTCCCAGCCGATGCGCTTGCGGATGTTCCCGCCGACGCGACGCAGCGCCTCCGTGTCGTGCCGGCGGTCGCGGAGGACCTCCTCGAGCACCTGGAGCTCGTAGACGCCGTAGTGGCCGAGCTGCGCGCGCGTGAACCGCAGCCCGTCGGCGGCGGTCGCCGTGCGCGACGAGGGGTCCGCGTCGAGCCGGACCTCCGGCCGCTTGACGACGAGCGTGCCGGCCACGAGGTCGCCCGCGCGCAGGCGGTCGCGGTTGAAGAGCGGCAGCGTCCCGAGCAGGAGCATCCACGCGATGGCGAGCAGCACGAAGCCGCCGCCGTGGTCGCCGGGCACCGCCTCGGGGAACACGAGCATGATCCCCGGCATGAACACCTCGAGCTCGCGCGTCAGGTTGCGCGCGACGATCGCCTCCGGGCGCAACGGGCCGCCGTCACGGCTCACGACGCGCAACCCCATGGACCGCTTGCCCGGCGACTGCCCGTGCCACCGCGCCTCGAACCAGATCCAGTAGAGGTTGCGCACGAGGAAGAGCGCGAGGAGCGCGAGCGCGAAGCCGAGGTCCGACGCGCCGCCGCCCATGACCGCGAGCAGGCCGATGAAGAACGTCGACGCGAGGACGATGAGCAGGTCGACGAGGAAGGCCGCGGCCCGGTCGCCGGCGCCGGCGATCTCGTGGCTCAGCGGGACGCCCTCCGGGAGCACGACCTCGCGCCTCCGGCGTCCGATCTCCAGGGCGATCTTCACGGTCGCGTCCTCTCGTCGCCGGGCGCGACGCCGAGCGCGGCGACGGGCTCCTCGCCGTCGTCCGCTCCCCGCCGCCGGCCGACGATCAGGAAGTACGCGAGCCACAGCACGGCCGTCGCCGCGGCGGTGCCGTAGCGCACGTCGACGTCGTGCACGAGCTGCCGGAAGTAGCCCTCGATCAGGGCGGCGAACGCGAGCATGCCGACGGAGCCCACGACGATGACGGCCGCGCCTCGCCCGGCGCGTCCCATCTCGTGCAGCCGCGACCGCCGTCCCGGGAAGACGAGCGCGTGCCCGAGCTGGAGCCCCGCCGCGCCGCACAGCACGACCGCGCCGAGCTCCGTGATCCCGTGCGGCAGGATCCACGCCCACCACTCCGCGGCGAGCCCCTGCCCGTGGAACACGGCGGTCATCGCGCCGAGCACCATGCCGTTCCAGAAGAGCAGCATGAACACCGGCAGCCCCGCGACGAACCCGAGCGCGAAGCAGAGCATCCCCACGCGCGCGTTGTTCTGGAACAGGAAGCTCGCGAAGGTCGTGAGGAAGCCCTCCATGTCGCCGTCGTCGTAGAGCGTGTCGCGCAGCTCGCTGCGGGTCGCGGAGAAGTCGCGGCCGCTCGCCATGCTCTCGGGGACGATGGACGGGTAGATCGAGGGCTCCGCCGTGCAGAGCTCGAAGCCGGTGACGCCGCCGCCCACGAGGAGCAGCGTCGCGAGGAGCAGCGGGCGCCAGGACGCCCGGACGCGCGCGGGGAACGCGCGCAGGAAGCGGCCGGACACGCGGCGCAGGCCGGTGTGGTTGCCGTACACGATCATCGCGCTGCGCGCGACGAGGCTCTCGAGGTAGTCCGTGAGGTTCTTGTCGAGCGAGACCGCCCGCGCGACGCTCAGCGAGGACGCCGCCGTGCGGTGGAGCGCCGGCAGCCGCGCGAGGTCCTCCGCGGAGAGCGTCGCGACCCCGGCGCGCTCGACCGTCGCGAGGAGCGTCTCGAGCCGGCGCCACGACCGCTCGCGTTCGCGCCGGAACCGCGTGCTCCGGAGCTGCTCGCCCGCGACCTCGCTCACACGAGCTCCCTCCGCTTGACGTCGAGGTAGCGGCTCACGAGCTCCGCCGAGACGCGGTCCGGGCGCACGGCGACGACGTGCACGCCGAGCCGCCGGATCCGCGCGAGCACGCGCGCGCGACGTCGCCGCATGTCGGACGCGACGACGGCGCGCCCCACGTCCGACAGGCTGCGCGGCTCGCCCCGCTCGAGCGCGTCCAGCCCCGGGTCCTCGAGCGCGAGGAAGATCACGACGTGCCGCCGCGCGAGGGCCGCGACGTTGTCGACCATGAGCCGCGCCGTCACGTCGTCCTCGAACTCGGAGAACACGACGACCAGCGAGCGCCGCGTGAGCCGCTGCGTGAGCTCGAGCAGCCCGCGCGTGTAGTTCGTCTCGGCGTGCGAGTAGTCGAGCGCCGCCGTCGCCTGCGTCAGGCGCGGCATGCTGCCGACACGCCCCTGCGGCGCGACCCACGCGCGCGGCTCGTCGTCGAAGGCGTAGAGCCCGACGCGGTCGCCCGTGCGCAGCGCGACCCAGCTCAGCAGCAGCGCGCCGTTGATCGCGTGGTCGAGCCGCGGCAGCCCGTCCACCGGCTCGCCCATGAGGCGCCCGCAGTCCACCGCCATGACGACGGCGTGGTTGCGCTCGGCGCGGTACTCGCGGCACAGGAGGTCGGCGTGCCGCGCGGACGCCTTCCAGTCGATGGCGCGGCGGTCGTCGCCGGAGACCCACGTGCGCAGCGACTCGAACTCCGAGCCCTCGCCGGCGTAGCGCTCCGCCTTGAGGCCGGCGAGCGCGTGCCGCGCGCCCTGGAAGCGGATGGCCGCCGCGCGCACGGCGGGCACGTCGGGCAGCACGGGCACGTCGTGGTCGAGCGCGTCGCGGCGCACGAGCTCGACGAGCGCGAGCGGCCCGCGCCAACGCATCCACAGCTCGCGCAGGCGCACGGTGCCGCGTCGCTCGGGGCGCAGCGGCAGCGTGAGGCCCGACGCGCCGCCGACCGGCACGACGACGCCGTCCGCCGGCTGCTCCGCGAGCAGCGGGTCGTGCCCGAGCCGCACGTCGACGCGCCCGGTCCGCCCGCGCCCCCGCGCCTGGAACGTCAGCGCGAGGTCGCCGGTCGTCCCCACGTGCAGCGACGCCGGCGGCTCCACGCGCACCGCGAGCGCGCGCGGGCGGAGCGCGAGCCACCCGTCCACCGCGACGAGCCCGGCCGTGGCGGCGAGCACCGTCGCCCACGTGACCCACTGCGCCTCGCCGAACCAGGTCGGCAGGAGCGCCGCGGGGAGGCCGAGCCCCAGCAGCAGGACGGCGCGGCCCGTCGGGCGGATCACCGCGGCGCGTCCACCTGGTCGAGGATCGTGCCGAGCACGCCCGCCGCGTCCTCGCCCTCGAGCTCCGCGCCCGGCGCGAGCACGAGCCGGTGCGCGAGCACGGGCGCCGCGAGCGCCTTGACGTCGTCGGGGATGACGTAGTCGCGGCCGTCGAGCACGGCGCGCGCGCGGGCGGCGAGGCACAGCATGTTCGTGGCGCGCGGCGACCCGCCGGCGGCGAGCGACGGGTGCTCGCGCGTCGCCCGCACGACCTCCACCGCGTAGTCGACGATCTCGTCCGCGAGGTCGAGCGCCGCGACGAGCGCGCGCGCCTCGCGGATCCGCGCGAGGTCCGCGAGCGGCTGCAGCGCGAACGCGTCGAGGTCCCAGGTCCCCGACGCGTGCCCGTGCAGGCGCACCATGCGCCGCTCCTCGTCGCCGTCCGGGTAGTCCACGCGGATCTTGAGCAGGAAGCGGTCGAGCTGCGCCTCGGGCAGCGGGTACGTGCCCTCGAGCTCGATGGGGTTCTGCGTCGCGACGACGAGGAAGCCGTCGCCCAGCTCGTGCGTCGTGCCGTCGATGGTCACCGCGTGCTCCTGCATCGCCTGGAGCAGCGCGGCCTGCGTCTTGGGCGGCGTGCGGTTGATCTCGTCGGCGAGCAGGAGCTGCGTGAAGACGGGCCCCTTCGTGAGCACGAAGCTGTTGCTCTGGAAGTTGAAGACGTTCGTGCCCGTGACGTCGCCCGGCATGAGGTCCGGCGTGAACTGGATGCGCTTGAAGTCGAGCGACAGCCCGCGCGCGAGGACGTGCGCGAGGAGCGTCTTCGCCGTGCCGGGCATGCCCTCGAGCAGCACGTGCCCGCGGCACAGGACGGCCACCATGAGGAGGTCGACGGCCTCCCGCTGCCCGACCACGACCCGTTCGATCTGCGCGCGCTGCGCCTCAGCGAGCGCGCGGACGTCGTCCAGCTCCATGCAGCATCTCCTCTCGCCAGTGATGGACGGTGCGCGCGCGGTCGAGCAGCGCGCGGAGTCGGACGGGGCGCGCGGCGCGGCCCTCGCCCTCGCGCGCGAGCAGCGCCTCGCCGAGGCCGCCGACGGCGGGCGTCTCGACATCGCGCGCGTCGGCGAGCGCCTCGAGCCGCGCGTCGCGCTCCGGCGTCGACAACCGCGCCGGCAAGTGGAACGCCTCCGCGACGCGCGCGCGGGTCGCCGACTCGTAGCGGCGCACGAGGTCGGCGGCGTGCCCGCCGGACACGAGCAGCGACACCGTGTTCTCGACGAGCGTGTCGCGGCCCGCGCGCAGCGCCGGCGCGGACGGGAGCGGCGAGCCGAAACGCCCGACGCCCGCCCACAGCAGCGCGCCCGCGACGAGCAGCGCCTGGATCGGCAGGAGCACGAGCGGCCAGCGGAGGAGCGCCGCCCACAGCCCGGGGCGGACCTCGCGACCGTGCATCGACTCGTCGACGACGAGCTCGTCGCCCCGGTCCGCGAGCCGGTCGACGAGCCCGGTGACGAACGCGGCGTTGTCGCCGTCGCCGAGGCCGTGGTTCGCGAGGACGTCGGGGTCGGCGAGCACGAGGATGCGCCGGCCGTCCGGCCGCAACTCGAAGAAGAGCGAGCCGTCCGCGGGCACGGCGACCGGCGTGTCGCCGGACGCGTCCACGAGCTGCGGGTGCGCGAGCGTCGGCGCGGGCTCCGGCGCGGTCCACGCGCCGAGGTCGTCGCGCCGCACGACGTCGCCGCCGATGCCCGCCGCGTCGAGCACCTCCTCCACCTCGTCGCGGGCCATCGTCCAGACGCGCTCGACCCGGTCGCTGCCGCGCTCCTCGCGGTGCGAGCGCCACTTGGGCAGCACGAGCAGCGTGCGCTCCGAGCGGTCGACGAGCCGGCGCAACCGGTCGCGCGCGCCCTCGACGCGCAGGTCGGGCTCGAGGAGCAGCAGCACGGTGTCGTCGCCGAGCTCGAGCTCCGTGCGCCAGGCGCTCGTGCGCACGGAGCGGTCCTCGGCGCGCAGCAGCTCGAGGAACGCGCGGTGACCGAGCGCGCCGCGGTCGCGCGCGTGCGGGTGGGCGGTGCGCGGGTCCTCGGGGCCGCCGCCGAGCTGCCCCGCGAAGAGGCCCACGAGCAGCGAGAGCCCGCCGAGCCCGGCGAGGATCCACACGGCCCGCCGGCCGAAGGGCGCGTCCGCGCGCTCCGTGTCGTCGCTCACGCGGGGGCGTCCGCGCGGCCCGCGCGACCGTGGAGCGACTCCGCCGCCCGCAGGCAGCGCTCCCAGTCGTCGACGGTGACGGGCCGGCCGCCGAACAGGTTGCGCTCGACCGTGCCGAGCAGCACGCCGAGGCGCCCGCGCTCCGGGTCGCCGAGCGCGAGCGCGTCCCCCACCTCGCGGGCGGTCATGCTGCCCGGCCAGCGGAGTCGGCGCGCGCGCCCCAGCGCGTCGAGCGTGTCGAGCAGCAGCCGGTGCGCGGCCTCGGCGTGGCGGCCGGCAGCGAGCAGCGCCTCGAGGTCGTCGGCGGGCGGCGGCGCGACGGGCGTCGTCGCGGGAGCGTCCGCGACCGCCGGCGTCGCGGGCGCCGAGACGTCCGGCGACGGCTGCCCGAAGGACCGCGCGAGCATGACGAGCAGGGCGACGACGCCCGCGGCGAGCAGCGGGAAGCGCAGCGCCCGCATGGCGTCCGAGCCGCCCGGGTCGGCGTCGCTCTCCGCGCCGGCCGACTCGCGCGTCCCGACCTCGCGGCGCCCGCCCGACCCGGACCAGGAGCTCCCGCCCGAGCCGCACCGGCCGTCGCAGCCGTCGGGCAGCTCGGTCTGGAAGCGCGCGTCCGAGAGGATCTCCCGCGCGCGGGTCCGTGCGTCGGGCGCGTCCTCGGGCGGTCCCGACATGCGCGCGCCCACCGCCGACGCGACGGCGAGCAGCACGGCCAGCACGACGACGACGCGCGGTCCCCTCGACATGGCCCGCACTCTACCAGAGCCCCCGCCCGGCGGGTGCGCGACGCCCGCCGCCGTCACCGTCGCTCGAAGGGCGCGATCCACACCCGCAGGTTCCGCAGCGAGCGCGCCTGCCACGCGATGACCGGCACCGCGACGAGCAGCGCCGCCGCCGAGCCGTACGCGACCTCGGCGAGGAGCTTCTGAGCCGCGAGCAGCAGGCCGCCGAGGACCATCGCGCCGAACATGAGCGCCGTCTGCTGCGCCCGCTTCGTCGTGAAGGTGCGGCTGAACGGGAGCTCCTGCGTCACGATGCGCCGCGCCATTCCGAGCAGCACGAGCAGCGCGAGCGCCGTGCCCGACAGCATCTGCACGACGTCCATCTCCTGCTGGAGCAGGCCGCCCGCCGCGAGCACGAGCAGCAGCCACGGCAGCAGGAACGCGAAGAGCACGCCCTTCACGACGCCCGACACGTAGAGCCCGGGCCGCTCCACCGGGCACGCGCGCAGGAGCCACGACGCCTCGGGCGTGTCGGAGAAGCGCACCTGGAGCAGGATGATCACGCCGTACATGAACGGCAGCATCGTCCCCCACACGCCGATCTGCTCGCCGCCGGTCCGGTGGCTCGTGAACGTCAGGTACAGGAACATGACGAAGGGCGCGACGAGCAGCGGGTAGACGCGTCGGCGGAAGCCCTGCTCGCGGCGCGCGATGGCGAGGAAGGCGTCGAGACCGGCGCGCTCGACGCCCGGCTGCACGAGCCGCCCCACCCAGCGCGCGAACGGCCCCGGCTCGGACGGCACGTCGCCGCCGGCCTGCCGCTGGGAGGCGAGCGCGACGACGAGCCGCGGCCCGGCGAGCAGCACGACGACGAGCAGCGCGGCGAGCGGCAGCGCGATCGCGAGCAGCGCGAGCACGTGGTCCACGCCCTCCGCGACGCCCGCCGCCTCGCGCACGAGCCCCGCCGACCAGAGCGGCGGCACGAGCACGTGCGTCCACGAAGACGACGTCAGCCAGTCGCGGACGCCCTCCTTCGCGAGCAGCCCGCTGCACGCGTAGAAGCCGCCCCACATGACGAAGCTCGCGACGAGCTGCGCGCGGAGCAGCAGGTTCGCGAGGCGGTCACCGCTCGCCCGCGTGAGGACGACCTGGAAGCCGATGAACAGCGCGCACACGACGAAGCACACGGTGAGCACGCTCGCGACGGGCAGCACGAGCACCCAGACGAGGCCCTCGGCGCGGAAGGCGCCGGCGATCCACGCGGGCACCGTGAGGCACGCCGCGGGCAGGCTCAGGTAGAGCGCGAGGTGCACGAGCCGCGCGAGCAGCACCGTGCGCCCGTCGACGGGTCGCGGCGCGACGACGTCCGTCTCCGCCGGCTCGACGAGCGAGGCGAGGTAGTCCGACGCGAGCATCGTCCCGATCATGAGCAGCAGGAACGCCTGCACCGCGGCGACGGCGAGCCCGGGCTCGGGGATGAGCACCGCGCCGACGGCGACGGTCAGCCCGAAGAAGAGCTGGACCAGGCACGTGACGAAGAGCCCCGCGCCCACGGACGGGTCCTTGGCCTGCCGGATGCCGCCGGCGCGCAGGTCGATGCGCAGCCGCGCGATGAGCAGCGCCTCGCACTTGGGGCGGTCCGCGCCGAGGCGGGCGGCCGTCGCGAGCAGCGGGCGCGCGCACCACATGAGGAACCGCAGCGCCCGCTTGTCGCGCGCGAGGTCGACGAGCCCGCGGCGATCGCGCTGCCGGAGCCGCGCGCTCACGGCCGGCCCTCGGCGAGCGCGTCGAGCATGCGCCGCACCGTGCCCTCCTCGCCGCCGCTCCCCGTGAGCTCCGCGAAGAGCGACTCGAGGCTGCCGCCCTCGCGCTGCGCGGAGAGCTCCTCGTAGCTGCCGTCCGCGACGATGCGTCCGCCGGACAGGATGACGATGCGGTCGCAGACGCGCTCGACGACGTCCATGATGTGCGAGCTGTAGAACACCGTCTTCCCCGCGTCGGCGAGCGCGCGGATGAGCGTCTTGACGAGGATCGTCGACGCGACGTCGAGCCCGGAGAGCGGCTCGTCGAGGAAGAGCACCTCGGGGTCGTGCAGGAGCGCGCCCGCGAGCATGACCTTCTGCCGCTGGCCGCGGGAGAGCGTGCCGAGGCGCGTGTCCATGCGCGGCAGCAGCCCGAACGCGTCCATGAGCGTCTCGGCGCGCGCCATGCCCAGCTCGTCGTCCAGGCCCTGCAGCCGGCTCACGAGCAGCAGGTGCTCGCGCATGGAGAGCACCTCGTAGAGCTGCGCGCTCTCCGGCACGTAGCCGACGAGCGACTTCACGACGAGCGTCTCGGTGCGCACGTCGAGGCCGCCCACCTCCACGGTGCCGTGGAAGTCGTCGAGCAGCCCCATGAGGATCTTGATCGTCGTGCTCTTGCCCGCGCCGTTCGGGCCGATGTAGCCGACGACCTGCCCGGGCCGCACCTCGAGGTCGATGCCGTCGAGGACGGTCGTGAGGCCGTACGCCTTCTTCAGCCCGACGAGGCGGATGGAGGGGCGCGTCATGGCGGCGCCGTCAGGCGGACGGCGCGTCGGCGAAGCGCGCGAACTCGTCGCGGCGGCGTCGCGCGCGGCGCCGGTGGACGACGAGGTTCATCGCGTTCATCGCCGCGACCCCGCCGAAGAACGCGAGCGGCCACCCGCCGTCGTCGAGGCGGACCGCCGCCATCGCCGCGAAGATCGCCGTGTTCAACGCCGAGAGCCCGGCGTGGATCCGCTCGCGTCGTGCGAGCGACCGGTCGAGGTGCGCCCAGCGTCCCGCGTCGAGGTGCTTGCGCTCCTCGTAGTCGAGCCCGTCACGCGCGAGACCGAAGGCCGCGAGGTCAGGACCGGTCCCCGCGTCGGCGGCGCGCTCCCGCGCCTCGCTCGTCGTCGTCATGCGTCGTCTGTCTCCAGCCCGCGGAGCGCGCACGGCGCCTGCGGGTCCCCGTGGTCGATGAGCACGTCCGCGCGCCGGCCGGGGTCCGCCTCCCGGAGGTAGAGCTCCTGCCCGGGCACGTAGCGCCCAGCGTACAACACGGCGAGCGCGTCGGGGTCACCGCCGGCCGCGGCGTCCCGGCGACGCGCGCGGGCCACCGACTCGTCGAAGGTCACCTGCAGGAACACCGTGAGGTCCCACGCGTCACGGAGCTCCGGGCGCTGGAGGAACACGCCGTCGACGAGCAGCACGACGTCGGCGGCCGGCGTGCGGACGGGGGCGTCGACGGGCGCGTCGACGCGGTGGTCGAAGACCCGCGTGCGGACGCGCCGGTCGCCGCCGGGCCCGAGCGGGTCGAGCAGCACGGCGCGCAGCGCTGCGTGGTCGAAGGAGTCGCGGTAGTAACCCTCGGCGGAATGCCGACCGCGTGCATGGCGATCGGCGCGGGGCCGGTGGAAGCCGTCGACGGACGCGCGCAGGACCGGGCGGCCGAGCGCCTCGACGCGCGGCGCGAGCTCGTCGGCGAGCACGGTCTTGCCGGCGCCGTCGACGCCGTCGATCGCGACGCGCAGCGGGCGGTCGCGGCGCGCGGCGGCGACGCGCCGCGCGAGGGCGGCGAGGAGCGCGGTGCGGGCCGGCGACGGCGGCGGGAGATCGGGCACGGGCGGGCCTCCGGAGGTCGGGAGCTCGCGCGGCCACCAGGCCTCGAGACCCTCGACGACGCCGGACTCGTCCGCGCCGAGGGTGTAGTCCTCGCGCAGCGCGAGCTCGACGCCCGCGGGCTCCGAGCTGGTCAGCAGCGAGATCCGCCCGCTCACGCCCACGTCGTAGACCGAGACGTAGAGGCGCGGGAGGTCCTCGTTGAACACGCGCAGGTAGACGCGGTCGCCGGCGAACAGGGTCGCGCCGGCCTGCGGGAGCGGGATCGTCACGCCGTCGCGGACGCGCCCCCACTCGACCGCGTAGCGACCCGTGAGCGCCTGCGCGCCCTCGCCCGGGCGGCGCGCCCGGAGCTCTCGCGCGCGCGCCAGCGACTCGAGGATCTCCGCGGCCTGGATCCCGTCGAGGTGCGCGGAGAATCCGTGGTGTTGAACG
>JAUIEF010000102.1 GCA_030428785.1 bacterium
CTTGCGGGTCGCCGTCTTGCGGGTGGACTTGCGCGCGCCCTTGCGCGCCCCGGCCTTCTTCCGCGACGCGCCCTTCTGCGTGAGCGTGCGGGGCTTCGCGCCGGCGGTCGCGCCGCCGGTCGCGCGCGGCGCTATCGCGCCCGCGCCGCCGCGGCCCGCGCCGCCGCGGCCCGCGCCGGGCAGCTCGTCGTCGCGCTTCGGGCGCGCCGGCCGCCAGTCCTCGGGCGGCGTCTCGCCCTGCATCTCGAAGAGGAAGCGCGACGTCATGGACTCGCTCCGGGTGCCGAACCGCGAGCGCGACTTCGCGCGCGTCACGACGAGCCGCTTCTGCGCGCGCGTGATGCCCACGTACATGAGCCGGCGCTCCTCGTCGACGGTGTCCTCCTCGACGGAGCGCTGGTGGGGGATGAGCCCCTCCTCGGCGCCGACGAGGTAGACCTCCGGGAACTCGAGCCCCTTCGCGGCGTGGAGCGTCATGAGCGTCACGGCGTTGCGCTTCGTGGGGTCCTCGGACGTGCTGTCGTCCTGCGCGAGCGCGACGCGCTCGAGGAAGTCCGAGAGCCGCGGACGCTTCGCGCGCGAGACGTAGTTCTCCGCGAGGTCGAAGACCTCGAGCACGCCGTTCCAGCGGTCGCGGCGCTTGCCCTCCTCCGGGTAGCAGCGGTCGACCTCGGCGCGGTAGCAGACGGCGTCGAGCAGCCGACCGATGCGGCTCACGAGGTCGTCCGTCGGCTCGGGCTCGCGGTAGCGATCGAGCGTCTCGAGCAGGTCGGAGAGCCCGTCGTGCGCGGCGGTCGAGAGCGCCTGCTCGGCGAGCGCGCGACGGCAGGCCGCGAGCGCCGTCTCGCCGTGCTCCATCGCGAGCGCGAGGATCGTGTCGATCGCGCCCTTGCCGACCCCGCGCGCCGGCCGGTTGATGATGCGCATGAGCGACGCCTCGTCGTCCGGGTTGGCGAGCAGCCGGATGTAGGCGAGGACGTCGCGGATCTCCTTGCGGTCGAAGAAGCTCTGCCCGCCGACGAGGATGTACGGGATGCCCTCGCTGCGCAGCTGCGCCTCGAGCGGCCGCGGCTGCTGCTGCGTGCGGTAGAGGATGGCGAGGTCGCCGTGCGTCGCGACGCCGGCGCGCACCCGGTCGCGCAGGTCGGAGACGACGAAGTAGGCCTCCTCCATCTCGTCCTCGCAGGCGACGACCTCGGGCGGCGTGCCCGCGCCGAGCGCCGAGCGCAGCGTCTTGCCGTGGCGGCTCGTGTTGTTCGCGATGACGCGGTTGGCCGCCTCGAGGATCGCGTGGGTCGACCGGTAGTTCGTCTCGAGCCGCACGACGACGGCGCCGGGGAAGTCGTCCTCGAAGCCGAGGATCTTCTCGATGTCCGCGCCGCGCCAGCCGTAGATGCTCTGGTCGTCGTCGCCCACGACGCACAGGTTGCGGTGCCCGTCGGCGATGCTCCGCACGATCTCGTACTGCGGGCCGTTCGTGTCCTGGTACTCGTCGACCATGACGTAGCGGTAGAGGTCCTGGAACCGCGCGCGGACCGACGCGTCCTCCTCGAGCAGGCGGTCCGTGAAGAGCAGGAGGTCGTCGAAGTCGACGGTGCGCTGACGGCGGAGGAGCTCGTCGTAGCGTTGGTAGATCCGGCCGAGGAGCTCCTCGCGGTCGTCGCACGCGGTCTCGAGGAACCGCGCCGGCGAGACGAGCTGGTTCTTGAGCAGGCTGATGCGGCTGCCCGCGAAGGACGGGTGGAGGACCGTGTCCGCGACCTTGAGGTCGCGCATGGCGCTCTTCACGGTCGCGAGCTGGTCCGACGCGTCGCAGATCGCGAACGACCGCGGCAGGCCCACGGACTCGGCGTGCTCGCGGAGCGTCTTCGCGCAGAACGAGTGGAAGGTGCCGATCGTCAGGAGCTCGCCGAGCTTCTTGCCGACGATGCCCTTCACGCGCTCGCGCATCTCGCGCGCCGCCTTGTTCGTGAAGGTGACGGCGAGGATGTTCCCGGGGTGCACGCCCTGGCTGAGCAGGTACGCGGTCCGCACGGTGATGACGCGCGTCTTGCCCGTGCCCGCGCCGGCGAGGACGAGCACCGGCCCCTCCGTGGTCGTGACCGCGTGGTGCTGCTCGGGGTTGAGGCCGGCGAGGAGGTTGACCAAGGGGGCGTCCGGGTGCGGGTCGAGGTGGGGGCGGGGTCCGGCCGGCGGACCGCCCGGGCTCCGGGCGGGGTCGGGGGCGTCCGGGCGGACGGTCCTCCGGGCGGCCGCCCGAGCCCGTGGACCCTAGGCCCCCGGCGCCCGGGATCCAAGCCGTTGACTCCGGCCGACCGATCTGCTGCGACCGCTTGACTTCGGCCGCCGTCCGGCCGATAGTTCGCGTATCCCTTCATCCGGATGTTCGGATGGACGCCCTTGGGGGCCGCCTTCCCGCACGCCATGGACCTCGTCGCGACCTCCCGGCTGGCCCGCCTCTTCGGCGACGGGTCCCGCCTGCGCCTGCTGGCCCTGCTCGCCCGGGAGGAGCTCACCGTCGCCGAGCTCGTCCGCGCGACGCGGCTCGCGCAGTCGCGGGTCTCGACGCACCTCGGGAAGCTCCGCGAGGGCGGGCTCCTGCGCGTCCGGCGCCAGGGCAGCTCGACCATCTACGCCCTCGACGAGGGCGGCATGTCGGACGAGGCGCGGCGCGTGTGGGCCGCGCTCGCCGCGACGACCGACGACGAGCTCCTGCGCGAGGACCGCGAGCGGCTCGAGGCCGTGCTCTCCGCGCGCGCCGGGAGCTGGGCCGACAGCGTCGCCGGGCAGATGGAGCGGCACTACTCGCCGGGCCGGACCTGGGAGGCCGCAGCCCGCGCGCTCGTCGGGCTCGCGACGCTCGGCGACGTGCTCGACGTGGCGTCCGGGGACGGCGCGCTCGCCGAGCTCGTCGCGCCGCGCGCGCGGAGCGTCACCTGCCTCGACGCGAGCGCGCGCGTGCTCGCCGCGGGGCGCCGTCGCCTGACGCACGCGCCCAACCTGCGCTTCCTCGCCGGCGACATGCACGCGCTGCCGTTCGCCGACGCGCGTTTCGACCAGCTCATGCTCGTGAACTCGCTGAGCTACGCGACGGACCCCGCGGCGGTCGTCGCCGAGGCGGCGCGCGTGCTGCGCCCCGGCGGCGGACTCGTCGCGACGACGCTCGCGCCGCACCGCCACGAGCAGGTGGCCGCCGACTTCAACCACGTGCGCATGGGCTTCGACCCCGCCGCGCTCCGCGCGCTCTTCGAGGGCGCGGGCTTCGCCGTGGAACTCTGCGCCGTGACCTCCCGCGAGCGCCGCGCGCCGCACCTCGAGGTCGTCGACGTCCGCGCGCGGCGGCTCGCCGAGCGCGCGCCCCGTCCCGACACCGACCCGGCGGGCGGCTGACGACCGACCCGCACGCCCCGCACCCCACGCACACCGCACGACCCGGAGCCGCCCATGACCCCGCCGACCACGAGCCCCGCCGCGACGACCGACCTCCGCGCGACCCTCGACGCCGCCCTCGCCGAGCGCCTGCTCGTCATGGACGGCGCCATGGGCAGCCTCATCCAGCAGCGCAAGCTCCAGGAGGCCGACTTCCGCGGCGAGCGCTTCGCCGACCACACGGTCGACCTGCAGGGCGACAACGACATCCTCTGCCTCACGCGGCCGGACGTCGTGCTCGACATCCACCGCGAGTACCTCGAGGCCGGCGCCGACATCATCGAGACGAACACCTTCAGCGGGACGTCCATCGCGCAGGCGGACTACGCGCTCGAGGGCGTCGTGGTCGAGCTCAACCGCGAGGCGGCGCGGCTCGCGAAGCAGGCGGCCGCGGAGTTCACGGAGCGGGACCCCGCGCGTCCGCGGTTCGTCGCCGGCGCGCTCGGCCCGACGAACCGGACGCTCTCGCTCTCGCCGAACGTCGAGGACCCCGGCTACCGCGCCGTGACCTGGGACCAGGTGCGGGACGCCTACGCGGAGCAGGTGCGCGGACTGCTCGAGGGCGGCGTCGACCTGCTGCTCGTCGAGACGATCTTCGACACGCTCAACGCGAAGGCCGCGCTCTCGGCGATCGACCGGGTCTTCGAGGAGCAGGGCGTCCGCCTCCCGATCATGATCTCGGTGACCATCACGGACGCGAGCGGGCGCACGCTCTCCGGCCAGACGCTCGAGGCGTTCTGGACGTCGATCGAGCACAGCCGGCCGTTCAGCGTGGGCGTGAACTGCGCGCTCGGCGCGTCGCAGATGCGGCCGTACCTCGTCGATCTCTCGCAGATGGCGACCTGCTGGAGCAGCGCCTACCCGAACGCCGGGCTCCCGAACGCCTTCGGCGGCTACGACGAGCTGCCGGAGACGACGGCGCAGCACCTCGCGGAGTGGGCGTCGAGCGGGCTCGTGAACATCGTGGGCGGCTGCTGCGGCACGACCCCCGCGCACGTCGCGGCGATCCGCGCGGCCGTCGAGGGCGTCACGCCGCGGGCACGTCCCGACCGCGAGGAGGTCACGACCTTCAGCGGGCTCGAGCCGCTCGTCGTCCGGCCGGACGCCAACTTCCTCATGATCGGCGAGCGCACGAACGTCACGGGCTCGAAGAAGTTCGCCAAGCTCGTCCTCAACGGCGACTACGCCACGGCGCTCGACGTCGCGCTCCACCAGGTGCGCGGCGGCGCGAACATCCTCGACGTCAACATGGACGAGGGCATGCTCGACGGCGCGGCGGCCATGACGACCTTCCTCAACCTCGTCGCGAGCGAGCCCGAGATCGCGCGGCTGCCGATCATGATCGACAGCAGCAAGTGGGAGGTCATCGAGGCCGGCCTCAAGTGCGTGCAGGGCAAGGCCATCGTGAACTCCATCAGCCTCAAGGAGGGCGAGGAGCTCTTCCTCGAGCGGGCGCGCGCCATCCGCGGCTACGGCGCGGCGATGGTCGTCATGGCCTTCGACGAGCAGGGCCAGGCGGACACCACGGAGCGCAAGGTCGAGATCTGCGAGCGCGCGTTCGCGCTGCTCACGGAGAAGGCGGGCGTCGCGCCGCAGGACATCATCTTCGACCCGAACATCCTCGCCATCGCGACGGGCATCGAGGAGCACGACGCCTACGCGGTGAACTTCATCGAGGCGACGCGGATCATCAAGGAGCGCTGCCCCGGCGCGCGCGTGAGCGGCGGCGTGAGCAACCTGAGCTTCTCCTTCCGCGGCAACAACGCCGTGCGCGAGGCGATGCACTCGGTGTTCCTCTACCACGCCATCGCGGCGGGCATGGACATGGGCATCGTGAACGCCGGCCAGCTCGTCGTGTACGAGGACATCCCCGCGGACCTCCTCGAGCACGTGGAGGACGTCGTGCTGAACCGGCGCGCCGACGCGACCGAGCGCCTGCTGGCCTTCGCGGAGACGGTCAAGGGCACGGGCAAGAAGCGCGAGGCCGACCTCTCCTGGCGCGAGGGCACGGTCGAGCAGCGCCTCTCCCACGCGCTCGTGCACGGCATCGTCGACTTCATCGACGAGGACACGGAGGAGGCGCGCCGGAAGCTGCCCCGCCCGCTGCACGTCATCGAGGGCCCGCTCATGGACGGCATGCGCGTCGTCGGCGACCTCTTCGGCGCGGGCAAGATGTTCCTGCCGCAGGTCGTGAAGAGCGCGCGCGTCATGAAGAAGGCCGTCGCGTACCTCACGCCCTACATGGAGGACGAGAAGCAGCAGTCCGGCGACGCGCGGCCCAAGGGCAAGGTGCTGCTCGCCACCGTGAAGGGCGACGTCCACGACATCGGCAAGAACATCGTGGGGGTGGTGCTCGGCTGCAACAACTACGACATCGTCGACCTGGGCGTCATGGTGCCGGCCGACACGATCCTCAAGACCGCCGAGGAGCAGGGCTGCGACATCGTCGGGCTCTCCGGGCTCATCACGCCCTCGCTCGACGAGATGGCATCCGTCGCCAAGGAGATGCAGCGGCGCGGCATGCACCAGCCGCTGCTCATCGGCGGCGCGACGACGAGCCGCCAGCACACGGCGGTCAAGATCGCGCCCGGCTACGAGGAGCCCGTCGCGCACGTGCTCGACGCGTCGCGCGCGGTGAACGTCGTGAGCGACCTGCTCGACGCGGGTCGCAAGAAGACGTTCGTCAAGGAGAACGTCGCCTCGCAGGAGCAGCTGCGGTACGTCTACTCGCAGCGCGCCGAGGAGCCCGTGCGCCCGATCGCCGACGCCGTCGCGAACCGGCGCGTCGTCGACTGGGACGCCGCGCCGATCCCGGCCCCGTCGGTCACCGGGCTCCAGACGGTCGAGCTGCCGCTGCGCGAGGTCGCCGAGCTCATCGACTGGACGTACTTCTTCCACGCCTGGGAGCTCAAGGGCAGCTACCCGACGATCCTCGACCACCCGGACCACGGCGAGGCGGCGCGCGAGCTCTTCGGGCACGCGAAGGAGCTGCTCGCGCGGATCCTCGACGAGGGGCTGCTGCAGGGCCGCGCGCGCTGGGGCCTGCTGCCCGCGCACGGCGACGGCGAGGACGTCGTGCTGCTCACCGACGACCGCTCCGGCGAGCGGCTGCGCATCCCCATGCTGCGCAACCAGGCGGTGCTCGGCGAGGGCCGCCCGAACGAGTCGCTCGCGGACTTCGTCGCGCCCGCCGGCAGCGGGCTCGAGGACCACGTCGGCGTGTTCGCGGTGACGGCGGGGCTCGGCGCGAAGGAGCTCGCGGAGTCCTACGAGCGTCAGCACGACGACTACAACGCGATCCTCGTCAAGGCGCTCGCCGACCGGCTCGCCGAGGCGGGCGCCGAGTGGCTGCACCGCGAGGCGCGGCGCGCGTGGGGCATCGCCGAGGGCGCCGAGGACGACGTCGCGGCGCTCGTCAAGGAGCGCTACCGCGGCATCCGTCCGGCGTTCGGCTACCCGGCCTGCCCGGACCACGCGCCGAAGCACGCGATGTTCGAGATGATCGACGCCGCGTCCATCGGCATGAGCCTCACCGAGCACGGCGCGATGCTCCCCGCGGCGAGCGTGAGCGGCCTCTACCTGCATCACCCGGACTGCCACTACTTCAGCGTCGGCCGCGTCGACCGCGACCAGGTCGAGGACTACGCGGCGCGGCGCGGCGAGGAGGTCGCGCCCGTCGAGAAGCGCCTCGGCCCGTGCCTCGCCTACGACCCGGACGCGCCGCGGCTCTGAGGTCGGCCCCTGAGGTGCGCCGAAGGGGGACCCGGAGCATCGGGGGCCGGGCTTCGCGCCGCCCGCGCGCGCCGCGCGACCGTCGGCGATCGGTCCCCGATGCGCTGCGAGGCCCGCGCCGAGGGGCCTACGGCAGCCCGCGGCGCGCGAGCTCCTCGCGCAGCGCGTCGGCGCCCGTGAAGCGCACGGCGTCCATGCCGGCCTCGCGCGCGGCGGCGACGTTCTCCTCGCGGTCGTCGACGAACAGGCAGTCGGCCGCCGGCACGCCGAGCTCCTCGACGGCGTGCGTGTACGCGCGGAGGTCCGGCTTGCGCAGCCCCGTCTCGCAGGACACGAAGCTCCACGCGAGGAAGCGCCCGAGGCCCAGGTCCTCCTCGATGGCGCGGTACCAGGTCGGGTAGTTCGAGAGCGCGTGCATCGGCACGCCGGCGCCGCGCAGCTCGGCGAGCAGCGCCTCCATGCCCGGCAGCCAGCGGTAGCCGGCGCGCAGGTGCGCGAGGAAGCCCGCGCGGTCGAACTCGCGGCCGTCGCGGAAGAACCCGTCGAGGAACGCCTCCTCGTCGAGGCGGCCCTCCTCGAACGCGATCCACGCCGTGGGGTGCTTCGCCGCGTGGAGCTCCTCGAGGCTCATGCCGAAGAACGCGGGCGCGTCCTCGAACCACGGCTCGCGGACGAGCGTGTCCATGACGTCGAGGAGGAGGACGTGGGGCGGCACGGCCGCATCCTACGGATCGGGCCGGGTCGGTTCGCGGGGCCGCTCGGAAGGACACGACCGCGCGCGGCGAGCCCGGCGCGCCCCCGCGATCAGTGCGCGCCGGCCGTCGCCGGCTTGCCGCACCACTTCTGGATCGTCGCGTAGAGCAGCTCGGGCTTCACGGGCTTCGGCACGTAGTCGTCCATGCCCGCGTCGCGGCAGCGCTCCGCGTCCTCGGCCATCGCGTTCGCCGTCATCGCGATGATGACGAGGTGGCTGCGCGACTCACGCTCCGACTCGCGGATCGCGCGCGTCGCCGCGTAGCCGTCCATGCGCGGCATCTGGCAGTCCATGAGCACGGCGTCGTAGTGGCGCGCGGCGACGGCCTCGACCGCCTCCTGCCCGTCGTTCGCGATCTCGACGTTGTAGCCGTGGCGCTCGAGCAGGCTCACCGCGACCCGCTGGTTCACGAGGTTGTCCTCGACGACGAGCAGGTGGAGCTGGCGGTTGTGCCGCTTGAGCGCCGCGAGCTCCTCGCGCTCGGCGAGCTCCGCGCGGTCGTCGTGCGTCTCGCGCGTCTGGAGCCCCAGCGCGGACGCGAGGCAGTCGAAGAGCTGGCTCGCCTTGACGGGCTTCGTGAGCATGCCCGTGACGCCCAGGTCCCGGAGGTCCGCCTCGTCGCCGGACGCGTAGGCGTTGCTCAGCATGATGACCGGGATGTTGCCCAGCAGCTCGTCGCGCCGGATGAGCACCGTGAGCTCCTCGCCGCTCATCTCGGGCATCTCCCGGTCGACGAGCACGAGGTCGAATGCGCGCGGCGTCACGGCGTGCTCGCGCAGCACGGCGAACGCCTCGTCGCCGCCGGACACGAGCACCGGCCAGCAGCCCCACGCCTCGAGGTGCTGCTGGAGCACCTGGCGGCTCGTCGCGTTGTCGTCCACGACGAGCACGTGGAGCTCCTCGAAGTCCGGCGCGAGCGACACTGTCCCCGTGCCGGCGGACGCCTGCTTGCCGAGCCGCGCCGTGAACCAGAAGGTCGAGCCCTCGCCCTCGACGCTCTCGACGCCGACCTCGCCGTCCATGGCCTCCGCGAGCTGCTTGCTGATCGCGAGCCCCAGGCCCGTGCCGCCGAACCGCCGCGTCGTCGAGGCGTCCACCTGCGTGAACTCCTGGAACAGGCAGCCGAGCCGGTCGCCCGGGATGCCGATGCCCGTGTCGCGCACGGACACCCGGATGACGACCTCGTCGGCGGTCTGCTCGACGAGCGACGCCGTGAGCACGATCTCGCCCTCCTGCGTGAACTTCAGCGCGTTGTTCATGAAGTTCAGCACGATCTGGCGCAGGCGGCCCGGGTCGCCGTCGAGCTCGGCCGGCACGTCGGGCTCCACGAGGCACATCATCTCGAGGCCCTTCTGCTGCGCCATGGGGTACAGCAGGTCCGCCGCGCCCTCGATGACGGTGTGCAGGTCGAACTCCACCTCCTCGAGCTCGAGCTTGCCCGCCTCGATCTTCGAGTAGTCGAGGATGTCGTTGATGATGCGCAGCAACTGGTTCGCGCTGTCCATCACCGTCGTCGCGACCTCGCGCTGGTGCTTGTCGAGGTCGGTGTCCAGCAGGATGTTCGTCATGCCCATGACGCCGTTCATGGGCGTGCGGATCTCGTGGCTCATGTTCGCGAGGAACTGCGCCTTCGCGACGGCCGCGGACTGCGCCTCCTCCATGGAGACGCGGAGCTGGTCGTTGAGCTCGGTGAGCTCCTCGGTGCGCTTGGCGACCTCGACCTCGAGCCGGTCCGCGTGGCTCTCGAGCGCCTGCTCGTGCTCCTCCATCGCGACGAGCATCTCGTTGAAGGTCGCCGCGAGGTGGCCGACCTCGTCCGCGCCGAAGGCCGGGACGCGGACGCTGTAGTCGTGCTCCTCGCGCACCTGCTGCGCCGCGCGACCGAGCGCGATGATCGGCCGCGACACGACGCGCTGCAGGAGGATCGCGAAGAGCAGCGCCACCGCGAACGACACGAGTGCGACGACGAGCATCGTGTCGACGATCGCGTTGAAGCGGTGGTCGAGGTTCGCGAGGTTGCTGCGCACCCAGAGCGTGCCGACCGGCTGGCCCTCCATGCGCACGGTCTCGTAGACCGAGAGGCCCGTCTCGTCGAACACGTGGCCGGGGATCGTCGCGGATTCCGGCAGGCGGAACTCCCGCGGGCTCGCCGCGGTGCGGAAGGTCGCGAGCACGCCGCCCTCGACGTCGAACAGGCAGGCCGCCTCGATCTGCGGCTGGGCGCGGAACGCCTCGAGCGAGGCCTTGGCGCCGTCGGCGTCCCGGAGCAGGAGCGCGTTGCCGCAGTTGGCGCCCACCGCCTGGCTCAGGACGCGGAGCTGGTCCGCGAGCTCCTGCCGGGCCACCTGCCGGTCCTTCATGGCGAAGAGCACGCCGGCCGTCACGAGGGCCATGCCCGCCGTGAGCATGATCACGAGCAGCAGCTTCTGGCGGACGGAGAATCGGCGGAACGGACTCACCCCTCGGGTATCGGCACGCCCGGCGCGGGTCCTGAAGCCCGGCGGAACGCCCGGTCCGGGCGCGCCGAGGGGGCGGGAGGCCGTCCTGGTCGCCGGAACCCCGAAGGGCTACAACCGGGGGCCTCATGGCCTTCCTCCTGCTGTTCGTCGGCGTCCCGCTCGTGGAGTTCCTCCTGCTCGCGCAGGTCGGCGCGCGGCTGGGGTTCCTCAACACGCTCACGCTCGTGCTCCTCACGGGCGTCGTGGGGGCCTCCCTCGCGAGGCAACAGGGCCTGGGCGTCCTCCAGCGGCTCCAGGCGGAGCTGGCCGCCGGGAAGCCGCCGACCCGGACGGGCCTCGAGGGCTTCGTCGTCTTCGTCTCGGGCCTGCTCCTGCTCACGCCGGGCTTCCTCACGGACGGCGTCGGGCTCCTCGGGCTGCTACCGCCGACGCGCGCCGTGCTCGTGCGCTGGCTCGAGCGCTCCGCGAAGCGCGCCGTCGCCGAGGGCCGCTTCCAGGTCGGCGGGGCGGGGCGCACGGGCGGCACCTTCTTCTTCACGACCCGCGTCGGCGGTCCGCCGCGCGGCGGACCTGCGGACGCAGGCGATCCGTTCGGCGCGTCCGGGCGCGGCGGTCCCTTCGGCGAGACCATCAAGGACGCGACGGTGGTCCGCGAGCGCGAGGGTCCGGCCGACGACGGGGACGACGACCCGAACCCGAAGGCGATCCGGGAGAGCGCGTGACCGCGCGTGCGTGGCTGGCCCTGCTCCTCGCGGCCGCGGCCTGCGGGGGGGAGCCCCGGGACGGCACCCGGCGGGTCGTCGACCTGTCCGGCGACGGCTGGACGCTCACCCTCGACCCCGCGGCGCCCTGGGCCGACGACCCGCTCCACCTGCCGGGCGTCGACGTCGCCGCGCTGCCCGCGCGTCCGCCCGTCGACGGCTGGGCGGCGCTCGACGACGGCGTCCCCGTGAGCGTGCCCGGCACGGTCGAGGGCGTCCTCTGGGATGAGCTCGGCGGCGACCACGTGGGCGTGAGCTGGTGGAGCCGCGCGCTCGACGTGCCCGCGCCGGCGCCCGGGCAGCGCGTCGTGCTGTGCTTCGAGGCCGTGCGCCTGCGCGCCGAGGTCTTCCTCGACGAGCGGCTCGCGGGCTACGACGCCGTCGGCAACACGCCCTTCGAGGTGGACGTCACGGACGTCGTCGGCGGGGGCGGGCGGCATCGCCTCGCCGTGCGCGTCACGGACCCGGGCGGCAACTTCGACTGGCGCGACTACGACGCGCACACCTGGGGCGAGCAGACCATCCCCGCGAGCCACGGCTTCGGCGGCGTGTCGGGGCCGGTGCGCCTCGAGCTGCGCGACGCGCTCCACGTCACGGACGTGTTCGTCGCGAACACGCCGTCCGTCACGGGCGTCGAGGTCTCGGTGACGCTCGGCGGCCCGGACGCGCCGGCGCCCGGCGACGTCGCGCCGCCGGTCAGCGTGACCATCGTCGCCGACGACGCGCCGGGCCGCGTGCTCCACGAGCGCGTCGAGGAGGGCGCCGTCGTGCGCGAGGGCCCGCTCGGTCCGACGGTCGTCGTGCCGGTGCAGGTGCCGTCCGCGACGCCCTGGACGCCGGCGACGCCCGCGCTCTACCGCTGCCGCGTCGCCCTCGGCGACGGCGACGCGACGACCGTGCGCTTCGGATTCCGCTGGTTCGCGCCGGACGGCGTCGGCCGCGACGCCGTGCTGCGGCTCAACGGGCGCCGCGTCGTCCTCCGCTCCGCGATCAGCTGGGGCTTCTGGCCGGTCACGGGCCTCGTCCCGACGCGCGACCTCGCCGAGCGACAGGTGCGCGCGGCGCAGGCGCTCGGCCTCAACATGCTCAACCACCACCGGACGATCGCCGCGCCCGGCCTGCTCGACGTGCACGACGAGCTCGGCCTCCTCGCGTACGGCGAGCCCGGCGGCTACTGGGCCGACGGCGGCGACGAGCTCTGTCACGCCTTCGCGCGCGAGAAGTGGCTGCGCATGGTGCGCCGCGACCGGAACCACCCGTCGCTCGTCATCCTCAACATGATCAACGAGGCGTCGGACCCGCCCGAGGGCCGCTACGAGCGCGACCTCCTCGACGCGCAGCGCCTCGACCCGACGCGCGTCATCACCTACACCTCCGCCTGGGCCGACACGGACGACGCGTCGCTCGGGCTGCACGCGCGGCCGGGCGAGCCGGGCCTGCACGTCGACGGCTGGTGGGACCACCACAACGCGCCCGGCCCCGGCGTCGACCGCGACGTCCACTGGAACGGCCCCGACGACTACCTGCGCCGCAGCGACCACCGCGAGGAGGTCGTCTTCTGGGGGGAGGACGGCGCCATCGCGACGCAGCCGCGGCTCGCGCGCATCGCGGAGGACGTCGCGGCCGGCCCGCGCGGCTGGGACGGGACGGCGTACCTCGGGTGGAAGGCGGCCTACGAGCGGTACCTCGCGGAGAAGGGCTGGGAAGAGGACTTCCCGGACCTCGACGCACTCACGATGAGCACGGGCGACGTCGCGCTCACGTACCAGGCGACGGCGATCTCGAACATCCGCATCGGCGACGTCGCGGACGGCTACGTCGTGAACGGCTGGGACGGCAGCCGCTTCGAGAACCACTCGGGCATCGTCGACGCGTGGCGCCGGCCCAAGGGACACGCCGAGGTGCTCGCCGCCGCGAACGCGCCGCTGCTGCTCGCGGTCAAGCTGCGCACGCGCGTCACGCACGTCGGCAAGGACCACGGCGGCGGCGTCGTGTCGCCGGCCGTCGTCGAGGCGGACATCGGCCTCGTGAACGAGGTGGGCGTCGCGGGCGCGCACGAGCTCGTGCTCACGGTGCTCGACCCGGACGGCGACGCGCAGCGCACGACGAGCCGCCCCGTGCGCGTCACGGGCGGCGACGTCTACGGCGAGGTGCTCCTCGAGGACCTGCGCGTCCTCGTCGACGGCGGCCCCGGCCGCTACCGCGTGCGCGCCGAGCTCTTCCCCGCGGGCGACGCGCCCGACGGCGACGCCCCGGCGCGCCTCGAGCCCGTGGTCGCCGGCGAGGCGGAGCTCGTCCTCGTGGACTGGCGCGGCCGGCCCGTGCCCGACGGCGGCGCGCTGCTCTCCGGCGACGGTCGCCTCGCGTACTTCCTCAACACGTCGCGGCAGGCGGGCGTGCCGGTGTTCACCGACGACCTGCCGCCGCTGCGCTGGGTCGTCGCGGACTTCGTCGACCCGGAGCCGACGCAGCTCGTGCCGACGGAGGCGCTGCTCGCCGAGGACGGAGCGCCGGGCCTCACCGGCCGCTACCACGACGGCGCGGCCTTCGAGGAGCTCGTCACGACGCGCACCGACGGGACGGTCGACTTCCTGTGGGGCGACGGCGGCCCGCACGAGGACCTCGGCGGCACGTGGTTCTCCGTGCGCTGGACGGGACGCCTCGTCCCGCCGGAGTCCGGCCCGTACCGCTTCCACACCGAGAGCAGCGGCGGCGTGCGCCTGAAGGTCGCGGGCGAGGCGATCCTCGAGGAGTGGACCGAGCACGGCCCGCAGCGTGACGCGAGCGAGGCCGTGACGCTCGAGGCCGGCGTGCCCGTCGACGTCGAGCTCGAGTTCTTCCAGGAGGACGACAACGCGCGCGTGCGCCTCCTCTGGACGACGCCCGCCGCGGGCGCGCGCGGCCGCGAGCTCGTGCGCGAGCTCGGCCGTCGCGTCGCGGAGGACGGCACGACGTGGCTCGTGCTCGACCACACGGACGCGTGGACGCGGCTGCTCGACGACGCGGGGCTCGTCCGGTCCGACGGCATCCTGCCGATGGGGCGGTACTGGCTCGGCGGCAGCCACTTCGTGCGCGACCACCCGCTGTTCGCGGGGCTGCCCACGGGCGGCGCGCTCTCGTGGGAGTACCAGGAGCTCGTCCACTACGGCATGCCCGGTTACGGCCTGCTGCTGCACGACGAGGAGGCCGTCGCGGCGTGCATCACCGGACACACGCCGCGGCTCGCGACGACGGTCGGCGTCGTGCGACGCGGGAGCGGCCGCATCGTGCTGAGCACGCTGGACATCCCCAAGGCGCTGCCCGGTCCGGCGGGGCCGCACGACGTGCCGAAGGCGCTGCTGCAGTCGTTCCTCGAGTACGCGGTCGCGCGATAGTCGCGTGCGCTGTTCGCGGTGCGAACCGCGCGTCCGTCGCGCGATCTCCCGGGAACCGCGCACCCCGCACACGGACGCATGAAGTCAAGGCGACTCCGCGATCTTCTTTTGCCTTCCCACGCCGCGCGGGATGGGTCTTAGGATGACGCCTCGTCGCCCGGGCCGCGGCGTGGAGGCCGCGGCTCCGGTCGGCATCTCGTCTCTCCCCCTCGTCTCTGCTCTCTCCCCCTCGCGCGTCGGTCAGGGCGCGCACCACCGGAGGCCGTCTTGAACATCCCGCGTCTCTCCGCGGCGACCGTCCTCGTCGCCGCGCTCTCCGCGTCCGTGTCCGCGCAGTCCCTCGCGCCGTCCGTCCCGGGCTTCGAGTCCACGCCCGACGGCTGGGTGCTCCGGCAGGACGGCGTCGTCTACCCCGTCGACAAGCGCGTCGTGAGCGCGCGCTTCGCCGACGGCGCGACGGACGTCTCCGCGCGCCTCGACGCGCTCGCCGGCGTCACGCCCGAACTCGCGGGCCTCGTCGTCGTGCGCAGCAACCGCCTCGGCGTCGTCGACCTCGGCATCCCGCTGGGCGCCGACCCGCTCGACGTCGTCGCCGCGCTGCGCGAGCACGGCGACGTGGACTTCGCCGAGCCGAACACGCTGGGCCACTACACCGCCGTCCCGAACGACAGCAGCTACGGCGTGCAGTGGAACCTGAAGAACACCGGACAGAGCGGCGGCACGCCCGGCGCCGACGTCGACGCCGAGGGCGCCTGGGACATCCAGGACGGCGACCCGTCCGTGGTCATCGCCGTGCTCGACAGCGGCACCCAGTGGAACCACCCCGACCTCGCGTCGAACATCTGGGAGAACACGGACGAGGCCTTCGACGGCACGGACACCGACGGCAACGGCTTCGTCGACGACGTGCGCGGCTGGGACTTCGACGGCGGCGACAACGACCCGTCGGGCAGCTTCTACCACGGCACCTTCGTCGCCGGCTGCGTCGCGGCGTCCAGCAACAACGGCCAGGGCATCGCGGCGCTCGCGGGCGGCGCGGTCGACGGCCAGGGCTGCCTCGTCATGGCGCTCAACGTCGGCAACTTCTCGCCCAACGGCGCGGTGCTCGACGACGCCATCGTCTACGCCGTCGACAACGGCGCGCGCGTCATCACCCTGAGCCTCACCGTCGGCGCGACCTCCGCCATCGACGCGGCCTGCACCTACGCGCAGTCCAACGACGTCTTCATCGATTGCGCGGCGGGCAACAACGGCTTCTCGGTGACCTACCCGGCGAACAAGCCCGAGGTCATGGCCGTCGCCTCGACGAACCGCAACGACGTGAAGTCCGGCTTCAGCAACCCCGGCGCGCAGGTCGAGGTGGCCGCGCCGGGCGAGTCCGTCTTCTCGCTCGACCTCGGCGGCGGCTTCCAGACGAA
This sequence comes from bacterium, assembly GCA_030428785.1. Lineage (GTDB taxonomy): Bacteria > Planctomycetota > B15-G4 > B15-G4 > B15-G4 > JAUIEF01. The sequence goes on from JAUIEF010000102.1 coordinate 15,928, forward strand.
CAGCGGCACGAGCTTCTCGGCACCGCACGTCGCGGCGCTCGCCGGCCTGCTCTTCTCCGAGGACCCGGCGGCCACCGCCGCGGGCGTGCGCGCCATCATCCGGAACACCGCGGACGACGTCGGCCCGGCGGGCTTCGACACGGGCACGGGCGACGGGCGCATCAACGCGCGCAACGCGCTGCTCGCGCTCAACGGCGGCTTCGTCTTCGCGCAGGCGCTCAACTACGGCGCCGGCACCGCGGGCTTCGGCGGCGAGACGCCGACGATCTCCACGCGCAACGGCGCGCCGACGCAGGGCGCCGGCGCGTTCGGCATCACCCTCAACGACGCGCGTCCCGCGAGCGCGGCCTACAACCTGCTCTCGCTCGGCTCCGCGAGCGTGCCCTTCGAGGGCGGCACGCTGCTCGTCGACCCCTTCCTGCCGTCGGCGTCCATCTCCGTCCACGGCACGACGGCCGGCGGCGGCGCGCTGCGTTCGGTGCCGATCCCGGACGACCCGGCGATCGTCGGCGTGCAGGCGTTCAGCCAGTGGATCGTCGTCGACCCCGACGGTCCGGCCGGGTACGCGTTCTCCGACGGTCTCGACCTCATCGTCGGTTCCTGACCGCGCCGACGAACGCGGCGGGCGAGGACACGGCCCGCCGCCGCTCGCGCCCCCTCGGGTGATGCCCGGGGGGGCGCGTGTCGTGCCGGGGACGGGCCGCGGGGTGTCGGCCCGGCGGGCGCCGCCGACTCGCGCGGCCCGACGTCGTGCGGCATGATCGGCGCGGGACGCGGGGCGCCGCCGGACACCCGGCGCGCGGTCGCGGCCGGAGAGGAGGCTCCCATGCGCCGGACCCGTGACGTCGCGCGACCCGCGAGCGCCGTGCCGCCGCGCCACGACACGCCGGCGCAGACGGGCCGCGTGTCCTGGCCCGTGCTCGCCGGGGTCGTGCTCGGGCTGCTCGTCGTCGTCGTCGTGCTGCGGACCTCCGACGACGCCGGCGCCGTCGCGCCGCCCGTCGTCGGGCCGGGCGCCGAGCGGCCGCCGTTCCCGGTCGCGCTGCCGGAGGGCATCGACCCGTCGGAGGTCGAGGTGCTCGACCTCCCGCCGCCGCCGGACCGCGACGACGAGCTCGCGGGCGCGTCCGACGACGAGCCGGAGGACGCCGGGCCCGTCGGCGCGGGCAGCACCGGCTCCGTCGGTGCGCCCGAGGTCGAGACGACCGGCGGCGCGTCGTCTCAGGCGACGGACGCGAAGCCGCGGGACGAAGGAGGTCGCATCCGCGTCTCCGTCACGCCGCTCGGCGGGGGCGATCTCGACCATGTCCTCGTCTGGATCACCGACACGGACGGGCACTGGGCGGGAGACGTGACCGAGACCGACGGCGCTTGGCTCTCCGAGGAGCTCCGGCCGGGTGACTTCGATGTCCTCGTGTCGGCGCCGGAGGCCGTGGACGAGCTCCGCACCGTGTCGGTGCGCTCAGGTGAGACGGCACCGGTGTCGGTGACCCTGGAGGCGGGTAATCGGCACTTCGTCGACGTCTACGGGCTCGAGTCGAGTGCGGCCGTCTCCAGGGTGGAGCCGGGCCCCCTCGGAGTCCGCCGGTTGCTCGCCGAGGTCGAGGACTCCCTCGGCCACGTCATGTGGAGGTGGCGCGAGCCCATCGAGAGGGACGGCGCAGTACGCCGACCGGTCCGGCTACTCCTCAGGCTCCGGCCCGGCACCTACCGCGTGCGACTCAGCGCGGACGGCACGGTCGTCGCGGAGGGCGAGGCGACCGTCGTCGCCGAGGACGGCCACTCCGTCACGCGACTGCAGGCGCTGCGCTGACGGGCGCCGCCGGCGTCGGGGTCGTCCTCGACGACGCGCGCCGTCCGGGCGGCGCGCGCATCCCGTACAACGAGTGTCCCGTCCGGAGTCCGCCCATGTGCGCGTCGCGCGTCGTCTTCCTCGCCCTGTTGCTCACCGCCTGCGCCGCTCCCGGCGGCTCGCCCCCGCCGTCACCCGGCGACCCGGCCGTCGAGCACGTCCCGCTCCCGTGCGCCGACGGGTGGGAGGCGTCGCTGCTCCTCGACGACGAGGTCGGCGTGTGGGATGTGCGCGCGCTCCCGGTGTTCGGTCGCTACGGCTGCCCGCAGGTCGTGGGGATGGACGACCTCGGGCGGCTCGTGGTGCTCATCTCGTACAGCGGCAAGTGGACGCCCAAGTGGGCCGTGCACGACGGGCTGTGGCTCGGACCGGTGGCGCACGCGGACCTCGACCCGCGCGCCGAGCGCGCCGAGCTCTACACGGGCGGGCAGCGCGGCGTGCTCTACCAGGTGAGGCCCGAGGCCTACGGCGCGTCCGACGTGCGCCGCCTCGCGAGCTTCCCCGCGGAGGAGATCCACACGCTCGCGTCGGGCGACCTCGACCCGACGACGCCCGGCGAGGAGCTGTGGGTCTTCACGCACGCCGAGCCGGAGGACGCGCCGGGGCGGCTGCGACTCGTCCGGTGGGGCGGTGACGCGGCGGAGGCCGGGGCGCGCGGAGACCCGGAGCGCGCGGACGGTCCGGACGTCCTCGGCGACGCGGACGGCGCCGTCGCCGCGGGCTGGCGCGTCGTCGAGCTCGCCGCGCTCGAGGGGCGCGTCCGCGACGCGATCGTCCTCGACGACGAGGGCTGGCCGCGCGCGCCCGGCGGCGCGCCGTGGGTGCTCGTCTGCGGGCGCACCGGCGAGCTCGCGCCCCCCGCGCCG
>JAUIEF010000103.1 GCA_030428785.1 bacterium
CCGCGCGACGCCGCGGGGACGTCCGCGCCGGCCGTCGTCCCGTCGCCCGCGACGACCGCGCGCGACGCGCCGCCGACGGTCGAGCCGCGCGTCGCGGCGGTCGACGCGCTCGCGTCGCCCGTCGACGAGCCCGCGACGCCCTCGACGGACACCGCCGCGACGCCCGACCCGCCCGCCGCCTCGGAGCTCGCGCGCATCCTCGACGAGGCGACCGCGTCGTTCACGACGAACGAGCCGGACCTCCAGGCGCTCAACGAGGTGCTGCGCCGCCTCGCCGCGGCGGCCGGGATCGTTCCGGACTCCGTCGCGCACGACCCGGCCGACGACAGCGTGAGCGGCGCGGTCCGCTTCGAGGGCACGGACCTCCTCGCGCGCTTCACGATCGACGCCGAGGGGCGCTACGCCGTGCAGCTCGACGGGGTCGCCGGGGAGTTCGCGGAGCCCTTCGTCGCGCGGGACCTCTCCTTCGGCTTCCTCGACGACGGCGGTCGCGCCGGGGACGTCGGCACCCACGTCCAGTTCCACCCGGACAGCGGCGACCTCGTCGCGCTGCAATCGCTCGTGGGCGACGACACGCGGCCGGTCGGCTGGTACCTGTCCGTCGGCTCGGACGGCACGCACGGCGACCCGATCACGATGAAGGTCGCCGACGAGGCCCTCACGATCGTCGGCCCGCGCGGCAACGGCGAGCGGCTCCACGAGGCGTGGGCGTACGACACCTCGCCCTACGACCGGTGGCTCGCGTTGCTGCGGGGCGCCGCGTCGTCGCGCTGAGCCCGGCGCCGGTGGTGCGCCTGTCGCGGGCGCGGTACGGTCGCGTCATGCCCCGCTCCGCTCGCGTCCTCCGTCGCCTCGCCGTCGCGCTCGCGTCCGTGTTCCTGGTCGGCGCGGCCTGCGGTCCCGCGGAGCCCGTCGCCGGCGCCCGCTACGCCGTCGTCGCGCGCGGGCTCGCCTGGGAGCGGGTGGGCGCGGAGGACGACGGCTCGATCGCGCCGCTCACCCGGCACGACGACTTCGCCGACGGGCTGCCGGCGGGCTGGACCGCGTCCGTCTCCGCCGAGGTCGACGCGGCGGACGGCGGCGTGCGCGTGCGCGGCGTGGACGAGGTCGCGTTGCGCGGGCCGGCGCCCGGCGTCGTCGAGGTGTCGGTGCACCACCGGCTCGTCGTGCGCGCGAAGCTGCACGACGACGTCGAGCTCCGCGTCCGCTGGCGGCGTGCCGGCGAGGACTTCTCCGACGAGCGCTCGCTCGTGCGCGCGCACGGGCCGCGCGACGCCGACGGGTTCTCGCTCGTCGAGTTCCCCGTGCGCGCGATGCGCGGCGGTGCGCGGGCGGCGGGCGGTGCGCCGGCCGCCCGCGGCGCGCCCTTCGACAAGGCCCGCGACGCCGCCGAGGGTGTCGACGAGTTCGAGCTCGTGCTGCGCCCGGCGGGCACCCGCGGCACGGGCGATGCGCTGGCGCGGGACGGCGCGCTCGCCGCGACAGGCACCGACGCGGGCGTCGCGGACGACGCCGCGACCGGGGGCGCCGTGCACATCGACCCGGCCGACGGTCCGGTCGTCGGCCCGGACGGCCCGGCGCCGCATCTCCCCGTCCCGGTCGAGGCGGTCGTCGCGTCCGTGACGCTCGCGTCCGACTTCGACCCGCCCGACGCGAGCGCGACCCTGCGCGTCGACCGCGACGGCCTGCTGCGCACCGCGCGCGCCCACCGCGTCGACGACGCGTCGCGCACGCCGGTGTCGTCGTCGACGACGCCGCGGACCTGGCCCGCCGACCGGCACCACGAGCGCGGCCCCGTCCGGCTCGAGGCCCCGCTCGACCCCGGCCCGCACGACCGCCTTCGGCTCGCGTTCGCCGCCGCGGGCCGCGACGCGACGCTGCTCGTCACGGTGTCCGACACCTCCGGCCGCCTGCCGCACGCGCACGTCGAGGTCGACGCGCGCGAGGGCTGGGGCGCGTGCACGCTCGACCTCGCGCCGCTCGGGGGCGAGCCGACGCGACTCGTGCTCGAGGTCGTGCGCCCCGTCGCGGCGGACGGCGAGGGCGGCGTCGGCTCGACCGCCGGATCGGCGCGAGGCGAATCCGGCACCCGGCGCACCGCGGCCGACGAGGGCGGCGACGCGACGCACGGCGCCGCGTTCCGCGACACGCTCGAGCCCGTCGCGGCGGACGCCGCGCCCGCGGTGCTGCTCGTCGCCGACGCGCTGCGCCTCGCGCCCGCCGCGACGCCGCGGCCCGACGTCGTCCTCTACCTCGTCGACACGCTGCGCGCGGACCGGCTCGGGGTCTACGGCCATGACCGGCCCACGGACCCGCACCTCGCGGAGATCGCGGACGCCGGCGTCGTCGTCGAGCGCCTCACCGCCGCGAGCAACTGGACGCGCCCCGCGACGACGAGCCTGCTCACCTCGCTCGACCCGCCGCGGCACGGCAACCTCACGCACCTCGATCGCGTGTCGGACGGCGTGACGACGCTCGCGGAGGCGCTCGCCGACGCCGGCTACGTCACGACGTCCTTCGTGACGAACTACAACGCCGGCGCGTGGTCCGGCCTCGACCAGGGCTTCGACGAGGCGCGCGAGCCGACGGCGCACGGCGCGTCCGCCGTCGCGACGACGCTCACCTCCGCGGTGCTCGCCGACCCCCTCGCGGCCTTCCTCGCCGAGCACGCCGACGAGCAGGTCTTCGTCTACGTGCACAGCATGGACCCTCACCAGCCGTACCGCCCGCCCATGGACGACCTCTACCCGATCATGCGCAACAGTCCGGAGATCGGGCGGCCCACCGACGCGCTGAACTACGAGGGCGAGATCCACCACAACGACCGCATGCTCGCGCGGCTCGACGAGGCGCTCGCGGCGAGCGGCCGGGCCGACGACACGCTGCTCGCGGTGACCTCGGACCACGGCGAGGCCTTCGGCGAGCACGGCGTCTTCGCGCACCGCTCGTCGCTGCACGAGGAGCAGATCCGCGTGCCGTGGGTGCTGCGCTGGCCGGCGGGGCTGCCGGCCGGGCGCCGCGTCGCCGGGCCGATCACGCACGTGGACGTCGCGCCGACGCTGCTCGGGCTCGCCGGACTGCGCGCGCCCGACGACTGGCGCGGGCTCGACCTCGCGGCCTTCCTGCGCGGCGACGGTCCGGGCGGCGCGGCGCCCGACGACTCGGCGGCGAGCGACGTCGTCGGCGGACCCGGCGCGCGACCGCTCGTCGTCCGGAGCGGACCCGGCGCGCCCGACCCCGACCGCCCGCTGCTCGTGCACACGACGCACGGCACCGCCGAGGACGAGGACGCGCACGAGGAGGTCGCCGTGCTGCGCGGCGGGTGGAAGCTCGTCGCGGGCGTGCTCGACGGCGACGTCGTGCCGCGCCACCTCTACCGGCTCACGGACGATCCGGGCGAGCGGGCGGACCTCGTCGGCGACCCGGCGCACGCCGCGGTGCGCGCGGCGCTCGCGCGCTGGGCCGAGGACGCGCTCCGCGAGGGCCGCGCGGCGAGCCGCAGCGAGGCCGCCGAGGCGATGGACCCCGAGCGCCGCCGCTGGATGGAGGAGATGGGCTACCTGCGCTGACGGCGCGGAGCCGCGCCGGGCGGCACCTGTCCGCGCGCGCCGCCGGGTGCGCGACGAGCCGCGGCGCCGAGCGACCTCGCCCGGCTGGCCCCCACCTCCGACAGCGCGCTAGAATCCGCGCGCTCCTCCGCGCCCCGGCGGGTCCATGGCCGTCTCCACCACCACCGAACGCTCCGTCTGCCTCGTGTCCCTGGGGTGCTCGAAGAACCTCGTCGACAGCGAGGTCATGGCGGGGCACCTGGGTCGCGCGGGCATCGGCCTCGTCACCGATCCCGAGGACAGCGACCTCGTCGTCGTGAACACCTGCGGCTTCATCGGCGACGCGCGCGAGGAGAGCGTCGACACGATCCTGCGCTACGCCGAGCTCAAGCAGGCGGGCGCGATCCGCGGGCTCGTCGTCACGGGCTGCCTCGTGGAGAAGCAGCTCGCCGAGGAGATCCCGGAGGTCGACGCGTTCCTGCCGCTCAGCGACTACTCGGGCGTGCCGTCCGTGGTCGACGCGGTGCTCGGGCGCGGCGCGGCGAGCGGGCCGGGCTCGGCGGGCTGGGGCGGCGGCGCGGCCGACGCGACGGCGACCTTCTCCGGCGGCGGGCACGTCCTCGCGGGCGGCTCGCGCGCGGCGGGCGGCGGCCCCAAGGGCGGCTCCGCGGATCTCGGACGCGCGCTGCTCACGCCCGTGCACACGGCCTACCTGCGCCTCGGCGAGGGCTGCAACCACGTCTGCGCCTTCTGCGCGATCCCGAAGATCCGCGGCAAGCTCCGGAGCAAGCCGCTCGACGTGCTCGTCGAGGAGGCCTCGGCGCTCGCGCAGCTCGGCACGAAGGAGATCTCGCTCGTCGCCGAGGACAGCACGGACTACGGCAAGGACCTCGGCCGGGGATACGGCCTGCCCGAGCTGCTCGAGGCGCTCGGCGCCGTCGACGGCCTGCGCTGGATCCGCGTGCTCTACGCCCACCCGGCGACCATGGACGACCGGCTCGCGGAGACCATGGCCGCGACGCCCAACGTCCTGCCCTACCTCGACATGCCCGTCCAGCACGGCGACGCGGACGTCCTGCGGAAGATGCGGCGCGGAACGAGCCCCGATCGCATCCGGAAGGTCGTCGCCGACCTGCGCGCCGCGATCCCCGACCTCACCCTGCGCACGACGATCCTCGTGGGCTTCCCGGGCGAGACGGAGCGCCGCTTCGGCCACCTCATGGAGCTCCTCGAGGAGCTCCGCTTCGACCGGGTGGGCTGCTTCGCCTACTCGCCCGAGGAGAACACGGAGGGCCCGTCGCTCGGCGGCAAGCCGAGCCGCAAGGCCGCCGAGGCCCGGCGCGAGCAGGTCATGCGCTTCCAGCGCGAGCTGCTCCAGGCCGCGAACACGGCCCGCGTCGGGACCACGGAGGAGGTGCTCGTGGACGCCGTCGAGCCGCTGGCCGGCGTGTCCGGGCAGCACCTGGCGATCGCGCGCAGCCGCCGGGACGCCCCGGAGATCGACGGGCAGGTGCTCGTCGCGCTGGACGCCGCCCAGGCCGCCCGGATCGGACCGGGTGATTTCACGGAGGTGGAGATCACGGGTATCAAGGGGTACGACGTCGTGGGGATGCCGGTCCTGTGAACCTGCCCAACAAGATCACGGTGGGCCGCTTCGGCGTCGCCCTGCTCATGTTCGCGGTGCTCGTGTGGACGGACACCTGCGCCGGACCCGACTGGTGGGCGCCCGCGGTGGCCGGCGGCATCTTCATCCTCGCCGTCGCGACGGACGCATTGGACGGTTATTACGCCCGCAAGTTGGGTCAATCGTCCGACTTCGGACGCATCGCCGATCCCGTGGTCGACAAGGTCATCGTCAGCGGGGCGTTCATCTTCCTGGCATCTGCCGAGTGGGCGCGCCCCTACGTCCCGGTCTGGATGGTCGTGATCATCGTGTCGCGGGAGTTCCTCGTGAACGGCCTCCGCGGATACATCGAGGCGCGCGGCGTCGCCTTCCCGGCGCGCTGGGACGGCAAGCTCAAGATGATCCTCCAGTGCATCGCCATCCCGGCGGTGTTCCTCGTGCGGACCGTCGACCTCGCCTTCGGGCCCGAGCAGTACCGCTGGCTGTGGCAGGTCTCGCTGGGCCTCGCGTGGGTCTTCGTCTGGGGCTCGTTCGCGCTCACGGTCGTCTCGGGCGCGCGCTACGTGACGGCCGCGGCGCAGGTCCTGCGCTCCTCGCCCGAGGGCTGAGCGACCGACCCGTCGCCGGCGGACCGTCTCCGCCGCGACGTCGCCGCCGCCCGCGCGCCCCGTCGGTCACCGGCCGCGCGCGTCGTCGGTATCATGAGCGCGCTCGCGCGGGCGCCGCGCCGCCGCGCGGTCCGGGGGCTGCTCGACCCGGCCGCGACCCCGAACGTCAGGAGACGCCATGGCCCCCGGGGCCCCCGAAGTCCGCCAGGTCAAAGGTGTCCCGCTCGCGGCCAAGCTCGCGGCCGTCATCTCGCTCATCGTGGCCGTGTTCATGGTGGGCTTCGGCTTCGCGCTCGTGGGCTTCGTCGAGGAGACGGTGCTCGGCGAGATGCAGCAGGCCGCCGTCGACGCCGCGCGCACCGCCGCGCAGGCCGACATGGACGCGTGGACCCCGCACTTCGGCACGGTCGACCAGGGCCTCTCGGCGGGCGAGATCCAGGCGAAGGTCGACGCGATGTCGCCCTACGACTTCCGGCTCTACGACAACGACGAGACCCGCAAGGCGCAGATCGCGTGGAACCGCCAGCGCTTCGTGCGCTTCCTCGGGCCGGGGACGCGGCTCGTCGCCGTCGAGCTCTTCCGCTGGGTCGGCGGACAGCGCACGTCGCTCGTCGGCGCGTCGTACATCGACGAGGAGGGCCGCACGCCCGAGACGAGCTTCGCGCCGGCGCGCGGCCTCGCGCCGCGGACGGTGGGGCGCGGCTCCGCGCAGGAGGGCTTCCTCTACATCGGGCGCGACAACTGGCACGTCATCCGCGGCAGCTACCCGATCCTCGACGGCGACGGCGAGCAGGAGGGCGAGATCGCCGTGCACCTCCGCGCGGACGCGATCGACGAGGCGACGGACGGCTTCGTGACCAAGGTCGCGTACGCGGGCATGATCTTCGTGCTGCTCGGCGCGGCGCTCTCGTTCCTGCTGGGGCGCCGCATCACGCGCCCGCTGCGCCTGCTGCAGGACGACATCCGCGCCGTGGCCGCCGGCGACCTCGACCACCACACGCGCCCGCGCAGCACGGACGAGATCGGTCAGCTCGCGCGCACCTTCGACCACATGACGCGCAGCCTGGCCGAGGCGAGGGACCTCGAGCGCTCGGCCGCCGCGTCGCGTCGCGAGCTCGCCGTCGCCGCGGAGGTCACGGGCAGCCTCTTCCCGCGCGAGCTGCCGGCCGTCCCCGGCTGGGGCTGCGCCGGACTGCACGACACCTCCGGCAAGCCCGGCGGCAGCACCTACGACGTGCTGCGCATGCCGGACGGCAAGCTCGGGCTGCTGCTCGCGGAGGCGTCGGGCTCGGGCGTGCCGGCCGCGCTCGTCATCGCCATGACGCGCTCCACGCTGCGCGTCGTCGCCGAGCACGAGACGGACCCCGGCACGATCCTGCGCGAGGTCAACGCGTGGATCTCCGAGGACCTGCGCCAGGGCATGTACGTCACGGCGCTGCTCGTGGTCGTCGACCCGGAGACGGGGCGGGCCGAGGTCGCGAACGCGGGCCACCCGCCGCTGCTGCACAAGCACGCGGGCATCGACGGCATCGAGACCGTGCTCAGCGAGGGCATCGCGCTCGGCTTCGACGAGGGCCCGGTCTTCGACCAGACGCTCAAGGTCGCGGAGACGGTCATCGAGCCCGGCGACAAGATCCTGCTGTCGTCGTCCGGCGTCGTGTCGCTCCCGGGCGGCGGCGACGTGCTCGGCGAGGCGCGCTTCGTGAACCTCGTGAAACGCGAGGCGGAGCGCGACGTCGACACGATGATGAAGCGGGTGGGCGCGACGCTGCGGAAGTTCCACGGCGCCGAGTCGCTCGGGCCCGACGTCACGCTGCTCACGCTCGAGCGCGAGGCGTGAGGTCCGACGTGGGGTCCGCCGTGGGGTCCGATCGATGAAGGTCTCGGAGTTCCAGCGCCTCATCGAGGACATCTACGGCGCCAAGGACGGCGCGCGCGGCACCGCCGGCACGTACATGTGGCTCGCCGAGGAGGTCGGCGAGCTGTCGCGGGCGCTGCGTCGCGGCGACCGCGCCGAGCTGGAGGAGGAGTTCGCGGACGTGTTCGCCTGGTTGTCGACGCTCGCATCCATGAACGGGGTGGACCTGGAGGCCGTGGCGGCCGCCAAGTACGCGGCCGGCTGTCCGCGCTGCGCCGCGACGCCCTGCGCCTGCGCCGAGCCGGCCCCCGCGCACGGCGCCTGAGGAGGCTGGGCGCGGTGAGGCTCCCGAGCACGGTCCCGTCGGCGGAGGTCATTGCGCGCCGCGTCCCCGCGCGACGCCGCGTGGCGCGGCTCCTCGCAGTCCGGGGGGCGACCCCGTGACCGACGCGCTCCCGCTGCTCGCGTCCGTCGCGCCGCCCGTCCCCGTGGGCGGGCTGTTCGACTACGTCGTGCCGGACGCGCTCGCGGAGACCGTCGTGCCGGGCGTGCGCGCGCTCGTGCCCTTCGGCGGGCGGACGCTCACGGCGATGGTCGTGCGCGTCGAGCGCAAGGCGCCGCCCGACGGCGTGACGCTCAAGCCGCTGCGCAAGCTCGTCGACGACAAGCCGCTCGCGGGCGCGGACATCCTCTCGCTCGGGCAGTGGATGGCGCATCGGCTCGGGTGCTCCGTGGGCGAGGCGCTCGACGCGACGCTCCCGCGCGCCGCGCGCGACGGCCGCGGCGGCCGCACCGTCGAGGAGGCGCACCTCGTCGGCGAGCCGCGCGCCATGCGCTCGGTCGTCGAGGAGCTCGTCACGAAGCGCGAGAAGCAGGCGCGCGCGCTGCGCATCCTCGCGGACCGCGGCGGCGTGCTCCCCGTGCGGGAGCTCATGAACCTCGCGCACGTGAGCCGCTCGCCCATCGACAGCCTCGCGAAGGCCGGGCACGTGACGCTGCAGCGCGTCGTCGCGCGCAACGACCCGCTCGGCGGCGGGCACGTCCCGCGCCGACCGCCGCTCGCGCTCACCGAGCGGCAGCAGCAGGTGTTCGACCGGGTCGTGGAGGCGCTGGAGCTGCCGCCGGAGGGCCGGCCCGCGCCGACCGACGCCCCGGACCCCGCGCATGCCGACGACGCGTCGGGCGCCGCGCCGCTCCGTGTCCCGAAGCCCATCCTGCTCCACGGCGTCACGGGCAGCGGCAAGACCGAGATCTACCTCCAGGTGCTCGACCGCGTCGTGAAGGCCGGGCGGCAGGGCATCGTGCTCGTGCCGGAGATCAGCCTCACGCCGCAGACCGTGCGGCGCTTCCGCGAGCGCTTCGACCGCGTCGCCGTGCTGCACAGCCACCTCACGGACGCCGAGCGCCACGACCAGTGGAAGGCCATCCGGCGCGGCGAGGCGGACGTCGTCGTCGGCGCGCGCTCGGCGGTCTTCGCGCCCGTGCCGAAGCTCGGGCTCGTCGTGCTCGACGAGGAGCACGAGACGAGCTTCAAGCAGAACAACGTCCCGCGCTACCACGCGCGCGAGGTCGCGGTGGAGCGCGCGCGGACCACCGGCGCGCTCGTGCTCATGGGCACGGCGACGCCCAGCCTCGAGGCCTGGCACCGCGCGAACGAGGGCGAGTACGAGCGCCTCACGATGGAGGAGCGCGTCGCCGGCGGCCGGACGCCCGAGGTGCAGATCGTCGACCTCAAGGTCGAGGAGCGGCGCAAGCGCTTCACCTATCTCTCCGACGCCTTGCGCGCGGCGATGGAGGACGTGCTCGCGCGGCACGGGCAGATCATCCTGTTCCTCAACCGGCGCGGCTGGGCGCCCGTGCTCCTGTGCCGCACGTGCCGCACCGCGCTCAAGTGCCCCGACTGCGACGTCTCGATGACGCTGCACCAGCGCGCGCACCGCGTGCTCTGCCACTACTGCGGGCACGAGGAGCCCCCGCCGACCATGTGCCGCGGGTGCGGCAACCGGCTCGCGCCGCTGGGCTTCGGCACGGAGAAGGTCGAGCAGGAGGTCAAGCAGGCGTTTCCCTCCGCGCACGTCGCGCGCATGGACAGCGACACGATGTCGGGTCGTGGCGCGCACGAGAAGGTGCTCGACGCGTTCGGCGAGGGGAAGGTCGACGTGCTCGTCGGCACGCAGATGATCGCGAAGGGCCTCGACTTCCCGAACGCGCTGCTCGTCGGCGTGCTCTGCGCGGACTCGGCGCTCTTCCTGCCGGACTACCGGGCGGCCGAGCGGACGTTCCAGCTCCTCACGCAGGTCACGGGGCGCACGGGGCGCGGGCCGAAGGGCGGGCGCGTCGTCGTGCAGGCGTACGACCCGCGGCACATCGCGATCCGCACCGGCGTCGCGCAGGGCTACGCGAGCTTCGCGCGGTGGGAGCTCGAGGAGCGCGAGGCGCTGGGCTACCCGCCGTTCGGGCGGCTGCTGCGCATCGTCGTGCAGGGCCCGGACGAGATGGGCGCGACGAAGCGTGCCGTCGAGCTGGGCCGCGTGCTGAGACGCGCCGCGGGCCTGCGCGATCCGGCGGAGCTCGCGGCGATGGCGGCGGCCGCCGCGCGCGAGGGCTCCGAGGCGCAGGCCGGTCCGGGCGCGGAGACGGTCGCCGAAGATGCGCGCCCGGCGCGTTCAGCGGACGGCGTCGGCGGGGCGGGTGACGTCGACCCGACGCGCGTCGCGGACGCGTCGGCGCCCGCGCCCGGCGCGCTCTTCCCCGGGGTCGAGCCCGACGCGCCGTCGTCACGCGCGAAGGCCTCGACGCCGCGCACAGCGCCGAAGAAGCCCGCGCCGCGCGACCCGCTCGCCGACATCGTCGTGCCGCCCGTGCCGCTCGACGTCATGGTGCTGGGCCCCGCGCCGGCGCCCATCCCGCGCATCAACAAGCAGCACCGCGTGCACCTCATCGCGAAGTGCGCCGACGACGCGGGCATCGAGGCGCTGCTCACCGCGCTCGAGGGCCGCACGCAGCCGGTGAGGCACGTGCGGGTGCTCGTCGACGTCGACCCACTGTCGATGCTGTAGGGAGCAGACCGGGCGGGGCGGGCCGCGGCGCCGGGCACGGACGTCGGCGCACGATCGCCGCGGGCGCTGTATCCTCGGCGGGGTTGACGCGGAATCCCCCCGGAAGGAGCTCGCCATGGACGTCTTCCGCACGCTCGTGCCGATCGTCCTCGGAGCGGCGCTCGCCGCGTCCGCCGCCGCCGGGACGCCGACCACCGTGGAGTCCTTCGACGGCGGCGTGAACCTCGCCAACTGGTCGTATGTTCCCGCGTTCGCGTTCGCGCCCGTCGGTGGCAACCCCGGCGCCTACGCCGAGGGCGACCTGTCCAACACCAAGATCCCGCGATTCACGACGCAGTGGGCGTCCGTGTTCACGGGCGACTTCCGCGGGCGCAACGTGACGCACCTCGGCATCGACCTGCTCGTCGACGCGGCGACGGACCCGGGCGGCCCGCGTCCCGTGGTGCTGCGGATCTCCAGCCTGTCGTGCACCATGACGCTGGAGCTGTCGCAACAGATCCCGCAGGCGGGCGCCGGCTGGGTCTCGTACGACGTCGTCTTCGACCCGCAGGGCACGACGATGCCCGCGGGGTGGGTGCCGGGAGGGAGCCTCTGCACCGACCCCGACGCGACCTGGAACACGATCATGGAGAACGTGCGCTCGGTCGAGTGGAACCTCGGCGACCCGGCGCTCTTCTCCACCTACGAGTACGGCGACTGGCTGGTCGGCGCGGACAACGCGCGGCTCACGGAGGACAACCCGTGGGTCGACCTGGGCGGCGGCTCGCCGGGCATCCTCGGCGTGCCGTGCCTCCAGGGCGCCGGCGCGCTGACGCCCGGCTCGAGCGTGACGCTCGCGCTCGACGACGTGCTCGGCGCGAGCCCCGTGCTGCTCTGGATGTCCGCCGCGCCCGTGCCGTTCCCGGCGCTCGGCGGCACCGTGCATGCGCACCCCTTCGCCGCGCAGATCTTCGCGGCCATGGACTTCTCGGGCCACCTCGTCGGCTCCGCGAACATGCCGCCCGCGGCGAGCGGCACGGAGCTCACGTTCCAGTTCATCTGCCAGGACGTGAACGTGCCCGCGGGGCTCACGCTGTCGAACGCCGTGCGCGGGACCGTTCCCTAGACGCGCGCGGCGCGACCGATGCGCTCCGCCCGACCGCGCCGTCACGTTGCGCGCGCGGACTCCCGCCGCCGCCCGCCGCGTCACTCCGCGACGAGCTCGATCTCGTGCACCCGGCCGGGGACGGCGACGACCGTGCGGCGCGCGAGGACGCGCCGGTCCGGACCCTGCGTGACGAGCCGCACCTCCCAGGCGCCCGCGTCGACGGACGCGAACTCCCAGCGGCCGGGCTCCCCGGTCCACGACGCCCAGTGGCGGACACCGTCCGAGCCGTGGGGCACGAGTCCGACCGACACGGCGTGCAGCGGCTCGCCGTCGTCGTCCAGCGCCTCGCCGGTCAGGATCGCGGCGCGCGCGAGCTCCACGACGAGCGACGACGGCCGCCCCTCGGCGAGGTCGAAGCGGAGCGAGCCGCGGAGGTGTCCCCGCGCCTCCGTGATGAGGCTCATGGGCATCGCCGGCGCGTCGAGCAGCACGAACGAGCCGTCCTCGTCGCTCGTCGTCTCGATCCAGTCGTAGCCCTGGGTGCGCATCACGATGTCGGCGAGCGTCTTCTCGATCCCGGGCGCGACGGGGGCCGTCTCGCCGGTGGCGCGGACCAGCGAGACCTCGGCGCCGCCGATCGGGACGCGCGAGGTCGCGTCGACGACGCGGCCCGTGACGACGACGCCGTCCAACCGCACGTCCGCGAGCGCGTCCTCCCCGTGCTCGAGCGTCACCGGGACGAGCCGCGGATACCCGCCGTCCACCGACGCGCCGAGGATCGCGGGGCCGACCTGGGGGAGCTCGAGCGCGTAGCGACCGTCCTCGTCACTGCGGGTCTCGACGGCGAACGTGACGTCGTCTTCGCCGTGCGCGATCGCGACGAGGACGCGCGCGCCCGCCACGGGGCTGCCGCCGCGCGAGACGATGCCCGTGACGCGCGACCCCTCCGCGAGCTCGAGCGCGCGGTGCAGCTGCAACGCGTCCGGTCCGATCGTGACGACGACCGCCTCGTCGGGCAGGTCTGCCGGCACGGCGTCTCCCGCGGCGCGGAACGCGTCGGTCACGGCGTCCGGCGATCGCGTCGCGAGGACCGTCCACGTGCCCTGCGTCAGCTCGAGGAACCGGTAGGTCCCCGTCTCGTCCGCGTGCGCGACGGCCGGGCTGTACGCCGACCGCGACGTCACGGCGACCGGGACGCCGTCCCAGGGCGCGTCCACGCCCGCGGGAGGTTCGCCGGGAGCGTGCGACAGCGCGACGACGGCGACGCCCGGCGCGGGCGACCCGTCGGCGTCGCGGACGACGCCCTCGAGCACGCCCGTGCGCAGCAGCCGGACCACGAACGGGGTTTCGAGGGCGTCCGGGAGCACGAGCCCGACCGGTGACGTGTCCGCGAAGCCGGGCGCGTTCACCCAGAGGCTCCAGTCGCCCGCCTCGCCGTCGAGACGGAACGCGCCGTCCGCGTCCGTGCGCACCCCGGACGAGGTACGTCCCGCGGCGCCCTCGCCCTTCGGGTGCATCTGCACGCTCGCGTTCGCGACCGGCTCGTCGCGTCGGTCCACGACGAGGCCCGTCAGGGCGGCGGAGCGCGCGAGCTCGACCTGGACCTCCTGCGTCGCCCCGGGCGGCACGCCGTCCACGTCGAGCATCACGCTCGCGTACCCCTCGGCGTTGACGCGCAGCCGCGCACCCTCGCGCCCGACGCCGTCGATCAGGTAGGCGTCCGACGTCTCCGGCGAGGGACGCGCCGCCATGAAGGGCCCGCGGAGCCCGAAGAACGTCCAAGCCTCCTTGAACACCGGCGGCAGTCGCGCCAGGACGGAGCCGTCGCCGATCACCTCGCCGGTGACGGAGTCCTCGACGCGGAGCAGGACGCGCCCGGGCGGCTCGAGCACGACCTCGACGTCATCCGTGCCGGCGGTCAGGCCCTCGAGCCGCGTGGCGGTCGCACCCTCCGTCGTGGCGAACAGCGTGAACGTGCGGTCGGCCAGTCCGCCGAACAGGAAGCGGCCCTTCTCGTCGGCGAGGGCGAGACCGCGGACACGTTCGCGGACCACGTCGGGCTGCCGGTCGTCCCAGTAGTACGGGGCGTCGTCCGCGAGGACGTAGAGCTGCGCGCCCTCCGCGGGGCGGCCGTCCGCGTGGCGCACGACGCCCGCGAGGCGGCGACCGCGCGGGAGCGTCCAGGTCCCGACGTCGGCTTCGGTGCCGGGGCGCAGCGTGACACCGCGCACCTCTGTGTCGGCGCGGTCGACGCTCGTGAGCGCGAGGTCGACCTCGCCCGCGGGCAGACCCGTCAGCCGGAACCGGCCGTCGTCGGCCGTCGCCGCGACGAGCGTCGTGCGGAGGGCTTCCTCCCGGTGGCCCTGCCAGAGATCGCCGCCGCCGTGCACGTCGGAGCTCCGGTCGGGACGCAGCGCGAGGAGGCGCACGGCCGCGCCGGCGACGGGGTCGCCGCGCTCGTCGACGATCCGCCCCGTGACCGCGACGCCGTCCGCGAGCGCGATCGTGCCGAGGTCGTTCAGGCGTCCGGGCTCCAGCGGCGGGTTCACGTGGAGGCGCGTCACGTGGTCCGGGTGGTGCACCACGAGCAGCGTGCGGTCGAGGCCGTCCTTGTTGTTGCCGAACTCGACCGGCAGCTCGAAGCGCCCGTCGTCCGCGCTCCGCGCCTGGCGAGTCGGCGTCACGAGGTGCTCGAAGCCGGCGTGCACCCGGTGCTCGCTGCCGAGGAGCCCTTCGGGGTGGTTCGAGTGCCACGCGAAACGCACCGCCGCGTCGGCGACGGGCGCGCCGCCCGCGTCGACGAGCCGACCGCGGATGCCTTCGGAGGGCGCCGTCGCGTCCATCGCCAGCGTGCCGGCACCGGCGTCGGGCGCACGGAGCGGCACGGCCGGGCCCGAGGCGGTCGGGCGGAGCGTCGTCGGCGTGTCGTCGGACGCGGCGTCGAGCACGGGGAGCGCCCCGTGCGTCGCGCCGTCGGCGGACACGGAGACGACCGCGCCGCCCCCGTCCAGCACGGACCACGTGCCCCAGAGCACGGCCGCCACGGCCACGGCGCCCGCGGCCAGCTTCGTCTTCACGCCCATGACCATGGCCCCCGTCGTCGCGGCGCCGGCCGCGGATCCCAGTGTCTTGCCGGCCGCGGCGCCGGTCGCGGTCGTGCCGCCGCCCGCCGCGGTGCCCGAGGAGACGCCCGTCGATCCACCCGCCGCCGCGCCGGTCGCGAGCGCCGCGGCCTCCGCGCGGGCGGACATCGCGAGCGGCAGGAGCGCGAGCATCCACGCGCGCCGCGCGCCGCCGCTCCCGTCGGCGGGGCGGTCGTCGGCCCCGCCCGCGTCCCCCGCGCGATCCGCGCCCGTCGTCTCGTCGAGCCGGCGACGCAGCTTCTCGAGCGCGCGCTGCATCCGCGTGCGCACCGTGCTCGGCGTGACGCCCTCCCGCTCGGCGATCTCCGTCGCTTGCAGGTCGTGGAAGTAGCGCAGGATGACCGTCGTGCGGTAGGGCTCGTCGAGCTGGAGCACCGCGTCGACGAGCTGCCGGTGCAGCTCGGTCTGCTCGACGACGTCGCCCTCGATCGTCGCGTCGACGGGCACCGCGACGCGCGTCTCGCGGCGCCGACGCCGGCGCTCCGTGCGCGACCGCGCCATGACGACGCGCCGCACGATGCCGCCGAGCCACGCGCGCGACGCGTCCGGGTCGCGCGGCTTGCTGCGCATCGCGACCATCCACGTCTCCTGGACGACGTCGTCCACCTGGCTCTGGTCGAAGACCAGGCTCCGCGCGAGCGCCGCGACCCACGCGCGGTGGGCGAGCATGTCGCCGAGGTGGTCGTGGAGGTCGTCGCTCATGGTCGTCCGTCGCGGTCCGGCACGGCGCAAGGCGCGGAGGGCGCCCCGGCGGGTGTCGGGCTCGAGACCCGTCCGGGGTCGCCGCTCCGCGCGCACCGACCGGAGTGGCCGCCGCGCCCCCGAGCGTCCCACGGAACGGCGGGACCGCGCCCCGAACCCCCGGAAATCGCCGCTCCCGGGGCCTCCCGCGTCCTTACAATCGCCGGATCGACCCCGCCCGCGAGGAGCCCGCCGCCTTGGGAACGATCCACACCGACATCCTCGATTGCGTCGGCCGGACGCCGACGGTCCGCCTGAACCACATCGCCCGGGACGTGCCGCCCGAGGTCCTCGTGAAGTGCGAGTACCTGAACCCCGGCGGCTCCGTGAAGGACCGCATCGGCGTGTTCATGCTCCAGCAGGCGGAGGCGCGCGGCGAGATCCGGCCCGGCGACACGCTCATCGAGGCGACGAGCGGCAACACGGGCATCGGCCTCGCCATGGCGGCGGCGGTGAAGGGCTACCGCGTCATCATCACGATGCCCGAGAAGATGAGCCGCGAGAAACAGGTCGTGCTCGAGGCGCTCGGCGCGGAGATCCACCGCACGCCCACCGAGGCGGCCTTCGACGCGCCCGAGAGCCACATCGGCGTCGCGAAGCGGCTCAACCAGGTCATCCCGCGCTCGCGGATCCTCGACCAGTACCGCAACGAGGACAACCCGAAGGTGCACTACGAGCGCACCGCGGCGGAGATCATCGAGGACTGCGAGGGCAAGCTCGACGCGTTCGTCGCGTCGGCGGGCACGGGCGGCACGCTGTCCGGCGTCGCGAAGCACCTCAAGGAGGCCATGCCCGACTGCCGGATCGTCGGCGTCGACCCCGTGGGCTCGATCATCGCGGGCAACCCCGACGACCACGTCGGCAGCTACAAGGTCGAGGGCATCGGCTACGACTTCATCCCCGACGTCATGCACCGCGAGTACGTCGACGAGTGGATCAAGACCGAGGACGGCCCGAGCTTCAGCACGGCGCGCCGCCTCATCCGTCGCGAGGGGCTGCTCGTCGGCGGCTCGTCCGGGTCGGCGGTCTGGGCCGCGCTCCAGTACGCCAAGACGATGAAGAAGGGCCAGCGCGTGCTGACCATCCTCCCGGACGGCGTGCGCAACTACATGACCAAGTTCCTCGACGACCAGTGGATGGCCGAGAACCGCTTCGTCGACGAGCCGTGGGCGCACGGCGAGGTGGGCGACCTGCTCGTTGGCATGCCGGAGCGCACGCTCCACACGGTGCGCGACAGCGAGAAGGTCGGCCAGGCCGTGTCATCCATGAAGGAGCACGGCATCAGCCAGCTCCCCGTGCTCGACGACGAGGGCCTGCTGGCCGGCATCGTCACCGAGACGGACGTGCTCACGGCGCTCTTCGACGACCGCTGCACCATGGACACGGTCGTCGCGGAGGTCATGTGCCGCCAGGTGTCGACGGTCTCGGTCTTCGACGACGCGACGAAGCTCGCGGAGGTGTTCCTGCGCGGCGAGGTCGCGATCGTGGTCGACGAGAACTGCCAGCTCAAGACGCTGCTCTCCAAGCTGGACCTCATCGAGCACCTGTCGCGCAGCGGCGTGAGGCACTGAGCCGCGCACGGGGCGCGGCGAGACACCCCGGGTGCCGGACGACCGGCGCGTGGGCGGACGGACGCGGGCCCGGCGGCCCGCGCGGGACGCGGCGCCGGCGGGACGGCGTGAGACGGGAACGGACGCGGCAACCAGGGCGGGACACGGAGGGACGGTGATGACCAGGCGAGGACGTGCGGCGGTCGCGCTGCTCATGGCGGGCGCGCTCACGCTGGCGGGCTGCGCGACGAAGGAACCGGCGCCGGTCGTGCCCGACACGCCGGAGCCGCCGTCGGCCACCGCCGAGATGGTGGGCGTGCGCCTGCGCGGGCTGCGCTGGGGCGAGGCCGCGCGCGGTCTGCCCGGGAGCGCCGACCGCTTCGCGCTGCTGCTCGGCGCGCACGACGGCGTGTCACCGGCCTTCGCGCCGAGCAACGTGCGCCTGCTCCAGGACGTCCTCGAGGACGCGTGCCACGTGCCCGCGGCCGGACGTCGCGTGCTCGCCGGCGACGCGCTCGACGCGGACGCCGTGCGCGCCGCGCTCGCGACCTTCGTCGAGGAGGCGCGCGGCGACGAGGCGACGCTGCTCGTCTACCTCACCGGGCTCTCGGTCGTCGACGAGGAGGGCGCCGTGCGCTACCTCCCCGCGGCCGCGCGCCAGAAGCTCGACGGCCGCTGGGAGGGGACGTTCACGCGGCACGAGCTCGCCGCCTGGCTGCGCGAGGCCGTGACGGCCGCCGCCGCGAAGGGCACCGTCCTGCGCACCGTGCTCGTCACCGACGTCTCGCGCCCCGCGGACAGCTCGCCGAACCCCGGCGTCGCGCTCGAGCCGCTCGGCGGCTGGGAGCTCCACGCGTACCGCCACGCGCGCACCGCGCCCGCGCCGGCCGGCCCGCTGCCCACCGCGTTCACGACGGCCTTCGTGCAGGGGCTGCGCGCGCTCGCCGACGAGGGCCGCGCCGCGCCCGTCGCGCTCGTGCACGAGCGCACGGCCGCCGCGCTCGAGCAGATCAGCGCCGAGGAGGCGGCCGACTACCTCGCCCCGCTCGCAGAGGGCGAGGTGCTCACGGTGAGCGCGGCGGTCCCCACCGCGGCGATCTCGTCGGACGCGCGCGTCTGGAGCTGGCGGCACGACCCCACCGAGCTGCACGTCGTGCGCGACGTCACCTGCCGATCGAGCGCCTACGGCTGGGAGGCCGCCGTGTTCGACCACTACCAGGCCATGGTCGCCGCCATCTGCACCAAGCTCGGCATGGGCTCGACGACCGCGCTCCCGAGCGACGCTGTGGGCGGCAGCACCTACGTCTTCGACATCCGCGAGGGAAACCCGTTGCGCGACGAGATCCGCGCGTTCCTGCGAGAGACGCGGGAGCGCGCCACAGAGCTCCGCGCTCGCCTCGATGCT
>JAUIEF010000104.1 GCA_030428785.1 bacterium
CACGGGCAGCCCTCGGGGGAAGGTCGCCCACGGTATCAGGCGCCGGCCGCGTCGGGGAGCGCCCCGCGGGGCGTGCCGCTACCGCTCGCGCGCGCGACGCGCCTCCTCGACGAGGCCCGCGGGCCATCGCGCCGTGTCCCGGACGGTGGGAACCGGTCCGAAGCGCGCTTCGAGGTCGTCGCCCCAGAAGAGGTAGCGGACCACGCCCGCGATCGCGTCGAGAGGCACGGGGCCGAACTGTCGGCTGTCGACCGCGTTGTCCCGGTGGTCGCCGAGGAGCAGGACCTCGTCGTCACGGAGCGTCCAACGGGCCGTCGTCGCCGGGCGCTTCGACGGTGCGGCGAGCACGGGCCACGCGGCGTCGCCGTCGCACTCCCAGACACGCTCGGTGTCCGCGGCGAGCGGCACGTGCGGGCCGAGCGCGCCGGTCGGCGTCGGGCTCGCGTAGCCGCGGGTGAGGAGGCGACCGTCGATCCGGAGGACGCCGTCCCGGAGACGGACGTCCTCGCCCGGCAGGCCGACCACGCGCTTGACGAGCGTCGTCGACGGGTCGCCCGGGCGGCTGAAGACGACGAGGTCGCCGCGTCGCAGGGACGCCGCGGACACCGGCCGCACGTCGGCGAGGAGCCGGTCGCCGGGGAGCACGGCGGGCGCCATGCTCGCGGTGGGGACGTGGTAGGCGCGAAGGACCCCGTCGCGAAGGAGGTCGACCGCGACAGCCGGGTAGGCGAGCCCCGCGACGACCCCGAGCGCCGCGAGGCCGAGCCGCAGCGGCGGAGAGCCGCCGGGGGTCGCCCGCCCTCCGAGCCGCAGCGCGTCGAGTACCGCGGCGAGGCTCACGAGTGCGTACGAGCCGGCCGCGACGATCAGCACGACGAGCGACGCGCGCGTCAACGGGAAGACCCACGACACGGCGAGCACGCAGGGCGCGAAGAGCAGCGACCCTCCGAGGAACGCGGCCCCGCGGACGCGGCGGCCGCACGCGAGCTGGCCGAGCCCCGGACAGAGGCACGAGAGCGCGGCGGCGAGGAGCGGCGACGGGGAGGTGGTGTCCGGGCGGTCGTTCACGACGTGTGTCTCCGGGCGCGGGGCGAGAGCGGTCAGGTGACGAGCAGGCGCGCGACGACGACGAGTCGCCACGCGAGGAGCGCGACGGCCGCGAGCGCGGCGGCGGCGCGCGCGAGCGGCGGAAGGGCTCGGGTGGAGCGGGTGCCGACCGGCCGATCCGTGCCGGGCACGCGGACCGGGAGGCCGGGATCGGAGGGTGCGGTCGACCCGCCCGCGGATCCGCGGGCGACAGCCTCGGGCGCCGCCTCGACGGAGACGGCCGCGAGCACGCGGTCGGCGAATCCGGGCGGCACCTCGACGTCGGCGCGACGCGCCTCCCACGCCTCGAGGTCCGGGTCGCGCGCTTCGGGACGTGTCACGGGGCGATCTCCGAGCGGTGGGCGAGTCGTGCGGCGAGCGCGGCGCGGGCCCGGGCGACGCGGGACTTCACGGTGCCCACGGCGACGCCCTCCACGGCGGCGATCTCGTCGTGGGACAGGCGCACGATCCGCGCGAGGACGAACGCGCTGCGTTGCCCGTCGGGGAGCGCGTCGAGCGCCGCGTCGAGCGCGCGGTACAGCTCTGCGCACGCGGCGTCGTCCTCGGGTCGGCGCGAGTGCGCCGGCTCGGCGCCGTCCTCGACGACGGGCGGGCTGCGACGTCGGCGCGCGTCGAGACAGCGGTTGCGCGCGATCCGGAACAGCCAGGTCGAGAACCGGCCGCGCGTCGGGTCGTAGGTGTCGAGCCGGCGCCACGCGGCGAGGAAGACCTCCTGCGCCGTGTCCTCGGCGTCGCCCGGACCGGCAGCGCCCGTGAGCAGGTTCGCGACGTAGCGCAGGAGCGGCCCCTCCCAGGCCTCGACGAGCTCGCGGTACGCGCCCGCGTCCCCGGCCAGGACGCGGCGGACGGCGTCGTCGTCGAGGTGGGCGCGATCGGTCGGCGGCACGGGGTCTCCCGGGTGGGCGTCGTCCCCGTTCTACGACGAGGCGGTCGCGAGGTTCCCGGATTCCGGACGCCTCCCGGGGAGCGTCGACGGCGGCGGGCTCAAGGCCGCGTCCGGGCGCGCCCGATGGGACACGGTCGGGCTCTCCGCGGAGGCGGCCTCCTCGCGAACCCCGACGACCTCCGCGGACAGTGACGGCATGGCCTCCATCGACAAGATCTTCCCGCTCGTCATCGAGCACGGCGCCAGCGACCTCCACATCTCGCCGGGGCGTCCGCCGCTCATCCGCGTCGCGGAGGGGCTCGTGCCGCTCGAGGGCGAGCCGCTCACCCCCGAGCTCACGCGCCGGTTCCTCGGCGAGATGATGACCGCCGAGCAGGCGGGCGTGCTCGCCGAGGAGAAGGAGATCGACTTCGCCTACGAGGTGCCGGGTCTCGTGCGCCTGCGTTGCAACATGTTCGAGCAGGTGAACGGCCTGGCGGGCGTGTTCCGGCTCGTGCCGTCGCAGATCCCCGACGCGCAGGAGCTCGGCGTGCCGCGCGAGATCATGCGCTTCTGCGACCTGCCGCGCGGGCTCGTCGTCGTGACGGGCGCGACGGGCTCGGGCAAGAGCACGACGCTCGCCGCGATGATCGACTCGATCAACAGCCGCCACAACCGGCACGTCCTGACGATCGAGGACCCGATCGAGTTCGTGCACGAGAACAAGCGCAGCCTCGTGAACCAGCGCGAGGTCGGGACGAACACGCGGTCGTTCGCGGCGGCCCTCCGCTCCGCGCTGCGCGAGGACCCGGACATCATCCTGGTCGGCGAGATGCGCGACCTCGAGACGATCCGGCTCGCGATCACGGCCGCCGAGACCGGTCACCTCGTCTTCGGCACGCTCCACACGAACAGTGCGGCCGGCACGGTCGACCGCATCATCGACGCGTTCCCGGCGGGCGAGCAGGCGCAGATCCGCGTCATGCTCGCCGAGAGCCTGCGCGGCGTCGTGGCCCAGCGGCTCCTGCCGAGGGCGGGCGGCGAGGGACGGGTCGCGGCGTTCGAGGTGCTCGTGAACACGAGCGCCATGAGCAACCTCATCCGCGAGGCGCGCGCGCACCAGATCGACGGCATGATGCAGACCGGCCGCAAGGACGGGATGATCACGCTCGACCAGTCGCTCCGCTCGCTCGTGGACGCGGGCAGCCTGGACGCCATGGAGGCGATGCGGCACGCCGCGAACCCGAACGCCTTCGGGCAGAGCGACGTCTGGAAGGAGCCGGCGACGGTCTGAGCCGCCGTCCCCGATGGGGGACCGCCGTCCTTGGTGAGCCCCTCCGGCGCCGGTAGAATCGGCGCCCCATGCCGCTCCCCACCGACGACGACCTGGTCGCGCGCTGGAAGGACGAGCCCGCGCCGCTCCTGCCGCTGCTGCACGCCTTCCACGACCGGGACGGGCACCTGTCGGACGACGCCCTGCGCGCCGTGTCGGCCGGGTTGCGCGTGCCGCTCGCGGACCTCTACGGCACGGTGACCTTCTATCACCACTTCGCGCGCTTCCCGCCGGGCACCTCGGCGCCGCGCGTGTGCACCGGGCAGGTGTGCCGGTTCCAGGGCGGGCTCGAGCTGCTCGAGGCCCTGCGCAAGGACGGCGCGACGCCCATGCCCTGCGCCGGCCGCTGCGACGACGCGGTGCCGGTGCTCGAGGGGCACACCGTCAAGGTGGGGCGCACGTGCGAGACGCTCGAGGCGCGGAGCTCGCCGCTGCCGCCGCCGAACCCGGACGGGCTCGAGGAGTGCGTCTTCGCGGCCATCCGCGAGCCGGGGCGCGCGACGCTCGAGGGCTACCGCGCCACGGGCGGCTACGAGGGCCTCGCGGCGGCGGTCGCCGGGGCGCCGGAGACGCTGCTCACGACGATCACCGACAGCGGCCTCGCCGGGCGCGGCGGCGCCGGCTTCCCGACGGGCGTCAAGTGGCGCGCCGTGCGCGACGCCGCGGGCGGGCCGAAGACGGTCGTGTGCAACGCGGACGAGGGCGAGCCCGGCTGCTTCAAGGACCGCGCGATCATGGACCACGACCCGCACGCCGTGCTCGAGGGCATGGCGCTTGCGGGGTACGCTTCGGGGGCGCACGTCGGCTTCGTCTACCTGCGGTACGAGTACCCGGAGACGGCTGCGGTCCTCGAGCGCGCGATCCGCGAGGCCGAGGAAGCGGGCGTGCTGGGGGACGACGTGCTCCGGAGCGGCTTCGCGTTCCGGGTGCACGTGCGGCGCGGCGCCGGCGCGTACATCTGTGGCGAGGAGGGCTCGCTGCTCAACAGCCTCGAGGGCAAGCACCCGTTCCCGCGCGAGCGTCCGCCGTTCCCCGTCACGCACGGCTACGACGACCTGCCGACGGTCGTGAACAACGTCGAGACGCTCGCGTCGGCCGCGCAGATCGCACGGCGCGGCGCCGACTGGTACCGGGGCCTTGGCCTCGGCGAGCACGCGGGCACGAAGGTCATCAGCCTGTCGGGCGACGTCCTGCGGCCGGGCAACTACGAGGTGCCCTTCGGCTTCCCGCTGCGGACGCTGCTCCACGACTGGGCCGGCGGCCCGGGCGAGGGGCGCACGATCCAGGCCGTGACCATGGCCGGCATCTCCGGCGGCTTCCTCGCGGGCGACGACCTCGACGTGACGCTCGACGAGCCCGCCGTGCGCGCGAAGGGCTCCATGCTCGGCGCGGCCGGCATCATGGTCTTCGACGACACGCGCGACATGCTCGAGGTGGCCCACGCCTGCATGGAGTTCTTCGCGCACGAGTCCTGCGGCAAGTGCTTCCCGTGCCGCATCGGGACGCAGCGTCTCACCGAGCGGCTCGCCGGCGCGGCGGGGCCCGACGCCCTCGACGGCTGGTCGGGCGAGGTGCGTGACATCGGGGCCGTCATGAAGGCGACCTCCGCCTGCGGCCTCGGCATGGCGGCGCCGCTCGTCACCGAGAGCCTCATGCGATACTGGCCCGAGCGGGTCGCCGAACACGTGGAGAGCCTGTCATGACCACGCACGACCACCGGACGGCGGAGGACGCCGAGGCGCTCACCGCCCGCCTGACGCTCGACGGCGTCGAGGTCCCGTTCGCCCCCGGCGAGACGCTGCTCGAGGTCTCGCGGCGCCACCGCAAGGACGTGCCGACGCTCTGCTACGACCCGCGGCTCGACCCTTTCGGCGGCTGCCGGCTGTGCGTCGTGGAGCTCGAGGGCTCGCGCAACCCCGTCGCCTCCTGCGCGCGGGCGGCCGAGGACGGCATGGTCGTGCGCACGACGAGCGAGACGCTCGAGGGCTACCGCAAGACGCTCGTCGAGATGGTCTGCTCCGAGAACCGGCAGGTCGACGTCGACCCGCTGAGCGGCTACGCGTCGCAGGAGCTGAGAGAGCTCGCCGACCGCTACGAGGCGCGCACCGGCCGCTTCGAGGGCAAGCGGTCCGGCCGCAGCAAGCAGGACGACGACAACCCGTTCATCCTGCGCGACTACGACCAGTGCATCTCCTGCTACCGCTGCGTGCGCGTGTGCGCCGAGCAGGAGGGCGACTACGCCATCAGCGTCAAGGGGCGCGGCTTCGACACCCAGATCACGGTGGAGTTCGACGGCCTGCTCAAGGACTCGGCGTGCACGTTCTGCGGCCAGTGCGTCCAGACCTGCCCGACGGGCGCGCTCGCGGACCGCAAGGCGCTGCGCCACGTCGACACCCCGGGCGAGATCGAGAAGACGCGCACCATCTGCACGTACTGCGGCGTCGGCTGCTCGGTGGACGTGCTCACCAAGGGCGACACGATGGTCGGCGTGCAGCCGGCCATGGACGGCCCCGCGAACGTCGGCGCGCTCTGCATCAAGGGCCAGTTCGCCTACGACTTCGTGCAGCACGAGGAGCGCCTCAAGACGCCGCTCGTGCGCGGCGACGACGGCGAGCTGCACCCGACGACGTGGGAGGTCGCGCTCGACAAGGCGGCCGAGGGCTTCGTCAAGGCGCGCGACGAGCACGGCCGTCACAGCATCTACGCCATCGCCTCGGGGCGCGCGCCCCACGAGGCGGCCTACACGACGCAGAAGTTCATCCGGGCGGGGTTCTGGTCGAACCACGTCGACAACTGTAGCCGTGCTTGACACGCTCCGACCGTCGCCGGTCTGGCGGCAACCATCGGACGCGGGGCCATGTCGAACCCCCTGGTCGACATGTCCAAGCCGGACACGATCTTCTGCATCGGCACGAACATGACGGAGTGCCACCCCGTCGCCGCCACCGGGATCAAGAAGGCGGTGGCGCGGGGGGCGAAGCTCATCGTCGCGGACCCGCGGCGCATCCACCTCGCGGAGATGGCGGAGCTCTACCTGCCGCTGCGCGTGGGGACCGACGTCGCGCTGCTGCTCGGCATGGCGCACGTCATCGCGCGCGACGGGCTCGTCGACGAGGCGTTCGTCGCCGAGCGGACGCGCGACGCGGAGGAGTTCCTCGAGCACGTGGAGGCCTTCACGCCCGAGTGGGCGGAGGGCATCTGCGGCGTGCCGGCCGCCGACATCGAGACGGCGGCGCGCTGGTACGCGGAGGCCGACAAGGGCGCGATCTACTACACGCTGGGCATCACGGAGCACATCTGCGGCGTCGACAACGTCCAGAGCCTCTGCAACCTGGCCCTCATGACCGGCAACATCGGGCGCGAGGGGACGGGCATCAACCCGATGCGCGGCCAGAACAACATCCAGGGCGCCGGCGACGCGGGCGCGCTGCCCAACAACTACACGGGCTTCCAGCCGGTCACCGACCCGGAGAACCAGGCCAAGTTCGCGAAGGCCTACGGCCACGCCGTCGACCTCGAGAAGGGCATGACCAAGGTCACGGCCCTCGAGCTGTGCGGGGACGCGATCCGCGCCATGCTCATCGACGGCGAGAACACGGTCGTCACGGACCCCGACCGGAAGCACTGCGAGCACGCGCTGCGCAGCCTCGATCACCTCGTGGTCATCGACATCTTCCTCACGGAGACGGGGAAGCTGGCGGACGTCGTCCTGCCCGCGACCGCGTGGGCCGAGACGGACGGCGTCTGCACGAACACCGAGCGCCGCGTCCAGCGGCTGCGCGCGGCGGTGCCGCCGCAGGGCGAGGCGCGACCCGACTGGTGGATCGTGAGCGAGATCGCCAAGCGCTGCGGCATCCCGGGCTTCGACTACACGTCCGCGCAGGAGGTCTTCGACGAGCTCTGCTCGCTGTCCGCGACGTACAACGGCCTCGACTGGGAGACCATCGACCGGGGCGAGTACCAGTGGCCGGTGCCGTTCAAGGGCCACCCGGGGACGCCGATCCTGCACCAGGGCGAGTTCGTGAACGGGCGCGGCCTGTTCAAGCGCATCGAGTACCGCGACCCTGCGGAGACCGTGAGCGAGGAGTACCCGGTCTGGCTCACGACCGGCCGGCGGCTGCAGTCCTACCACTCGCGGACGCAGACCGGACGCTCCTCGGGCATCGACTACCTGCTGCCCGCGGAGACGCTCGAGGTGCACCCCGACGACGTCGCCGCGTGGGGGCTCGTCGACGGCGGGCGCTGCCGTCTGTCGAGCCCGCGCGGGGCCGTCGAGATCACGGTGCGCGCGACGCGCCGGTCGCCGCGAGGCACGGTGTTCACGAGCTTCTCCTTCGACGACACGCCGGTGAACTTCCTCACGGGCTCCGGGTACGATCCGGTGACCCAGACGGCCGAGCTCAAGGTCTGCCCCGTGCGCGTCGAGCCGCTCCCCGAGCGCGTGTCGACGTCGGGCTGAGAGCCGTCGGGGCGGGCGCGTCGGCCGGGCGTCGCCGCCCGTTGTCCGACCGACCGCCTCACCCGACGGACCCTCGGCCCATGACGCGCGCTCGCCTGGCCCTCCCGATCGCCGCCGCGTTCCTCGCCTGCGGAGCGCCTCGCGCGCCGACCGGTGACGAGCTCATCGAAGCCGCACCGGGCGGCGAGGCCGCCGACGCGCGGCCGCGCCTCGTCGCGCTCGTCCACGTGCCGAGCTTCCGCGCGGAGTACCTCGCGCGGTTCGAGCCGCTCCTCGGGGAGGCCGGCTTCCGGCGCCTCATGACGGAGGGCGCCTGGACCGACGCCGCGCGCGTGGAGCACACGGTGACGCGGCGCGGACCGGGGCTCGCCTCCCTCGCCACCGGCCTGCTCCCGGGGCGGGCGGGCATCCCGTCCTCGGGCTGGTTCGACCGCGAGCGCCGACGCAGCCGGAGCGCCGTGACGGACGAGCAGTCGTTCACCCGCGGGAGCGACCCGGAGATCCTGCCGCGCGAGGTCTCGCCGCGGAACCTCGAGCGACCCACGCTCGGCGACCTGCTCCAGGAGCAGCTCGGCGAGGACGCCGTCGTCGCCGCCTTCGGCTGGTACGACGAGGGCGCGCTGCTCCTCGGCGGCCGGGAGAGCGACGCGTCCGTGTGGATCGACCAGGACACGGGCACCTGGGTGACGAGCAGCCGCGTCGCGCACCGCCTGCCGGAGTTCGCCGTGGCGGAGAACGCCGCGGGCGCGATCCACCGCTACCGCGGCGCCGTGTGGGAGCGGACGTTCGACGACGCCGTCGGCGAGCGGTACGCGTCACCCGACGACGACCCGGACGAGCCGCCGTACGCCGGCATGCCGCACTTCCCGTACGAGGTCCCCGAGCTCGTCATGGTGCGCAACAAGGTGCGCAAGGTCATCGACGGGACGCCCTTCGCGGACCGCAGCGTGCTCGACTGCGTGCGCGCGGGCACGACGGCGCTGCGCATGGGCGAGGACGACGTCACGGACCTGCTCGCGGTCGACCTCGCGTCGCTCGGCGACGTGGGCCGGGACTACGGCCCCGACAGCCAGGAGGTCCTTGGCACGGTGCTCGAGCTCGACGCGCGACTCGCGGAGCTCTTCGCGCTGCTCGACGAGCGCGCCGGGCCCGGGCGCTGGACGTTCGTGCTCGCGTCGGGCGAGGGCCTCGCCCGGTTGCCGGAGAAGACGGGCGGCCGGCGGCTGCGCACGCAGGAGATCCAGGTGCCGGTGGAGCTCGCGCTCCGCGCCGCCTTCCCGCAGCACGTCATCACGACGAGCCGCTCGTGGACCATCGGCCTGGGCGGTCCGTGGGTCTTCCTCGACCACGGCGTCGTGGAGGCGGCGGGCGTGGACCTCGCCGAGGCGCGGCGCGTGGCGGCGGAGGCGGCCGCGGGCGTGGACGGCGTCGGCGAGACCTGGACGCCGGAGACGCTCGCCTCCAGCGACGACCCCGCGCGCCGGCGCTGGGCGGAGGACCTCCACCCCGAGCGGAGCGGCGACGTGCTCGTGCTCCTCGAGGAGGGCTCCGTCCTCGACGCGGGCGTCGGGACCGCGCCCGGCAGCCACCACGCCTACGACCGGGACGTGCCGCTCTTCCTGCTCGGCGCGGGGATCCGCGCCGGCCGCCTCGCGTCGCCGGCGGGTCCCGTCGACGTCGTGCCGACGCTCCTCGCGCTGCTCGGCCTCGACGCGCCCGACGACCTGGACGGCCGGGTGCTCGAGGAGGCGCTCGACGCCCTCTGAACGCGACGAGCGCCCGCCGGGCCGCGGCCCGACGAGCGCTCGCTCACGAGGCGCCGCTCACGCGACGCCGATGCTGATCGGTGGGATCAGGGCGTGATGGTCTGCACGGCGTTGGACGCCGCGTAGCCCTCGGGGCCGCCCGCGTCCGTCACCCAGTACTGCCAGAAGAACTCCGTCCCGGCCGGCAGGCCGGCGGGCCAGGCCGTGGCGAGGTTGAGCTCGCCGGCCGGGTCCGTCGCGAAGAACTTCAGGATCTGGATGTCCGGGACGAGCGTGCCGCCGAAGAGCGGCTGCGGGTTGAGCGTGGAGCTCAGGAAGACGCCGCCGAACGCGCTCGGCGCGGCGTCCCTCACGGTGAGCGTCGTCGGCGAACCCGCGGTGAGGTCGCCGAGGATGCGCAGCTCGGGGATGCCGGCCGTGCCCGCGAGGCCCTTGCCCAGCAGGTACTGCGTGTCGCCGGGGTAGTGGGTCTCGAAGAACGTCATCATGCCGTTCTTGCTGTGCTCGAGGATGTGGCAGTGCGCCAGCCACCCGCCCGACTCCGTGTCGCTCGGGTAGAGACCCTGCGCGCGGACCGTGCCCTCGCGGCCGTCGTCGTTGAAGGTCGCGTAGGCGCGGAGCGTCGTGTTGCTCGAGAACGGCACCGGGTCCTTGCGGCCCGGGACCCGGAACGTGTCCTTGTTCTCGAGGTAGTCGATCGTCTCCACGAAGTTCAGCAGCGGGTCGGAGACGTGGAAGTACTCGATCTCGAACGGCTGGAACGTCCACCCGTGCGTGTGGAACGGGTGGTCCATGTGGGTGAGGTTGCGCACCTCCCAGATGTAGGTGGAGCCGACCTCGACGTCGTAGGCCTCGAGCGGCGAGATGAGCGGCATGGGCGCCGGGTTGCCGGCGACCATCTGCGTGAAGAGCTTCACGGAGCCGTCGGCCGGGAGCGGCGGCAGCTGGTGGCCCATGACGAGCGTCAGCGTGCCGACGACCTCGAGCGGGTCGATGGGCGTGATCGTGCGCAGGGATGCCGGGGGCACGTAGGGCGTGCCGGGCGGACCCTGGACGAGCAGGCGGATGAGGTTCTCCGCCGGCTGGTTGCCGTCGGTGAGGTCGTCACCCAGGACGAACGTGCCGGACATGTCCGGGTTGGGGTTCACGGCGTGCGCGCCGCGGTTCCAGTCGTGCGATCGGACCTCGACCGTGCTGCCGTCCACCCAGTCGGGCGTGAAGACCACATCGGCGCGCTCACCCGGGGTGAGGAAGATGCCGAGGTCCGGGTCACCGTTGCTGAAGTGGTCCGGGCCGTCGGCGTCCGGGGGCGTGAGGATGACGTCGATCGGGTCCTTCTGGATCGGCTCCTCGAGCAGACCGCCGTCACCGCCGATGCGGTAGACCATCTGCTGGTTGCCGCCGTCCGGGGTCTCCCAGGAGAGCCGGAAGAACTTGGTGTTCGCCGCGTTGACGATGCGCCAGCGCTCCGGCACGCCGTTCGTGACGGGGAGCACGCCGCCGTCGAGCTTGCCGTTCACGAGCCGGTGGTTGCCGGTGCGACCGTTGAGCGTCATCTCGATCTTCTCCTGCGGATCGGACGGGTCGTGGCTCACGATCTGGTTCGTGGCGTCGTCCAGCAGGATGTCGTCGAGGATCATGATCCGCTCGGTGGCGGGCAGGCCGAGGCCGGCCTCACCGACGGGGTCGCGCACGAGGAGGGCGCCGTACAGGCCGGCCTCGACCATCTCGTTCGTGCGGACGTGCGGGTGGTACCAGAAGAGCGACGCGGTGAGCAGGTCGAACTCGTAGTCGAACGTGCCGCCCGGCGGGATGGGCTTCTGGGCGATGTGGCTGCCGTCCATGTTCGCGGGCGTCTCGAGACCGTGCCAGTGGACGGTCGTGTCGATCGAGAGGTTGTTCGTGAAGTGGACGATGAGCGTGTCGCCGACCTTCGCCTCGATGGTCGGGCCGGGGATCGTGCCGTTGTAGGCCATGACCGCGGTCGCCGCGCCGGGGCGGTACTGCTTCGTGGTCTCCGACGCCTCGAGGAAGATCTCGACGATGTCGGGGTCGGGGTTCACGTCGGTCGCGACGGGCGGATCGAGGATCTGCCCGGTGGCCGAGGCGGCGAGGAGGGACAGGCCTGCGAGACCCGCCAGGAGGGGGTGGATGCGCATGATGGGGAGTGCCCTGCTTGGAGCTGTGGGATCGGGATGGGTCGAGCCAACCACCGGCCGGCCCCCGGCTGCCCCCGGGGAACCGACCGGTCCGCGCGGTGTCCGGCCGGACGATGCACGAAGCATCGAAGCATACCCCAGAATCCGCAGGACGGGGCCGGAACCCGCCCTGCGGGCGCGTTCGCGGGGGGGGGCGCGTCCGGCGCAGGACGCCCGGAAACGCGCGAGCGCCCGGCGGAGGAGGTCCTCCACCGGGCGCTCGGCGTCCTGCAGGGGTCGGGTGGGCGCCGCGGCGGGCGCTCCCCAGGCCGGCTCAGGGCGTGACGGTCTGCACGGCGTTGGACGCCGCGTAGCCCTCGGGGCCGCCCGCGTCCGTCACCCAGTACTGCCAGAAGAACTCCGTGCCCGCCGGCAGGCCCACGGGCCAGCTCGTGGCGAGGTCCAGCTCGCCGGCCGGGTCGGTCGCGAAGAACTTCAGGATCTGGAGGTCCGGGATGAGCGTGCCGCCGAAGAGCGGCTGCGGGTTGAGCGCCGAGCTCAGGAAGACGCCGCCGAAGGCGCTCGGCGCGGCGTTCCGCACCGTGAGCGTCGTCGGGGAGCCGGCCGTGAGGTCGCCGCCGATCCGCAGCTCGGGGATGCCCGCCGTGCCCGCGAGACCGTTGCCCAGCAGGAACTCCGTGTCGCCCGGGTAGTGCGCCTCGAAGAACGTCATCATGCCGTTCTTGCTGTGCTCGAGGATGTGGCAGTGGGCCAGCCAGCCGCCCGACTCCGTGTCGCTCGGGTAGAGCCCCTGCGCGCGGACCGTGCCCTCGCGGCCGTCGTCGTTGAAGGTCGCGTAGGCGCGGAGCGTCGTGTTGCTCGAGAACGGCACCGCGTCCTTGCGGCCGGGCACGCGGAACGTGTCCTTGTTCTCCAGGACGTCGATGGTCTCGACGTAGTTGAGCGTCGGGTCCGAGACGTGGAAGTACTCGATCTCGAACGGCTGGAACGTCCACCCGTGCGTGTGGAACGGGTGGTCCATGTGGGTGAGGTTCCTGACCTCCCAGATGTACGTCGAGCCGACCTCGACGTCGTAGGCCTCGAGCGGCGAGATGAGCGGCATGGGCGCCGGGTTGCCGGCGACCATCTGCGTGAAGAGCTTCACGTCACCGGTGGGCGGCAGCGGCGGGAGCTGGTGACCCATGACGAGGTTCAGCGTGCCGACGACCTCGAGCGGATCGATGGGCGTGATCGTGCGCAGGTCCGCCGGGGGCGTGTAGGGCGTCTGCTGCGCGCCGCTGACGCCGATGCGGAAGAGCGGCTGCGAGAGGCCCAGGCCGTCCATCGTGTCGTCGCCGAGCACGATCGTGCCGGACATGTCCGGGTTGTACATGACCGCGTGCGCGCCGCGGTTCCAGTCGTGGTTGCGCACGAGCAGCGAGGCCACGCCGGGAGGCGCGTCCGGCGTCCAGACGACGTCGGCGCGCTCACCGGGGGTGAGGAAGATGCCGAGGTCCGGGTCGCCGTTGCTGTAGTGGTCCGGTCCGTCCTGGTCGGGCACGCCGAGGATGATGTCGATCGGGTCCTTCTGGAGCGGGTGCTCGATGAGGCCGCCGTCGCCGCCGATCCGGTAGACCATCTGCTTCGGACCGGCGCCCTCGAGGGGCGTCTCGAAGCTCAGCCGGAAGAAGCGGACGTTGGCCGTGTTGACCATGCGCCAGCGCTCGGGCGCGCCGTTGGTCATGCCCAGGGAGATGGGGGCGACCTGGCCGTTCACGAGCAGGAAGTTGCCCGACCGTCCGTTGAGCGTCTGCTCGACCTTCACGAGCGGGTCGGCCGGGTCGTGCGTGTCGATCTGGTTCGTGGTCGTGTCGAGGAGGATGTCGTCGAGGAGCAGGATCTTCTCGGTGGCCGGCAGGCCCAGGCCGGCCTCGCCCACGGGGTCGCGCACGAGGAGCGCGCCGTACAGGCCCGACTCCACCATCTCGTTCGTGCGGACGTGCGGGTGGTACCAGAAGAGCGACGGCGTGAGCAGGTCGAACTCGTAGTCGAACGTGCCGCCGGGCGGGATGGGCCGCTGGGCGATGTGGCTGCCGTCCATGTTCGCGGGCGTCTCGACGCCGTGCCAGTGGACGGTCGTGTCGATCGAGAGGTTGTTCGTGAAGTGGACGATGAGGGTGTCGCCCACCTTGGCCTCGATCGTCGGGCCGGGGACGGTCCCGTTGTAGGCCATCACGGCGGTGGCAGCGCCGGGGAGGTACTGCTTGGTGGTCTCGGAGGCCTCGAGGAAGACCTCGACGATGTCCGGGTCGGGGTTGACGTCCACCGCGACCGGCGGCTGCGTGAACGACTGGGCCGACGCCGTGCCGAGCACGGCCGTCACGGCCAACGAAGAGAGGATGAGTGTGCGCATCACGAGGATTCCTGCGTGTCGGTGTCTGGAGTGCTGTGCCCGGCCGCACCCGCCCCGGACCGTGTGACTGCCCTCACGCGGCTCCCGGGACCGGCGCGACACGCGCACGAGTGTATCAGTGATCCCAAGTCGCCTCGGATGGGCCCTAGTGAGCATTCCGTCATGGCGGAGTACGGATCCCGTGCAGGGCGTCACGCGGCGAGATCGGGTCGCAGGAGCCGGATCCGCGGCCTCCTCGCCTCCGCCGCTCAGGCGCCCGGCGCACCGCGCGAGGGTGTCGCGAGCCGTCGCTCGGCGCGGCCGAGCGCGAGGTCCGTGAGCACGGCGAGGAGCGCGGCCGGCAGCGCACCGGCGAGCACGAGCCGCGTGTCGTCGAGCTGCAGGCCCGTGACGATCGGCTCCCCGAGCCCGCCCGCGCCGATGAAGGCCGCGAGCGTCGCGACGCCGATCGTG
Source organism: bacterium (assembly GCA_030428785.1). GTDB lineage: Bacteria > Planctomycetota > B15-G4 > B15-G4 > B15-G4 > JAUIEF01. The sequence goes on from JAUIEF010000104.1 coordinate 14,535, forward strand.
ATGACCGCGGCCGTGCGCACGCCCGCCATGATCGTGCGCGCCGCGAGCGGCAGCTCGACGTGCCGGAGCACCTGGCGCGGGGTCAGCCCCATGCCGACCGCCGCGTCGACGAGGTCCCGGTCCACCTCGACGAGCCCGGTGTACGTGTTGCGGAGGATCGGGAGCAGCGCGTAGAGGAAGAGCGCCGCGTAGGCCGCGTCGAGGCCGAGGCCCAGCACGGGGATCATGAACGCGAGGAGCGCGAGGCCGGGGATCGTCTGGATGACGCCCGCCACCTGGAGCACGGGGCCCGCGAGGCGCCGCCGGCGCGCGAGGAGCACGCCCAGCGGCACGGCCGCGACGACGGCGGAGAGCACCGACACGAGCGTGAGGAGCAGGTGCTCGAGCACGAGCTCGCCGGTGATGCCGAGGCGGCCCGCGACGAAGGTCAGGAGGTCGCCGCGCCGCTCGCCGGCCCGGAAGCCGTCGTCGGCGGGCGCGTCGGACGGGTCGAGCAGCCCCTCCTCGATGAGGAACTCCCGCGCGACGTCCGCGAACGCGCGGCCGTCCACCTCGACGGCGTGGTTGAGCGCCTGCATGCGCGCGTCCGGGAGCCGCAGCGCGAGCTCGCCGAGCACGTCCTCGACCTCCGGCGCGCGGAGCAGCAGGTCGCCGCGCACGATCGGCGCCGCGTGGTACGGCGGCCAGAACCCGCGGTCGTCCTCGAGCACGGTGAGGTCGTAGCGCAGGAGCTTGCCGTCCGTGGTCCACGCGTCGACGAGGTCGATCTCGCCGGCGGCGAGCGCCTCGAAGGCGAGGCCGTGCTCCATGCCGCGCAGGTCCGCGATCTCCAGGCCGTAGGCGGCGCTCACCCCGGGCCAGCCGTCCTCGCGGGCGAGGAACTCGTGGCTCACGCCCGCGCGCAGCCTCTCGGAGACGGCCGCGAGGTCCGACACGCGCGCGAGCCCGAGCTCCTCGGCGACCGGCCCGCGCACGGCGAGCGCGTAGCTGTTGCTGAAGCCGAACGGCGGGAGCCAGCGGACGTCGAACCGCCGCGCGTACTCGCGCGCGACGTGCACGTACGTCCGCAACGGGTCCGCGGCGGCCTCGGGCTCCTTGAGCACGATGGCCCAGCCCGTCCCCGTGTACTCGGGATAGACGTCGATGTCGCCGGAGCGCAGGGCGCCGAAGACGACGAGCGTCCCGCCGAGGCCGTCCTCCACGACGACCTCGTGGTCGGTGCGCGCCTCGATGAGCTGCCCCATGACGTGCGCGAGGATGCGGTTCTCCGCGAAGTTCTTGCTGCCCACGACGATGGGGCGGCGCTCGGTGGCGGCGGTGCGGGCCGGTGGTGCCGGGTCCTGCGGAGCGGGGAGGGCCGCGCCGACCTCCCGAGCGCCGCCGAGCCCCGCGAGGACGGCGCCCGCCAGCACGAGCGCGCGGTGCCGGGTCGTGCTCATGCGAAGTGCTCCGCGAGGAAGCGCGCGACGAAGTCGTCGGCGGGCCGCTCCCGGAAGTCCTCCGCGGTGCCCACCTGGCGAAGGCGTCCGGCGTCGAGCAGCGCGATGCGGTCGCCCAGCGCGAACGCCTCCGCCATGTCGTGCGTCACGAGCACCACCGTCTTGCGGACGGCGGCGCGCAGCTCCGCGAACTCGTCGCGGAGCGTCGCGCGCGTGATCGGGTCGAGCGCCCCGAACGGCTCGTCCATGAGCACGAGCGGCGGGTCGAGCGCGAGCGCCCGAGCGACGCCCACCCGCTGGCGCTGCCCGCCGGACAGCTCGTGGGGCATCCGCTCCGCGAACTCGTCGGGCGGCAGGTGGACCATGGCGAGCAGCTCCCGGACGCGCGCGCGGCGGCTGTCGGCGTCCCAGTCCTCGAGCTCGCAGAGCAGGCCGACGTTGCGCTCCACCGTCATGTGCGGGAAGAGCCCGCCGGACTGGATGACGTAGCCCGTCCCGCGGCGGAGGCGGACCGCGTCGTGAGTCGCGACGTCCTCGCCGCGCACGAGCACAGCGCCGCGCGTCGGCTCCTCGAGGCGGTTCACCATGCGGAGCAGCGTCGTCTTGCCGGAGCCGCTCGTGCCGATGAGGCAGAGCGTCTCGCCCTCCGCGACCTCGAGCGTCACGTCGTCGACGGCCGCGACGACACCGCCGTCGGGCGCGGGGAACTCCTTGCGGACCCCTCGGAACGCGACGGCGGTGGGGTCGCCTCCGTCCACCGGCGGCTCAGGCGGCGGGGGCGTCGTCGCGCACCAGCTCGGCCAGCGAGAAGTAGTGCCGGCTGTCGAACCACAGGCTCCGCACGCGCAGGCCGGCGAGCGCCGCCGTGCCCGCCACCGCGTCGGGGCTGAACTTGCGCGAGATGCCCACCTGGACCACGTCCCCCGCGTCGAGGTGGACCGCGAGGTCGTCCAGGCCCGGGATCGTCACGTCCTGCGCGGTCCGCGTGCGGACGCGGAGCGCCACGCGGCCGGTCTGGCCCTGGCATTCGGGGACGTCGTGGACCTCGTCGTAGGTGGACGCGAGCTCGAAGGCGCCCAGGTCGAAGTCCGCGCCGAGCGTGTGGTTCATGCGACGCACCATGTGGAGGAAGAAGAGCCGGTTCGGGTCGCCCGCATTGTAGGCATGCTCGAACACGTGCGCGTCCTTGCACAGGTCGAACCCGACGACGAAGCGGTCCTTCGGCGACAGCTTCTCGCGGACCGACGCCAGGAAGTCGACCGTCTCCTCGTGCGTCTCGAAGTTCCCGATGGAGCCGCCCAGGAAGAACACGGCCTTGGGGCGGTCGGCCGGGATGGAGGCGAGCGTCTCGTCGAAGTGCCCGAGCCGGGGGGCGACGCGCACGTCGCCGCCGTACTGCTCCTGCATCCACGTCGCGGCGGTCTCGAGCGCGCCCGGCGACAGGTCGATGGGCATGTAGTCGAGCGGGCCCTGCGCGTCCGCGAGCACCGCGTCGAACACGTGGCTCATCTTCTTCCCCGAGCCGCAGCCCAGCTCCACGCAGAGCGCCCGGTCGCCGAGGAAGTCGCCGGCGTTGACGCGCAGGATCTCCTCCTCGGCGTCGTTGAGGTAGTACTCCGGGCGCTCGATGTACTCGTCGTAGAGGCGCGACGACATGGCGTCCCAGATGTGGTGGTGCGCGAGCCGCTTCACGGGCCCCGGCGCGGTGAGCGCCTCGCGCACGGCGGCGCGGAAGTCGTCGCCCGGGTCCGGCACGGCGTCCGGCAGCACCTCGAAGGCCCACACGCGGAACAGCGCGTCCGGGTCCTTCTTCGGGAGGTACGGGCGGGCGTCCGTGACCTCGAGGCGCCTCCACGCGCCGCGGCCCTCGAGCTCGGCGATGCGGCTCGCGACGCCCATCGCGTCCTCCTCGTGGAAGTCCGTGCGCAGCGTGAGCACGACGACGCCGCCGGGCCGCACGACGCGCACGATCTCGTCGAGCGCGCGCGCCGGCGCCTGCCCGTAGCTGAACACGCCCACGAGGATCGCGGCGTCGTAGGCGTCGTTGCGATCGTCGTCGAGCGGGCGGCCCAGGTCGACGCGCCGCAGCGAGTCGTAGCAGCCCTTCGTCGCCGCGACGGCGAGCATCGCCTCGCTGAGGTCGATGCCGGCGATGCGCGCGTACCCGAGGTCGGCGAGGCGCTCGCCCGCGAAGCCCGTCCCGCAGCCGGCGTCGAGGACGACCTGCCCGGGCTCCGGAGGGAGGTGACGCGCGACGAGCCGGCTCGCGGCGACGTGCCCGACGTACCCGATCGCGTGGTGGTCCTCCTCGTAGGTCGCCGCCCAGCCGGAGTAGAGGTCGACGAGGTCGTCACGGCCGTCCGCCGCGTAGGCCTGCTTCCACACGGCGTCGAGCCGCTCCCGCACCTCGGGCGGGATGTCGAAGTTCCAGTTCGAGCGGCCCGCCTGCATCCGGTAGTACGAGTTGGAGTCGGTCTCCTCGATCGCTTCGACCTGGTTGCCGGCGCCGTACTCGAGGATCGACTTGGTGTGCTCGATGGCAGCCCGGGCGGCCTCGAGCCGCTTCATCGTGTTCTCTTGGACCTCCTTCTGGGGGAGGGGATCCTCGCGCCGCTGCACGGCCCAGCTGTGCACCGG
>JAUIEF010000105.1 GCA_030428785.1 bacterium
CGGCCGCGGCGAGGCGCGCGGCGGCCGGCGAGTCCGGCGCGAGCGTGCGCCGCGCGAGCTCGGTGTTCGCGAGCACGCCCTGCAGCAGGTTGTTGAAGTCGTGCGCGATGCCGCCGGCGAGCACGCCGAGGCTCTCCATCTTCTGCGCCTGCGCGAACTTGCTCTCGAGCACGCGCTTCTCGAGCTCCTGGCGGCGGCGCTCGTGGTCGGCCATCGCGAGCGAGACGAGGTCCGCGGCGTTGGCGGCGAAGCCCTGGTCGCCGGGGGACCACGTGCGCGGCGCGCCCACCTGCTCGTGGCACAGCACGCCGCGCAGCTCGCCGCCGACGCGCACGGGGGCGTCGAGCATCGCGGTGATGCCGAGCGGGCGCAGGTAGACCTCCGAGAACTCGCTCGTGCGCGGGTCGGTGTGCGCGTCGTCCGCGGCGATCGCGCGCTCGGCCATGAGCGCCTCGAAGTAGTGCGGGAACTCCTCCGCCCTCAGCGGATCGCACTCGCCGTGCTCGCCCGTGGCCTCCGTGTAGAGGTCGACGCAGTCCATGACGGACTTGTCCGCGTTGAACACCCACACGCTCACGCGCTCCACGCCGAGGCAGTGCGCGGCGGCCTCGGTGATGCGCTGCAGCACGGGCAGCAGGTCGGCGTCCGGGTCGGCGCGTCGCAGCGCGAGGTTCAGCAGCACCTCCTGCTGACGCTCCATCTGCGCCTCGGCGGCCTTCCTGTCGGTGATGTCCGTGGCGATGCCCGCGAGCCGGCGGATGCTCCCGTCCGCGTCGCGGATGGGGAACGCGCGGTCGCGGATCCAGCGCACCTCGCCGTCCGGCCGCGCGATGCGGTACTCCTCGTCGTAGCCGTCCTCGCGGATGCGCTCGACGCGGTCGGCCATGCGCGCGGCGTCGTCCGGGTGCAGCGACTCCATCCAGGCCCGCGGGTTCGTGCGCAGCTCCTCGCGCGAGCGGCCCCACACGCGCTCGAAGGCCGGGCTCAGGAACAGCGTCTCCCGGCGGTCCGAGCGGAGCACCCAGATGACCTCGGTGCAGCCCTGCGTGAGCTCGCGGAACTCGCGCTCGAAGCGCGGCAGCAGCAGGGCGAGCGTGTCGTCGTCGAGCTCGAGCTCCGCGAGGAGGTCGGCCGCCGACGGGCCGGACCGCGTCGCGCCGGGCGCGGCGTCGTGCGGGCGTTCGGGGTCGGTCTCGTGCATGGACGCGCTCCTGTCTCCCCGCGGCGCGGGTCCCGCCGGCCGCGCGGTCCAGCTTACCCTCTGCGCGGAGTGGCGACGCGTCGCGGAACCCGGGAGACTGGCGTGCCATTCCCGAGCCGCGCCGTGATCCCCCGTCGTCCTCTCGCCGCCTTCGCGCTCGCCGCCTGCCTCGCGGCCTGCGGCGGGGATCCGTCGGCGGGGGACGCGACCTCCGGCGCGCGGCCCGCGCGCCCCAACGTCCTGCTCGTCGTCGCGGACACGCTGCGCGCGGACCACCTCTCGACCTACGGCTACCGCTGGCGCACGTCGCCGCGTCTCGACGCGCTCGCCGCGCGCGGCGTCGTGTTCACGGACTGCACGGCGCAGGCGAGCTGGACCATGCCGTCCATGATCTCGCTCATGACCGGGCAGCCGGTCTTCAACACGCTCTACCGCGTGCCGGACGGCTACCCGACGCTCGCCGAGCGCTTCGCCGAGGCCGGCTGGACCACGGGCGCGTTCGTCGCGAACTCGCTGCTCGCGGAGGAGGCCGGCTTCGCGCGCGGCGTCGACTCGTGGGACGTGCGCCTGCGCAACAAGCCCAAGTGGGACGCGGCGGACGTCGAGGCGCGGGCGCTCGCGTTCCTCGACGCGGCGGCCGCGCGCGACGCGCCGTGGTTCCTGTGGGTGCACACGATGGACACCCACACGCCCTACGAGCCCCCGAGCACGCCCTGGCGGCGCGAGCCGTCGGCGCTCTTCGACGCGGCGGAGCAGGCGCTCGTGCGCGACGTGCTCGACGGGTTCGAGGGCGAGCAGCGCGCGGCGCTCGCGGCGCAGATCCCGGAGCTCGCGGAGGCGGTCGACCTCTACGACGGCGAGGTCGCGGTCGTCGACGCGTTCGTCGGGCGCCTGCTCGACGCGCTCGAGGCGCGCGGGTTCGCGGACGACACCTACGTGGTCCTCGTCGCCGACCACGGCGAGACGCTCTTCGCGCGGCGCGAGATCACGTCGCGCGCGCAGCAGATGCAGGCCTGGAAGGCGCGCAACGGGATGCCGCTGCACCTCGAGGACCTGCTCAAGAAGGAGCACGACGGCACGGTCTACGACGAGCTCGTGCGCACGCCCTTCGTGCTCGCCGGGCCGGGGGTGCCGGCGGGTCGCCGCGAGGACGCGCTCGTCGCGAACATCGACGTGGGGCCGACGCTGCTCGGGCTGTGCGGCCTGCCGTCGACGCTCGGCGCGGGTCGAGACCTCTCGGCGGCGCTGCTCGCCGACGCGCCGGTGCCCGACGCGCCCTGGGCCACGACCTCCTGCCAGCAGGCGCTCGCCGCGCGGCTCCCCGACGGCCGCAAGCTCGTGCTGCCGCTGCTGGACGTCGAGCACGGCTTCGACACGACGCCGCGCGTCTACGACCTGCGCGCGGACCCGGACGAGCGCGCGCCGCGCCTGCTCGACGGCGACGCGGCGCCCGACGCCGACCTGCTCGACGTGCTCGAGCGCCTCCGGCGCGCGCCGGCGACCGGGCCCTTCGCGGCCTTCAGCGGCGCGGAGGCGGACGACGAGACGCTCGAGCGGCTCAAGGAGCTGGGGTACGTGCGGTAGGCGGGAGTCGTCGGGTTCCCGAGGGCGCGGCGAGCGCCGGGCAGGGCGGGCGGGGAACCGATCGACTCGGAAGGCGGTATTCGCTGTCCGCCGGCCGGCGCCGGATGCGCTCATCCCGGTGACGCCGCCGCCGCGGCTCTCCGCCCTCGTCCCCGAAACGTGGAGCGCTCCCCATGCCGTCCTCGCGTCTCCCGCGCCTGCTGACGGCGCTGCTCGTCCTCTTCGCGTCGGGGTCCGACGCGCTCGCGCAGTGCGCGTCCACGGACCCCTTGCCGACGCTCACGGAGCCGCAGGTCTCAGGGTTCGGCCCCACGAGCGGCGCGAAGGTCGTCTCCAAGACGTCGGTGAGCCGCCTGCACCGCGTCCACGAGTCCGAGGGGCGCGTCTTCTACCAGTTCTCGGACGACGGCATCACGTGGTCGACGCGCGAGGAGGTGACGACCCTGCCGGGGGAACTCTCGTCCCCGACGATCGCGTTGCCTCGGCAGCTCGTCGCCGTCGCGTTCCTGCACGAGCCGGACGCCGGCGGCAACGGTGACCTCTACTTCGTGACGCGGACGCCCGACGGCGTCTGGTCGACGCCCCTCCTGCTCGACGGCGTGCCCGCCCGTGAGCCGTCCATGCAGTCCGCCGAGGGCGACGTCCACCTCGTGTGGGCCAACGGGCAGTCCGTGTGGTACCTGACGTTCGATGCGAACGCGCCGCCGGTCAGTCCGCTGAAGGAGGAGGTCGGGGCCACGCTCGTCTGCTCGTCCGGCAAGGCGACGTTCCCGTCCATCGCGCTCGTCCGGGAGGACCCGTGCGAGAAGCGCCCCGTGAAGGTCTTCGTCGCGGCGGGGCACACCCACGACTGCACGGCCTGCGGGATCCCCGACCCGCTGACGATCCGCGTGGACGTGCTCGAGCGCACGACGGATCCGCTCCTCTACTGGGCGCCCCGCTACACGGAGACCACGATCGTCCAGTTCTCGAACGTGGGGACGGCGTCGGTGTCGCTCGCCAGCAACCGGATCCGCGGCACGCTCGTGCTGGCCTACTCGCAGTTCACGGCGTTCGAGGAGTTCTCGCGGTTGGTGCTCCTGCAGCCCGACGGGTTCACGCAGGTGCTCGACCTGGGCGCCGACCGCCGCCTGCTCGACGTGGAGGTCCGGGACTCGACGTGCGGTGGCGGCGTGTTCCTGCGACTGGCCTCGACGGTGCCGGACGGCACGGGCGCCGGGCCGACGACCGTGTCCACGGGTGTGTGGAACGTCGGCGAGCCCGCGCCCGCGTGGTCGTCGGAGGAGCTCGTCGCGTCCTCGGCGCGCGACCCGCAGGCCGTGCTCTGGGCGCGGCCCCTCGGCAAAGGACGCTTCTTCTCCGTCCGGTCGTCGTTCACCGTGCCGATCGCGCCGTGGGAGGCGCTCGTCACGGACCACCTCACCTGCGACGGCTACCCGCTGAAGGCGGAGGGCCTCGAGTGCGCGCCGTGGGTGCCGTGCGCGACCACGATGTCGTCGGCCGGCCTCAAGGTCTCGATCTTCTGAGAGGGCGCGGCCCCGTCATGCCGCGGTGTCCGGCTCGTCCTCGACGCGCAGGTCGCGCAGCAGGTCGAGCACGGACCGCCGCAGCGGCTTCATGAGCGGCAGGCTCGAGACCGTCACGAGCTTGGAGATGATCGCGATGCTCGACGCGACGAGCTTGCGCGTGCGGCGGCGGCCGGGCGAGGCGTCGTGCACCCAGTACATGACGATGCCCATGTGCCAGGTCCAGAGCAGCTCGGGGAGCTCCGCGGCGAGGTCCTTCGGCACCTTGAGCCGCGCGCCCGCGACGACGTCCTCGAAGAGCCGCGTGGCCTCCGCGCGCACCGGGCGCGACGCCTCGCTGAACGGGTTGAGCGGGCTGTTCGGGTCGGCCACCGACTGGAAGAGCGCGCCCGCGAACGCGTGGTACGGCTCGAGCGTCTCGAGCTTGGTGTCCATGAGCGCGGCGAGCTTCGCCTCGAAGCCGCGCGCCGTCGCGATCGCCGGCTGCGCGACGACGAGGTGCTCCTCGTGCGTGCGCATGTAGAACGCCTGCACGAGGTCGTCCTTGGACGCGAAGTGGTAGTACGCGTTGCCCGTGCTCACGCCGGCGCGCTCGGCGATGGCGCGCATCGTCATCGCGGGGTAGCCCTCCTCGCGGAGCAGCTCGACGGCCGCGTCGAGGATGCGCGCGCGCGTGGCCTCGGCCTTCGCGGTGCGGCCGCGCGTGCGGGCGCCCGCGCCGCGCGTGCGGGCGCCCGCCCCGGCGGCCTCGCCCCGGAGCCCCGCGCGCGGGCGCGGATCGGCGTCGCCCGCGCCTCCCGTCACCCGGCGTCCTCCGCGACGTCGCGGATGTGCTCGAGCACGCGCCCGTGGATGCGGTGGATGAGCCGGTCCGCGATCGCATTCCAGTAGACCTGAGGCCACAGGCGCTGGCGGTACCAGGTCGTGCCGCGCAGCCGGATCGTCCCGCGCTCCGTGGGCTCGAGCACGAACTCGCCGCGCTCCGACACGAAGGTGTGCTGGAGGTGCGGCGCCTCGAGCTGCTCGTAGAAGGAGGTCTCGATCATGGGCGCGGGGTTCTCGAGGACGTCGAACGCGAGGCGTCGGCCGGGGTCCCAGACGGTCACGGGCTCCACGAAGTCGCCGGTGCTGAAGCGGCAGCGCCGGATCGCGCCGACGCCCTCGCCGTCCAGCTCGGCGGAGACAGGGTAGGCGATGCCTGCCCGGAACTCCCAGGAGGGCGGCGTCGTGATGGGGGGGAAGGCGACGACCGTGTCCCACACGACGTCGGCGGGCGCGGCGACCTCGACCTCGGTCGTCACGCGGCGGAGCTCCGGCGCGGCGGTGAGCCACGGCTCCGCGGCGAGGGCCAGCCAGAGGATCGGGAAGGCCGACCAGGACGCCGCGCGCGCGCTGCGCCGGGCGAGGAACGGCAGCGCCGCGGCGGAGCCGAGGAACGCGGCGGGGAACGCGAGCGGCGCGGCCATGAGCCCGCACATGAGCCCGTCCATCGCGAGGACGAGCACGAGCAGCAGCCCGAAGAGCACGACCCAGAGCGAGATCGCGAGGAGGTCCGGGCCGCGGACGGGGTGGCGCCGGCCGTGGATGAGCGTGGCCACGAAGCCGGCCGCGGACGGGGCGCCGAGGAACAGGCTGATGCCGTAGTGCCCGCCGATCCGGAGCGAGACCATCGCGGTGAGGACGGCGGCCACGGCGCCCATGGCGACCGCGGCGGCGAGGGTCCGGTGGCGGCGGGAGCGCTCGGTCTCGTCGTCCGGGCGACGGGCGGGAACGGGGGCGGAGGGCGTCATGGCGGGGCCTCGGGGACAGAGTTGAACGTGTTCAAAAGAGAGCTTCGGCGGGATCGCCGCCGGCGTCCAGTCTTTTTTTGAACGCGTTCATTTCGAGCCGGGGCGCCGCGCGTCGACGCGGCTCGCGGCCCGGCCGCCGGGCCCGCCTCCCCCCGGCGCGCCGTCCTCACGAGACCTTGTCCCGGACACCACGGGATCTCCGCACGGGTCGGCGAGAGTCCCGTCCGTCGCTCGTGGCGGGTGGGCCGACCTCACCGCCGACCCGACCCGATCCCCCCCGGTCCACCCGCCACGACGCGCTTGCCCCCCGACGCCGACCCGGACGGGGGCGCGGCGAGCCCCGCCCCCGCGGTCCCGCGCGCGGAGCGGCCCCACACTCCGGCGCCGGACTCCGTTCGACACGCCCGCGTATCATGCGGCCGCGCCCGCGCGTCGATCTCCCCCGATCGCGGCGCGCACCGACGACCCCCGTCCGCGCCGCGCCTCCCCGGGCGCGCCGGGACTCCCCCCCGCGAGACCCTTCTCCCATGACCGCTCCCCGTCCGCTCCGTCGCTGGATCCTCCCCGTGCTCGCCCTCGCCGTCGTGTCCGTCGCCTGGTCGACCGCGCCGACGCAGGACGGCCCCGAACTCCACGACCTCATGCGCGGCGTGAAGAAGAGCCTGCGCACGGTCGGCGACGCGCTGAAGGACCCGGCCGGCGACGCGCAGGCGCTCGAGGCGCTCGCCGAGATGGAGGTGCTGCTCCTCGCGTCGAAGGGCCACGACCCGACGAACCTCTCCGAGGTCGAGCGCGCCGACCGTGAGAGCCACCGCGCGGCCTACCGCGCCGACATGGCGCGCACGCTCATCACGGCGCTCGAGCTCGAGATCGCGATCCTCGAGGGGCGTCGCGACGCGGCGGCCGAGATGCTGCGCGGCCCGCTGCTCCAGCAGCGCAACGACGGCCACGACAAGTACCAGCCCGCCGACGGCTGACGCGCGACACCCGGTCGCCGGACCGCGTCGTCCGGCGATCGCGCCGCGTCGTCTTCCTCCGTGAAACGCGCGGCGTGGACCGCGTCGACGCGGAGCGCGGCATCCCGGTCACCCGCCGGGATGCGTGGCATACTCGACCCCCGGACGGCCGCCCGACCGTCCGACACGGGAGATCCGCCGCCGGGGGGACCGCGGCGAGGCGAATCGCGCGTGCCGGGCGCGGGGACCGTCCGCGCCGGGCCGTGCCGCGCCCGGACCGCCACTCTCCGGAGCGCTCCCATGTCGACCCGCCTCGCCGCCCTGCTCGCCGCGACCCTCGCGACGCCCGTCGTCGCGCAGGACATCACCTTCTTCCCGAACGTGTCCGCCTCGCTGCAGGGACTCGCCGCGCCCGTGGTCGACTCCACGGGCGACGTGTACGTCGCGTCGCGCAACACGCACGGCGTCCTGCGCCTGTCGGGCGGCGCGATCGAGGTCGTGCTCGACCTGTCGTCCGGGCTGCCCGACCAGGAGTTCCTGCAGCCGGCGTCGCTCGCGGTGGACTCGCAGGACGTGCTCTACGTCGCGTGCCGCTCGTCGAACAACGTGTACCGGCTCGACACGGACGGCACGGTGAGCGTCGTGCTCGACGTCTCCGGTGACGGGCTCGGCGAGACGCTGCTCGCCCCCGACACGCTCGTCGTCGACGACGACGACACGGTGTGGGTGGCCGGCGCGACGTCCGACAACGTGTTCAGCATCGACTCCGCCGGCGTCGTGACCGTCGAGCTGACGAGCGCCGGCATCGGCACGGGCGCGCTCGATGACCCGCGCGTGCACTTCGAGGACGGCGTGCTGTTCGTCATCGGGACGGGGCGCGTGTTCCGGCGCACCGCGGGCGGGGCCTTCGAGGAGATCCTCGACCCGACCGGCGACGGCAGCCTCGCGTTCACGACCGGGCTCGACGTCGCCGTCGACACCGCGGGCGACACGCTCGTGACGACGAACGGCAGCGCGATGTTCCGCATCGACACGTCGGGCGTCGTGACGGTCATCCCCATCGGCGCGGCGGTCGCCTTCGGCGCCGGCGTCGAGACGACGAGCGACGGCTCCGCCTGGGTCACGGGCTTCGACCTCTTCGGGCAGGTGAGCTTCCTCTCCGAGATCGAGCCGGGCGGCTCGCCCGTCGTCCGCGCGAGCACGACGGCCGGCTCCTACGGCAACCTCGTCGCGGACGCGACCGACACCCTCTACTGGACGCAGACCGCGTCCGTCGGCAGCGACTGGCTGTGGCGGCGCGCGTCCGACGGCACGATGACCGTCATGATCGGGCAGCTCGGCGACGGCATGGGGCACTTCGTCGACGCCGCGCTCCCGCTCGCCGTGCGCGGCGACGGCTCGGTCGTCGTGGCGGGCGGCACGACGCCCGTCGTGCTCGACGCGGGGTCGTCCGGGACGGTCGAGCTGCTCGCGGAGGCCGACTCGCTCGTCACGCTCCCCGTCTCGCCCGAGGGGCTGGCCGTCGACCACGAGGGCCACGTGTTCATGAGCGGTTCGGTGAGCAACGACGTCGTGCGCGTCGCGCCGGACGGCCAGACGTCCGTCGTCGTCCTCGACGCGTCGGGCGACGGGCTCGGCAACGCGTTCATCACGCCCGGCGACGTCGCGGTCGACGCGCAGGGCAACCTCTTCGCGACGGGCACCATCAGCGACAACGTGTTCCGCGTGACGCCGGGCGGCGTCGTCACCGAGCTCCTCGACGCGACGGGCGACGGCCGCGGCAACACGCTGGACCGCCCGACCGACGTCGCGGTCGACGCGCAGGGCAACGTGTTCGTCGCGGGCTTCCAGAGCGACAACGTGTTCAAGGTGACGCCCGCCGGCGTCGTGACGCAGATCCTCGACGCGACCGGGGACGGCGTGCACGGGCTCGACGCGCCGCACTCGCTCGCCGTCGACGGGCTCGGCAACGTGTACGTGACCGGCTGGGTCTCGGACAACGTGTTCCGCGTGACGCCGGGCGGCGTCGTCACGGAGCTCCTCGACGCCGCGGGCGACGGGCTCGGCAACCCGCTCGACGCGCCCGCCGGCATCGCGGCGACCTGGCACGGCGACGTGTGGGTCGCGGGCAGCAACTCGTCGAACCTCTTCCACGTCGCGTCGGGCGGCGCGGTCACGGAGGTGCTCGACGCGACGGGGCTCGGCCCGGAGGCGGAGCTGAACATCGGCGCGGACGTCGCGGTCGACCCGTTCGGGGTCGTCTACGTCTCGGGCCAGCTCAGCCACAACGTCCTCCGCTGGGACCCGGCGACGGGCACGGGCGCCGAGCTCATCGACGCCTCCGGCGCCGGCACCTGGACGAGCCTGTCGCAGCCGCGGCAGATCGCGCTCGACCTCTCCGGCAACCTCTACGTCGCCGGGACGATCAGCAGCAACACCTTCCGCGTCACGCAGGACGACTGGTGGACGGACCTCGGCGGCGCCTCGCTCGGCAGCAACGGCCGCCCGACGATGGTCGACAAGGGTGATCTCTCGTTCCCGTCGACCCAGGAACGCGTGCTCACGAACGTGCCGCCGAACGCGCTCATGCTCGTGTGGATCGCGTTCACGTCGACGCCGTTCGACGCGATCGGCGGCACGGTGCACGCGTTCCCGTTCAGTCAGCAGATCTTCTTCGTCGCGGACCCGACGGGCTACTCGGCGCTCGCCGTGCCGTGGCCGTCGGGCGTGCCGGCGGGTATCGACGTGTACCTCCAGTTCGTCGTGCAGGACCTCGCCGTGCCGGCCGGGCTCACGCTGAGCAACGCCGCGGTGCAGACGACGCCGTAGCGGGTCGCGGAGCGCGGCACGCCCGCCCGGGTCGGGGGGCGCCGCGCGTCGGTCCGCGGGATCCGGCGGATCGCCCGTCACTCGCCGGCGTTCCGGCCATACACTCTCCGCGGAGGGTCCGCCGGGGAGCCCCTCGCCCGATCCCGGCGGCCCGTCACCGTTCTCGCGTGAGAGGTCGTCATGAGCACGTTCCGGCGTCGTGGCCCCGGTCCCGTCCCGTTCCTGACCGGAGCGCTCCTGGTGTTCGCGTGGGCCGGGGGCGCCGTCGCGCAGACGGTGGGCGTCGTGTCCCCGGACCCGGCCGTGCTCGACCAGCCCGGGCCGCGCGCCCTCGACGGCGCCGGCAACCTCTACGTCGCGGGCGTGGGCTCGGACAACCTGTTCCGCGTCGCGCCCGACGGGACGGTCACCCTCCTCGCGAACCCGGTGCTCGGACTGCCGGCGCCCTTCGTCGAGCCGCGCGCCCTCGCGATCGACTCGGCCGACAACGTGTACGTGGCATGCGCGCTCTCCGACAACCTGTTCCGGTTCGCGCCCGACGGCACCGCGAGCGTCGTGGTCGACGCGAACGGCGACGGCCTCGGCAACTTCCTCAACGAGCCCACGAGCGTGGTCGCGGTGGGGCAGGACGTGTGGGTCGCGGGCCTCCGCAGCGACAACGTGTTCCACGTGTCGCCGTCGGGCGTCGTGACGCAGGTGCTCGACACGACCGGCACCGGCGGCGCGACGCTCGTCGAAGCGGAGGTCCGCTCCGAGGCGGGCCGCGTGTTCGTCGTGGGGAAGAACGTGGTCTTCGAGATCGGGTCCGGCGGCGCGGTCACCCAGCTCATCGACGCGACGGGTGACGGGACGACCGCGTTCAACGGCTCCATCAACCTCTGCGTCGACACCGCGGGCACCGTCTTCGTGGTCGCCGGATTCTCGCTGTTCCGCATCGCTCCCGGTGGCACGCCGACCGCGGTCGTCCCGTTCCTCTTCAGCGGGAGCAACGGGCCCGCGGAGATCGCGTCGGACGCGATGGGCCGGACCTGGCTCGTGCACGCGAGTCCGCAGGGCGGACAGCGGCTCGCCGAGATCCCCGCGTCCGGTCCGCCGGTGACGGTCATCGAGGACGGAACGACCTACGTCGGCCTCACGGCCGATGACGCCGGCAACCTCTATTGGGTGCGCCCGCAGACGGTGGGCAGCGACTGGGTCCTGCGGCGCGCGCCCGACGGGACGCTCACGGTGCTCGTCGGGCAGCTCGGTGCCGGGGGCGGCGAGTTCCTGCGCAACGGCGAGGAGCCTCTCGTGGCGCCCGACGGTTCGGTGTTCGTCGTGGGCCGGCAGTCGGACAACGTCCTGCACGCGGGGAACGGGTTCGTGGACCTCCTGCTCACGGCTCCCGACACGGCCGTCCCGTCACCCACGGCCGTCGCAGTGGACCGCGACGGTCGCGTGATCGCCGGCGGCCTCTTCGACGTCATCCGGTTCGATCCGGAGGCGGGCTCGGCCGAGCAGCTCCTGGACGCGACGGGCGACGGGCTCGGCAACGGCATGACCGACGTCGAGGCGATCGCAACGGCGCCCTCCGGCGACGTGTGGACCGCCGCCTGGATCTCCAACAACGTGTTCCGCGTGTCGCCGACGGGCTTCGTGACCGAGGTCCTCGACGTCCTCGGCACCGGGACGTCGCTCGGCAACCCGCAGGAGTTGGGCCAGCCGACGGACCTCGTCGTCGACGCTCAGGGGAACGTCTTCGTCTCCGGCTTCGGGAAGGCCAACGTCTTCCGCATCACGCCGACGGGTGACACGTCGATCGTGCTGGACGCCACCGGGGACGGCGTGAGCCCGTTGTCGAGCCCGCGTCGGCTCGCCGTGGACGGAGCCGGGAACCTGTACGTCTCCGCCTCCGCCCCCGGCTCCGGCTCGGTGTTCCGGGTGACACCGGGCGGGGTCGTCACGCGGATCGCCGACTTCGGCGGGGGGGCTGTCGCTGCGAGCTGGGAGGGCGACGTCTACGTCACGGTCGGCACGGGTGTCGTGCGCATCGACCCGTCCGGAACCGAGACCACGATCCTCACGGCGGCCGGTGACGGCCAGGGGAACGTGCTCGACGTCGCCAACGCCGTCGCGGTGGACGCCTTCGGCTCCGTCTTCGTCAGCGGGCGAGAGAGCGACAACGTGTTCCGCGTCGACCCGGACGGCACGGTCACCGAGGTCCTGGACGCGACGGGCGCAGGGCTGTACGCGCCGCTCGACCGTCCGATCGACCTCGCGCTCGACCTGTCCGGCAACGTCTACGTCGTCGGGGAGTCGA
This sequence comes from bacterium, assembly GCA_030428785.1. GTDB lineage: Bacteria > Planctomycetota > B15-G4 > B15-G4 > B15-G4 > JAUIEF01. The sequence continues at coordinate 12,186 of JAUIEF010000105.1, forward strand.
GCGGCAACGTCCTGTCCGTCTCGCGCGACGACTGGTGGACGGACCTCGGCGGCAGCTCGGTGGGCAGTAACGGCCGTCCGACCATGAGCTGTCGCGGCGACCTCACGCCGGGCTCGTCCATGGACCGCGTGCTCACGAACGTGCCGCCGAACGCGCTCATGCTCGTGTGGATCGCGTTCCAGTCGACGCCGTTCGACGCGCTGGGCGGCACGGTGCACGCGTTCCCGTTCGCGCGGCAGGTGCTCTTCGTCGCGGATGCGTCGGGGCAGAGCTCGCTCTCGATCCCGTGGCCCGCCGGCGTGCCGCCGGGCATCGACGTGTACCTGCAGTTCATCGTGCAGGACCCGTCCGTGCCCGACGGGCTCACGCTGAGCAACGCGTGCGTGCAGACGACGCCGTAGGAGACCTGTCATGAAACGCGCGCTCGTCTTGACCCGCCCGCTCGCCCGAGACGGCGCTCCCGGAATCCTGCCCTCCCTCGCACGCGCCCTGGTCTGCGTGGCGATCGCCGCCGCGACCGCGCCGGCCCAGACGATCGAGGCCTACTACCCGAAACCGGGCAACGTCCACCTCGCCATCGACCCCGTCGCCGACAGCGCCGGCCGGCTCTACGTCGCCGGGAACGCGAGCTCGGACCTCGTGCGCATCGACCCGGACGGTTCCGTGACCGTCCTCGCCGGTCCGGGGATCGACCTCCCGGCCCCGTTCTGGGAGCCGTCCGGCATGGCGGTGGACGCCGCCGACAACCTGTACGTCGCCTGCCGGGCCTCCGACAGCGTCTTCCGGTTCACGCCGGCCGGTGACGCGAGCGTCGTCCTGGACGCGAGCGGAGACGGCATGGGCAACACCTGCTTCCGTCCTACCTCGGTCGTCGCGGTGGGGACGGACGTCTGGGTCGCGTGCCCCTCGATCGTCGGCGGGAGCGTGTTCCACGTGGGGGCGTCGGGCGTCGTCACGCTCATCCTCGACGCGGCGGGGCTGGGTCCGGGGCAGACGCTCGCGGACCCGACCGTCGTGACGGACCGGGGCGAGGTGTTCGTGCTGGGCACCCGCGAGGTGTTCCGCGTGGGCGTCCCGGGGACTCCCATCACCGAGGTCATCGGACCCGCGGGGGACGGCACGGTCGGCTTCCACGTCAAGGCCGCGGACCTCAGCGTGGACCTCGCGGGCAACGTGTTCGTCGGCACGACCCGGTCCGTGTTCTCCATCTCGCCGGCGGGCGTCGTCACCTACCTCCTCGACATCTCCACCTCCACGCCGTCGCTCGTCTCGGACTCCCTGGGGTCGACCTGGCTCGGGCACGAGGACAACACCGACGGCCCACAGCTCGTCGAGTTCCCGCCGAGCGGACCGCCCGTGGTGCGCCTCGTCGGTGCCCCGCGCTACGACGGACTCGTCGCCGACGACCTCGGCAACATCTACATGACCACCCGGCTGCTGCAGAGCCTCAGCTTGCCGACCGAGAGCGACTGGCTCGCCCGACGTGCGCCGGACGGCACCGTCACGACCTTCCTCGACACGCTCGGCGACGGGCAGGGTCAGTTCATCGTGAGCGCGCGGCAGCCGGTGGTCTCGCCGGACGGATCGACGGTGTTCGTCGTGGGTCGTGACTCGGACAACGTCATGCGTATCACGATCCCCGGCGGCACGGAGACGCTCGTGCCGACGCCGCCGCCCATCGGCTTCACGCACGTGGACCCCGCGGGCCGGCTGCTGACCCTGACCTCCGGGAAGGGGCTCGTGCGCATCGACCCGGCGGACGGCGACGCCGAGGTGCTCCTGGACGAGGCCACCGTCGGGAGTACCTCCACCTGGGGATTCGGCTCGGAGACCGACAGCCTGGGCAACCTGTGGATCTCCCGCTTCGCGCTCCACCGCGTGGCCCCCGACGGGGACGTCCTCACGCTCCTTCCGTTCGTCGGCGCGATCGGCCGCTTCGCGATCGACCCGCACGACACGCTGTTCCTCGTCGGCCAGAACGACCAGGTGTTCGAGGTCCCGCCCGGCGGACCCGCGTCGATCGTGCTGACCACGACCGGCGACGGCGTCGAGTGGGTGACCTCCATGCAGGACGTCGCGACGGACGGCCTCGGCAACGCCTACGTGGTCGGCCAGTCCACGAGCAACCTGTACAGGATCGCGACAGACGGAACGGTCGGCGAGATCGCGGACCCGCAGTCCGGGATCATCTCGCCGACGGTCGTCGCCTCGGGCTGGGCCGGCGACGTCTACGTGGGCTCGCTCGGCAACGACACCGTCGTGCACGTCGACCCGTCGGGCGCGGCGTCGACGATCCTCGACGCGAACGGCGACGGTCTGGGGAACCTGTTCGAGGAGCCGGGCGACATCGCGGTGGATCCGTTCGGATCGGTGTACGTCTCGGGGCTGGGGACCGACAACGTCTTCCGGTGCGACCCGGACGGCACGATCACGCAGCTCCTCGACGCCGCCGGGCTGGGACCGGGAGCGCCCCTCGTGAACCCGTACCGCCTGAGCCTCGACCGGTCGGGCACGCTCTTCGTGAGCTCGCCGGAGCACATCTTCGCGATCCGGCAGGAGGACTGGTGGACCGACCTGGGCGGCGGGTCGCCCGGCGGCAACGGCCTGCCCACGATGGTCTGCAAGGGCGACCTCACGCCCGGCTCGTCCATGGACCGCGTGCTGACGAACGTCCCCCCGAACGCGCTCATGCTTGCGTGGATCGCGTTCCAGTCGACGCCCTTCGACGCGCTGGGCGGCACGGTGCACGCGTTCCCGTTCACGCGGCAGGTGCTCTTCGTCGCGGACGCGACGGGGCAGAGCTCGCTCTCGATCCCGTGGCCCGCGGGCGTGCCGCCGGGCATCGACGTCTACCTGCAGTTCATCGTGCAGGACCTGTCCGTGCCCGACGGGCTCACGCTGAGCAACGCGTGCGTGCAGACGACGCCGTAGCGGGTGCCGTCAGGGCGCGGGCGCCTTCGCCGCGTCGTCGGGCTGCAGCGGGTTGCCGTTGAGCACGGTCACCGCGTCGAGATCGACGCCCGCCAGCGGTCCCGACGGCGGCGCGCCGGACGCGTCGACGATGCGCAGGTAGCGGACGCTCGACAGGCCCGTGCCCGCGAGGTCGAAGTCCGTGGTGCCGAGGCCCGCGCCGAGCGGCACGTCCTGTGCGGACGCGTCCCCGCCGTAGACGAGGTACGCCTCGGGCAGCGCGTCGCCGGGGACGAGCGCCTCGTGCACGGTGAGGTCCGCGCCCGGCCCGTCGTGCGCCTCGTGACCCGCGCCGAGGTCGAGCACGAGGAAGCCCTCGGTGCCCAGCGAGCACGGCACGCCGTCCGGCGGGCCGAGCGCCTGCTGCGGGTCGGTGACGTTCGCGTAGGCGTCCTGCGGGTCGCGCTGGTCCACCGCGAGGATGCGGAACGCGTGGTCGCGTCCGCCGCGCGCGAGCTCGACCTCGAGCTGCGCGGGCGCGCCGCTGGCCACGACGACGTTGCTCACGACCGCCGGGCGGTGGCCGTTCGCGTCCACCGTGACCTCGTAGGTGCCGGGGAGCACGATGCGGTGCGCGTCCCCTCGCGCGGGGTCCGTGTACGACGGCACGAGGCTCCCCGACACCCGCACGGACGCGTGGAGCGGCAGCCCCGTGCGCGCGTCCCGCACCTTCACGTGCAGCCCGTCCTGCATCGACGCGCAGAAGGCGTCCATGCCGGCCTTGTTGCGCGACCAGGTGTTCGCGAACTGGGAGAGGACGTTGCTGATCTCGACCGTGTAGCAGAGCCCGCCGTGGCTCCCGTAGATGTCGTCGAGGACCTCGCCGTGCGTCTCGTAGTCCGTCCACGAGTTCACGAGCCCGTAGTTCGCGGCCTGCGAGTAGCGCAGCCCGACGCGCGTGATCGTCGCGAGGTCGGGCGCGCTCCACGGGCTGAAGCCCCACGGGTAGAACAGCACGTTGCCGCTGCAGTGCAGCGTGGCGACGAGCGAGAACGCGTTCGCGCGGAAGAGCTCGCGCATGGCGACGCTCTCCGGCTGCGAGTGCGGTCCGGGGCTGTTGCCCCAGCCGTCCCACTGGTGACCGTAGTCGCGGTTGAGGTCGACGCCGTTCGCGTTGTTGCGCGTGCCGGCCTCGTGGCCGTCGGGGTTGACCAGCGGCACGCACCAGATCTCGGACGTGTCCACCCACTGCGTGACGGCGGGGTCGGACCCGTAGCTGTCCAGGAGGTGCAGCGCGTAGAGGTAGGTCACCTCGCCGCTCGCGAACTCGTCGCCGTGGATGGAGCCGCAGAAGAGGAGCTCCGGCTCGTCCTCCTCCTTCTCCGGCGCGGCGGTGATGCGCAGCGCGAAGATCTCGCGCCCCTGCACCGAGTGGCCCAGCACGACGTAGCGGGCGAGGTCCGGGTGCGCCGCCGCGTACGCCTGGAAGTCCGCGCGCTTCTGCGCGTAGGAGGTGTAGCCGCCGCCGGCCTCCTGCGTGTTTGTCGACGCGGGGACGGGCTCGGGGCGGAAGCCCAACCGCCGCAACGTCGCGACCTGCTCCGCGTCGAGGCGCGCGGTGTAGTCGCCGCCCGCGCTGCCGTGGAGCACCGTGGCCTTCATGCCGACGAGCGCGGCGCGCGCGGCGCGCGGGACCCTGTAGTCGGCAACGGGCCCCCTGGAGTCGGCGACGGGGTCGTCGTGGGCCGCGGCGGCGGCGGGGGCGGCGCCGGACAGGAGCAGCGCGAAGCACGCGGCGGTGAGGAGCGGGTGCGACATGGGCGACGTCTCCCGGGTGGGGGAGCGGCCATGCTACCCGCTCACGGGGGACCGGCCGCCGTCGGGTACCCTGCCGCGATGCCCGCGCCGCACCCGCACCGCCCGTTCCGCGCGTCCGGCCACGCTCCTCCGCAACCCGCGTCGCGCGCGTCGTGTGGGGATGTCCCGCCCCGCGCGACACGCCGGCTCGCCACCCTCGTGCTCGCCGCGCTCGCGACCGCCTGCGCGGACGACGCGCCGCGCGGCGCGGTCGTCGGGCCGCCGAACATCGTCCTCGTGTTCACCGACGACCAGGGCTGGGGCGACGTCGGCGTGCAGGGCGCCGTCGGATTCGAGACGCCGCACATCGACAGGCTCGCCGCGGAGGGCGTGCGCTTCACCGACGCCTACGTGACGCAGGCCGTCTGCAGCGCGTCGCGCGCCGGGCTGCTCACCGGCTGCTACCCGAACCGCATCGGCCTCCACGGCGCGCTGGGCCCGAAGTCGCCCATCGGCCTCCACGCCGACGAGACGACCCTCGCCGAGCTGTGCAGGCGCGCGGGACACGCCACGGCGATCTTCGGCAAGTGGCACCTCGGCGACCTCCCTCGCTTCCGGCCGACGCGGCACGGCTTCGACACGTGGTACGGCATCCCGTACAGCAACGACATGTGGCCCAAGCACCCCGAGACGCCGAAGGCCTGGCCGCCGCTGCCGCTCTTCGAGGACGAGGAGATCGTCGGGCTCGACCCGGACCAGACGCGCTTCACCGGCGACTTCACGCGGCGCGCCGTGGAGTTCATCGAGCGCTCCGCCGGCGCGGGGAAGCCGTTCTTCGTGTACGTCGCGCACCCCATGCCGCACGTGCCGCTCCACGCGTCGGAGGACTTCGCCGGCCGCAGCGCGCAGGGTCTCTACGGCGACGTCATCGAGGAGATCGACGCGTCCGTCGGCGCGCTGCTCGACGCCGTCGAGCGCGTCGGCCAGGACGACAACACGCTCTTCCTCTTCGCGTCGGACAACGGTCCGTGGCTCAGCTACGGGAACCACGCGGGCTCGGCCGGGCCGTTCCGCGAGGGCAAGGGCACCTGCTTCGAGGGCGGCGTGCGCGTGCCCTTCCTCGCGCGCTGGCCGGGGCACATCCCGCCGGGCATCGAGTGCGCCGAGCCCGTCATGACCATCGACGTCTACCCGACGATCGCGCGCGTGCTCGACCTGTCGCTCGACGTCCCGGAGCAGCGCGCGATCGACGGCCGCGACATCTGGCCGCTCATGACGGGCGCGCCGGGCGCGACCTCGCCGCACGAGGCGCTCTTCTTCTATTACAAGAAGAACGACCTCGAGGCGCTGCGCGCCGGCCGCTGGAAGCTCCACCTCCCGCACGGCTACCGATCGATGATCGGCCGCGCGCCGGGCGCCGACGGCATCCCGGGCACGTACGACTACGGCGTCACGACGGGGCTCGAGCTCTACGACCTCGTCGCCGACCCCGGGGAGGCGACCGACGTGTCCGATGAGCACCCGGACGTCGTGGTGCGGCTGCAGGCGCTCGCCGACGCGATGCGCGCGGACCTCGGCGACGCGCTCACGGGCGCCGAGGGCACGGGACGGCGGGAGCCGGGACGGCGCGGCGGCTGACGAGGCGCGGCGCGCGCGCAACCCCGTCTCGAGGTG
>JAUIEF010000106.1 GCA_030428785.1 bacterium
CGGGCCCCGCCGACGCCGCGAGCGGGACCTCTATGTCAAGATGCCGCGATGTCCCTCCGCAGCGCCGTGAACGCCGACGTCCCGGTCGCCTCGCCGGGCGAGTTCCGGCCGCTGTCGCTCGCGGAGGACCTCGCCGTCTGGCCGCCCGTGGTCCTCGCGCCCATGGCCGGCGTGACGAACCCGCCGTACCGCACGCTCTGCCGCGCGCAGGGCGCCGGGCTCTACGTCGCCGAGATGGTCCACGCCCGCGGGCTCGCCGAGGGCGACGCGAAGACGCTCGGGCTCGCCTCCTTCGACGACGCCGAGGACGTGCGGTCCATCCAGATCTTCGGGGCCGACCCGCCCGCCATGGAGTCCGCGGCGCGCTTCCTCGTCGAGGAGGTGGGCGCCGACCACATCGACATCAACATGGGCTGCCCGGTCCGCAAGGTCACGAGCCGCGGCGGCGGGAGCGCGCTGCCGGCCCGGCCGGCGCTCATGCGCGAGGTCGTGGCGTCGACGGTCCGCGGGGCGGGCGGGAAGCCCGTCACCGTGAAGACCCGGCTCGGCCTCGACGACGACCACATGACCTGGCAGGACGCCGTCGACGTGGCGGCCGGCGAGGGCGCGCGCTGGATCGGCGTCCACGCGCGGACCGCCGCCCAGCTCTACAGCGGCAAGGCGCGCTGGGAGCTGCTCGCCGACATCAAGGACCGCTCGACGATCCCGGTGCTGGGCAACGGCGACGTGTGGGAGGCCTTCGACGCGCTGCGCATGATGCGCGCGACGGGCTGCGACGGCGTCATCATCGGGCGCGGCTGCCTCGGCCGGCCGTGGCTGTTCCGGGAGCTGGCGGACGTCTTCGAGGGTAACGAGCCGGCCGACCCGCCGCGCCTCGGCGACGTCCTGCGCATCCTGCTCGAGCACGCGGGCCTGCTCGTGGAGTTCTTCGGCGAGCGCAAGGGCGTCCTCGAGCTGCGCAAGTGGTGCAGCTGGTACACGAAGGGCTTCCCCGGCGCGGCGGACGTCCGCAAGGGCCTGCAGACCATCGCGTCCCTCGAGGAGATGCGCGGGTACCTCGCGCAGCTCGACCCGGACCTGCCGTTCCCGGAGAAGGCGCTGCGCATGAGCCGGGCGAAGCGCGGCGGGAGCCAGGACAAGGTGTCGCTGCCGCCGGGCTGGCTGGACCTCGGCGCGCGCGAGGCCGTCGAGCAGCGAGGAGGAGCGGGCGCATGAGCGACGTGCCGCGACAGGAACCGCGACCCGGACCGCCCGTCGACGCGACGGACCCGACGCTCGGCCGGCCGCCGGACGCGCCGGGGCTGCCGCCGCTGCTCGTGCCCGACGTGCCGTTCCCGCCGTACCGCTTCGTGCCGGGGCGCGCGCCGCACCCGTTCGCGCACACGGGCGGCTGGGGATTCGGCGCGTCGCGCCCCGTGCCGCCCTTCGTCGCGCGTGACGGCTGGCGCGACAGCCGCAACTACCTCGCGGGCGTCGACCTCTTCAACCGCGGCTGGTGGTGGGAGGCGCACGAGGTCTGGGAGGAGCTCTGGCACGTCGTCGAGGGGAAGGACGCGGCGCAGCACGACCTGCTCAAGGGGCTCATCCAGCTCGCGGCCTGCGCGCTGAACCGCGAGCGCGGGAGCGACGCCGCGGCGGAGCGGCTGCTCGCCTCCGCGCAGGAGTTCCTGCGGCGCGCCGAGGAGGGCGCGGGCGCGCCGCGCGTCATGGGCCTCGACCTGCCGGCGCTGCGCGCGGCCGCGCACGAGGTGCTCGGCGCGCCGTGCCCGCGCGTCGACGCGTTCCACCTCCTGCCGGAGTGAGGGGCGCGCCCGGCGGCGCGGCTCAGGCCGCGTTGACGTAGCCGTCGACGAGCGTGCGCACGAGGATGCGCACGTCGAACATGAGCGACCAGTGCTCGATGTAGTACATGTCGTGGTCGATGCGCTCCTCGAGCGAGGTCGCCTTGCCGCGCAGCCCGTGGATCTGCGCCCAGCCCGTGATGCCCGGCTTGAACCAGTGCTTGTGGGCGTAGCGCGGGATCGTCTGCTTGAAGCCCTCGACGAACTCGGGGCGCTCGGGGCGCGGGCCCACGAGGCTCATGTGGCCGAGGAACACGTTCACGAGCTGCGGGAGCTCGTCGAGGTTCCAGCGGCGCAGGAAGCCGCCGAGTCGCGTGCAGCGCGTGTCGTTCTCGACGGCCATGACCGGGCCCGTCTCGTCCTCGGCGTCCGCGCGCATCGTGCGGAACTTGAGCATGTGGAAGGTGCGGCCGCGCACGCCGACGCGACGCTGCACGAAGATCGCCGGGCCCGGCGACTCGAGCCGCACGAGCGCGCCGATGAGGAACAGCAGCGGCGAGAGCACGACGAGCCCCGCGCCGGAGAGCGCGATGTCGAAGAGCCGCTTCGCGCAGCGCGCGCCGAAGGGCAGCTCCGCCGTGACGAAGCCCAGGACCGGCACGTCGCCGATGCGCTCCCAGCTCGGCACGAGGTTCGTCGACGGGAAGATCGACGCCGTGATGTGCACGGAGATGCCCTCGCGGTCGGCGAGGGCGAGGATCTCGTCGAGGCGGCCGGCCTCGAGCCCGCCGGCGTCCACGAGCACGTGGTCCACGAAGCCCTGCGCGATGAGCGCCATGGCCTCGTCCGTGTCCATGCGCGGCGCGACGTCCTCCGGGACCTCGTCCGCGGCGACGCCCACGACGTGCACGTTCATGTGCGCCATGCGCTCGAACACCCCGAGCAGCTTGAGCACGCGGTTCGACATGCCGAACACGACGACCTGCGCGAGGCGGTCGGGGTCGCCGCGCAGGTGCACGGCCGCGACGCTCGACAGCTTGCGCGAGAGCCCGAGCGCGATCGTCGCGAGCGCCATGAAGAGGAAGGCGATGGCGCGCGAGTACGGCGGGGCCGTCGCGCCGCCGGGGCCGACGGGCTTGATGATGAAGCCCACGATGACGAGCACGACCATCGCGACGAAGCCGCCCCACAGCATGTCGCGGACGCGCACGCCGCGCGGCGGGAGCTCGTCGCTGCGCAGCCGGTAGAAGCCGCAGCACGAGAGCGCGATGCCCAGGACCGGCGCCGTCACGACGTAGAGCCGGACGTAGACCTCCGGGATGAGCTCCGGGTCCGGCAGGACGAGGTGGACCTTCAGCGCGAACGCGGCGGCGAACGCCCCGGCCAGGAGCACCTGGTCCAGGACGAACAGCGAGATGCGCGCGGCTTCCGTCCGTTTCGAGAGCATGCCTGTCGTCCGACTCGACCTCGCGACCGGTGCGCCGACGGCGGCGCGGGTCGTCCTGCTCTCATGGGTGCTCGCCCGCGGGGCGGGCGTCTCGGGCGGTCGCGAGGATCGTTCTCATCGCGCCTTCGTGCGTCTGGACTGAAAAGATACCCGCCCGCCGGACCGCATTCGACGACGCGAACGAACGTTCCCACGTCTCGAACCGTCGGAGCGCGTTGATGAGTCCGTCCTCCGAGTCGTCCCCATAAAGGATGCCGGTCTCGCCGTCGACGACGGTCTCCGCCGCACCGCCGACGCCGTACGCGACGACGGGACGCCCGCAGGCCATCGCCTCCACGGGCACGAGGCCGAAGTCCTCTTCACCGGGGAAGAGCAGCGCGCGGCACGAGCGGTAGAGCGCGCGCACCGTGTCGTCGTCCGGGTCGGGGACGAAGCGCGTGCGCGGTCCGGCGAGCCGACGCAGCCGGTCGAAGTGCGGGCCGCGACCCGCGACGACGAGCTCGCGGTCGAGCGCGCGGCACGCGAGCACGCCGAGGTCGAAGCGCTTGTAGGCGACGGCCTCGCCGAGCAGGAGGTACGGGCGCGCGGCGGGGTCGTCGGGCGCGGCGGGCCCGTCCGCGGCGGGCGCGTGCGCGCTCCCGCCCGGCACCTCCGCGAGCAGACGTTCATCCCGCGCGCGCTCCTCGGCGTCCGCGGCGGGCGCGAACCACGCCGTGTCCGCCGGCGGGTACACGACGTCGGCCTCGCGCTCGTAGCAGCGGGCGATGCGCTCGCGGACATGCTCCGAGATGGCGACGAAGCGCGTCACGCGCTGCGCGGCCTCGCGGTCGGCGTCGGCCAGCCGGTCGAGGACGCGCCTCGCGAGCGGGCGCAGCGGACCCGGCACGGACTCGCGCAGGTAGACCTCGCGCAGGTCGAAGGCGTAGCGCACGGGGCTGTAGCAGTAGCAGACGTGCGGCACGCCGTCGGGGACGCGCACGGTCTTGGCCACCGAGGCGTCGCTCGTCACGACGAGGTCGTGCCCGGAGAGGTCGAGCGCGCCGTAGTACGACGGGAAGCGCGGCAGCCACGCGCGGAACCAGCGGCGCGCGCCGGGCACGTCCTGGAGCCGGCTCGTCACGACCCGCGCGACCTCCGGCGGCGCCGGGCAGGCGCGCTCGTCGTGCACGAGCGTGTAGAGGTCGGCGCCCGGCAGCAGCCGCGAGAGCACCTCGAGGCACTTCTCGCCGCCACGTCGGCGGACCAGCCAGTGGTGGACGAGGGCGACGCGGCGGGGGGCGGTCATGGACGGCGGGCCGTCAGAGGTCCGCCGGGCGCATGGTGTAGCGGCCGTCCGGGTTCTCGAGGATCACGACCGCCGTGCCGTCGCAGGTGTCGGGCACCCACGCGTACACGAGCTGGTCGCTCTCCCACGCGACGAGCGGCGAGACGACGTCGCGGCCGTCGCCGAAGCGGAAGCGCACGGTGGGCCCGGCGCCCGCGCGACGGAAGCCGCGGCCGTGCAGCGAGAGCCGTCGGTGCAGGCGCACCGGGATGCCGAAGTCGTCGGGCTGCAGCACGCGCGTCATGCGCTCGACGCGGATCGAGTTGAGCACGGGGCCGTTGTCGACGTCGGCGCGCTCCGTCTGCCCGGAGGTCAGCCAGAACACCGTGGCGCCGACGAGCAGCGACGCGAGCAGTCGGAGAGCGTTGCCCATCCGCGCAGTGTAGCCGGATAGACTGCGCCGGTGATCGCCCTCGTCACGGTGCTCCTCTACCTCTCCGCGCTGCTCACCGTGGGGTGGCGCAAGTCGCGGTCGGTGGGCGGGTCCACCGACTTCCTGCTCGCGGGTCGTCGCCTCGGGACGCTCGTGCTCGTCGGCACGCTCGTCGCGACCTGGACCGGCACGGGGTCCATCTTCGGCAACGCGGAGGAGGCGTGGCGCGTCGGGCTGCCGAGCCTCGTCCTGCCGGTGGCGTCGGTGCTCGGCATCTTCGCGCTCGTCGTCATGGCGCCGCGCGTGCGGCGGGCCGACCGGGTCACGCTCCAGGACGTGCTCGAGGAGCGCTACGGGCCCGCGGCGCGCGTGCTCGGGACGCTCACGCTCGTGTCGGCGTACCTCGTCATCGTCTCGTACCAGCTCCGGGCGGCGAACGCCGTGTTCGACGGGGTGCTCGACGGACTCGTGCGCGAGGGCTCCGGCGCGGCGGCCGCCGTGGCGGACGGCTTCGCGCGGACGGGCGCGCGGCTCGACGAGGCGCTGCGCGGCGTCGGCATCCCCAGCGAGCACGGCGGCAACACGGCGGGGCTCCTGCTGCTCGCCGTGCTCATCGCGGTCTACACGGCGCTCGCCGGGCTCATGAGCGTGGCCGTCACGGACACCTTCAACGGCGTGCTCATGCTCGTGGGCGTCGGCTGCGCGCTGCCGCTCGTGTGGTTCGCGGCGGGCGAGGCGGCGCAGGCGGCGGGCGGCGCGGACGCGGGCCTCGTCGCGCGGGTCGTCGCCGAGCTCCCCGAGTCGGGGCGGCGGCTCGGCGGGCACTACTCGGGCCTCGAGATCGCGTCCGTGCTGCTCCCGGCGTTCCTGCTCGTCATGGGCGACGCGAACCTCCACCAGCGCTTCCTGTCCGCCGGCTCGGTGCGCGCCGCGCGGACGGCGGCCTTCCTGTTCATCCCCGCGGTGCTGCTCGTCGACGCGGTGATCCTGCTCACCGCCATCGCGGGGCGCGTCGTCATGCCGGACCTCGACGACCCGGGGCACGTCATCCTGCGGCTCGCGCTCGACCCGGACGTGCTGCCGCCGCTGCTCGGCGGGCTGCTCACGGCGAGCATCCTCGCGGTCATCGTGTCGACGGCGGACAGCTACCTGCTGAGCAGCTCGGCGTCGCTCGTGCGCGACGTGTACCACCGCTTCGTGAGCCGCGACGCCGACGAGCGGACGCTCCTGCGCGTCGCGCGCTGCGTGGTCGTCGCGCTCACCGGCGTCGCGTTCGTCATGGCGCTCCAGAGCAGCGCGTTCTTCGAGGTGTCGCTCTTCGCGTACACGCTCTACGGCGTCGGGATCACGCCGGCGCTCGTGGCCGCGCTCTTCTGGCGGCGCGTGACGCCGGTCGGCGCGCTCGCGTCGATGGTCGCGGGGCCGGCGGCGGCGATCATCTGGCGCGCGCGGGGGCTCGCGGACGTGCTCGCCGAGGCGACGGGCGACGCGGAGCTCGGGTCGGTGGGGGCGGTGGTGCCGGCGATCCTCGTCGCGACGCTCGTGCTCGTGGGCGTGAGCCTCGCGACGCGTCCGCGCGCTCCGTCGACGTCCGGCTGACGTCGCGGCGACGCCGGGCCGGTCCCGCGCCGTGCGTCAGGCGGCGCCGCGGCGCACGAGCTCCTCGGCGATCTGCTCGAGGATCTCGCGGATGCCGAACTCGAGCTTCCAGTCGGGGTAGTGGCCCTGGAAGCGCGCGACGTCGGAGACCCACCAGATGTGGTCGCCGATGCGGTTCGTCTCGCTGTACGTCGTGTCCATGCGCTTGCCGGAGATCTCCTCGCACAGCGAGATGGCCTCGAGCATGGAGCAGTTGCTGAAGCGGCTGCCGCCCATGTTGTAGACCTCGGCGACGCGCGGCGCCTGCCAGAACGCGTCGAAGCTGCGCACGAGGTCGCGCGCGTGGATGTTGTCGCGCACCTGCTTCCCGCGGTAGCCGAAGATCGTGTAGTGCGTGCCCGTCATGGCGCACTTCATGAGGTACGAGAGGAAGCCGTGCAGCTCGGCGCCGGAGTGGCCGGGACCGGTGAGGCAGCCGCCGCGGAACACGCCCGTCTTCATGCCGAAGTAGCGCCCGTACTCCTGCACGAGCACGTCGGCCGCGACCTTCGACGCGCCGAACAGCGAGTGCTTGCAGCGGTCGATGCTCATGCTCTCGTCGATGCCGCGCTCGTGGAACGGGTGCTCCTCGTCGACCTCCCAGCGCGTCTCGTGCTCGATGAGCGGCAGGCGGTTCGGCGCGTCGCCGTACACCTTGTTGGTGGACGTGTGGATGAAGACCGCGTCCGGGCAGTGCCGCCGCGTGTTCTCGAGCACCACCATCGTGCCGTTGGCGTTGATGGTGAAGTCGGTCATGGGCTCCTTGACGGCCCAGTCGTGGGAAGGCTGCGCCGCGGTGTGCACGACGAGCCCGATGTCCGTGCCGTAGGTCGCGAAGATCTCGCCCATGCGCGCCTCGTCGCGGATGTCGACGGCGTGGTGCACGTAGCGCGCGACGTCCGCCTCGAGGCGCTTGCGGCTCCACTCCGTCGACGCCTGCTCGCCGAAGAAGTAGGCGCGCATGTCGTTGTCGATGCCCACGACCCGGTGCCCGCGCCCGGCGAAGTAGCGGACGCACTCCGCGCCGATGAGGCCGGCGGCGCCGGTGACGAGGACGAGGGCCATGGGGCGGGAGGGAGGTCGGGGGCGGAGGCGGCGTGTGCGGGCGGCGTCGCGGAGGTCGGCGGCGTCCGCCCGCGCGGAGCGGCGCGGTGGGGCGGCGGGCGTCCCCGCTGGAGTATGCCCCGCGATCGGGGGCGAGGCATCCTCGCCGCGACGGCGCGGTCCCGTGCGCCCCCGCGGGGGCGGCGCATCATGCCAGAATCGGCTCCAGCGCGGCGCGGTGCTCGCGGATCCAGCGCACGACGTCCTCGACGATGCGCTCGGGTCCGCGCGTCGGTCGCCAGCCCGTCGCCGCCTCGAGCTCGCGGCAGTCGGAGAGGTAGAGCGGCACGTCCTGGGAACGGTTCTCCGTGACCGCGCCGATCGGGATCGACTTGCCGGTCGCGGCGCGGCACAGCCCGGTGAGCTCCGCGAGGCTCGCGCTCACCGGCCGCCCGCCGCCCGCGTTGAAGGTGCGGCCGTCCAGCTCGTCGAGCCGGCCGAGCTGCAGCTCGACGAGGTCCGCGAGGTCGTCCACGTGGAGCAGGTCGCGCACCTGCCGCCCCGTGCCGCCGTACCCGATGTACGAGAGGTCGCCGCCGTACTCGTGCCGCGCGGCCCACAGCACGACGACGCCCTGGTCCACCTTGCCCATCTGCCACGGCCCGGTGATGACGCCGCAGCGGTCGACGACGGCGCGCAGCCCGTGGAGCGCGCGGTACTCCTCGACGAGCAGCTCGCTGCAGAGCTTCGTCGCGCCGTAGAGCGAGCGCGAGCCCTCGAGCGGGAACCGCTCGGAGACGCCGTGCTCCGACGCGCCGGGAAGCGGCTGGTCGGCGAGCAGCTCGAAGCGCTCGCCGCGCTCCTCGATCGCGAGCGCGTCGAGCGCCGCGACGGGGTACACGCGGCTCGTCGAGAGGAAGAGCACGTCCGCGCCGTGCCGAGCGGCGGCCTCGAGCAGGTTCACCGTGCCGAGCAGGTTCGTGCCGACGACGTAGTCCGCGCCGCCGTCGACGCCCGCGAGCACGGACGGCTCGGCCGCGCAGTCGAGGAGCAGGTCGAAGCCGCCCGCGGCGGCGACGTCGGCGGCGACGCGCACGTCGCCGTGCACGAACTCCACGCCGCCCTCGCGGAGCCGCGCGAGCTGCAGCTCCGAGCCGCGCCGCTTGAGGTTGTCGAGGGCGACGACGCGCGCGCCGGGGCGCGAGGCCTTCATCCGCAGCGCGAGGCTGCTGCCGACGAAGCCGGCGCCGCCGGTCACGAGGAGGGACTCGCTCATGGTGGGGGCTCGGTGACGGGGGGCACGATCATGGGGAGGGCTCCACGCGGAGGTCGCTCCAGCAGCCGCGGTCCCAGCCCGCGTGGCCCGCGGGTCCGGGGTCCGTGAACACCTCGACGCGCACGGGGGCGTCGAGCTCGAGGAGGACGTCGAGCGGCAGGGGGGCGCGGTCCGCCTCGACCTGCACGGGGCGGACGAGGCGCTCCCACACGACGCGCGGGGTCGTCGCGTGCGTGACGCCGTCGTCGTCCGAGGCTGTCGCCCGCACGCCGCCGGTCGACGCGTCGTCGTCGGTCGACGGGCCGCCGTCCGTCGCCGGGCCGACCACGCGCACGCCGAACACCATGCCGTCCGTGGCGCCGCCCTCGCTCCATGTGTCGCGGCGCGCCTGGAAGGTGCCGCGCATCCGGTGCCGCCCCGCGGGCAGCTCGAGGACGAGCGCCGCGGGCGCGATGGCGAGCAGCTCGCCCTCGGGGCGCACGTCGTTGCGGACGCGTCGCGCCTCGACGAGCCGGCCGGGCCCCGCGTCGAAGCGCGGGAAGAGCGCGGCGAGCGCGTCCGAGACGAGCGCCGTCGGCAGCGCGAGCGGCGCGCCCGGCACGAGGTCGACCGCCGTCGCGAGGTGCACGTCGAAGACGGGGTCCCACGCGCCGGGCTCGTCGGCGGTGACGCGGATCGCCGCGACGCGGTGCGTCGCCTCGCCGGCGTAGAGCCGCAGCACGTCGAAGGTCGTCTCGACGTACGGGTCGAGCAGGAAGGGCGCGCGCACGATGGGCGCCGAGATCCGGTGGCGGCGGAGCTGCCCGTCCGCGAGGCGCACCTCGAGGCCCAGGCCGGCCGGCCGGAAGAGCAGCGCGCGCAGGCGACCGGCGAGGGACGGCCGCAGGTCGAGCGCGGCGAGCGTCGCGCCGGCGTCGTCCGCGCCGAGGTCGATCCACGCGCCGAGCGACGCGTGGAGGCTGCGCCGGTCGCGCACGGACCACGGCGCGAAGCGGTCGTCGACGGACGGCGCGGCCGGAGGCGCGCCGCGCGACCCGTCGCCGCCCTCGCCCGTCGCGGGATCGCCCGCGCCGTCGGGCACCGACGCGCCGAGCGACTCCGGCACGTCCCCGCGCTTCGAGAGCAGCAGGCGCCCGCGCTCCGAGAGCACCGGCCGGAACCGGTGCAGCAGCGCGAGCACCGCCTGGCTGTCCTGCACCGTCGGGAAGAAGCGCCCCGTCGGCTGGAGCTCGTAGAGCACGTGCCGCGGCCCGTCCGGCCCGGCGAGGAAGCGCCCGTTGAGCCCCTGGAGGTGCGGCTCCGTGACGACGTAGCCCTGGATCGCCGGGCGGTGCCGCACCGTGAACCCGTTGAGGTAGAGGACGCCCTGCTCGTGCGCGACGAGGTCCACGGGCTCGTCCCCGACGACCGCCGCGGTGCGCGGCAGCGCGTGCTCCTCGACGAGCCGCGCGCGCTCGGCCTCGCGCGCGGCGCGGAACGCGCCCGGGTCGGTGAGCGCGAAGAGGTTGCGGTTCATGACGGAGAGCCAGACGGGCCGGAACGTGCGCCCGTCGTACCCCATGAGCGTGCCCGCGCGGAACGTCCCGACGGAGGCCGTCACGACGGCGAGCAGCGCGAGCCCCGCGGCGACGCGCGAGGTCCTCGCCGTTCCGCGCCACGCGTTCGCCGCGAGGTGCGCGCCGAGCACCGCCGCCACCGGGAAGAACATGAGCGTGTGCCCGTGGTCCTGCCGCACGAAGCCCGCCTTCCACGTGAGGAAGAGCGCCGACGCCGCGACGAGCGCCCCGAGCCGCGCCGTCGCGTCCCGGGGCACGAGCCGCAGCGCGATCGCGACGCCGAGCGCGGCGAGCGTCGTCACCGCGTCGGCGAGCAGGCGCGGGTCGCCGTCGAGCGCCGACGCCGCGTTGTAGCCGGTCGCGATCGCGAGGGAGTTGCGGAACCACGTCGCGAGGTTCCCGAGCGGCTGCCCCGCGACGAGCACCCACGCGACGACGACCCACGCCGCGTACGCGATCGCGACGCCCGCCGCGCGCTGCCGGTCGCCGCGGCACCACGGCGCGAGCACGAGCGCGCCCGCGCACGGCACCGCGAGCACGAGGAACGTGAACTTCACGAAGCCCAGCAGCGCGAGCAGCAGGAGCACGAGCGCGATGGGCACGCGCCGCCCGTCGAGCACGGCGAGCGGCCAGCTCACGAGCAGCAGCAGGAGCAGCGCGTCCTTGAGCAGCGGCGCCATCGCGAGCAGCAGCAGCTGGAGCAGCAGCCGGAAGGGGCCCCGCCGCAGCCGCCCCGCGAGGAGCGCGAGCCCGACCACCGCGAGCGCCTTCACGAGGAGCTCGCTCACCACCCGCGTGACGAAGAGCTCCGGCACGTACCCGGCCTGCGGCTCGACGAAGGTCGTGAGCGGCCCGTAGGTGAAGATCGTGTCGACGCCGAACTCCGCGCCGACCAGCCAGTCGTGCGCGAAGATCGCGCGCCACGACGGGTCGAGTCCGTCGGCCGCCGTCTCCTCCGGGAAGCTCAGCACGACGACCCAGAGCGCGACCCACAGCGCGCCGTGGACGACCCGCCACGTCCACCTCGTCCCGGAGGCGGTGCGGCTCACGCGCGGCCCGCGTTCTCGCGGAAGAGGGCGATGCTCGCGGTGAAGCCGTGGAGGAACGACTGCCCGCCCACCGGCCCGACCTCGCCCGCCGCGAAGAAGCCCGCGGTGGGGACGTCGCCGAGCGCGTCGTGCACGCGGCCGATGTCGTGGTGCGGCACGCCGAAGAGCCGGCTGCCGCGCCCGTTGCACGAGAACACGATCGCGCCGGACGGCGCGCCCGCCTGCGCCTCGCGCTCGAGCAGCGCGCCGAGCTCCTCGCTCGCGGCCGCGGCGTCGCGCACCATGAACTGGATGGTCTGCCCGGCGCGCACCCAGTCGCCGATGAACAGCGCCTGCTTCTCCGGGTCGACGCCGAGCACGTTGCGCACGAGGAAGTCGCCCTGCTCGAACTTCGACTTGCGCTCGTCGACGACGCGGCCGACGTGCAGCGCGCGCCGCATGAGCTCGCGCTCCGCGGGCTCGACCTCGTTGGCCACGCGCTCGAGCGCGGCGAGCGCCGGCTTGCCGCCCAGCGCGAGGATCGCGTTGCGGTCGGCCTTCGTCACGACGAGGTGGCTGCCCACCGGACGGCAGCCCTGGCTCACGACGGGGTCGAGCCGCACGGAGCCGCTGATCGCCAGCGCGAGCGTGCCCTCGTCGTGGACGCCCTCGCGCGAGACGAGGTTCGCCTCGCCGGGGCCGTTGCTGCCGCTCGCCATGCCGCCGAGCACGGCGCGCCCGGGGTAGCGCTCGTCGAAGCCGCGCAGCAGGTCGTCCGGCGGCGTCGTGTACGGGTCGGCGAGGAGCAGCACGCCCGCGCCCTCCGGGAGGTCGTCGGGCCAGCCGGTGACCTCGGGCACGTCCGCCTCGCCCATGGAGAGGTGGAACGCGTGCAGCTCGACGCCGGGCCAGGAGGCGCCCCAGAGGGCGACGCCCGAGCCGGACTCGATCTCGACCGTCTCGCCCAGCACGCCGAGCGCCGGGCAGCCCATGAGCACGGCCGGGTCGAGCTGTTCGAGAAGGCGTTCCCGGATGAGCGGGGCGTCGGCCGCGTGGTGCGGCGTGAACCACACCATGAGGAGATCCGGGCGCGCGCCGCCGAGGCCGTCCCGAAGCCGTTCCACGAGCCCGTCGAGCGCCGACGCGATGTCGGGATTCGTCGTCGTGACCACGGCGCACTTCACGCTTCGTCTCCGGCGGGGGACGCCACTCTATCAGCCCGCGCGGCCTTCCCGGACGGCCCGCCGGAGGCCGACGCGCCACCCCCTCGGCCGAGGCGCCCGATGCTATAGTCGCCCGCCTTCGGAAGGAACCAGCACAGGAGACTCCCATGATCCGCATCACCACCGCCCTGCTGGCGTTCGCGCTCCTCGTCGGC
This sequence comes from bacterium, assembly GCA_030428785.1. Classification (GTDB taxonomy): domain Bacteria; phylum Planctomycetota; class B15-G4; order B15-G4; family B15-G4; genus JAUIEF01. Next base: position 12,846 of record JAUIEF010000106.1, read on the forward strand.
TGCACCTCGCAGGCGTCGCACGAGGCGCCGGAGTACGTCAACGCCAACTGCCCGATGATGGGCAACCCGGTCGAGGAGGACGGCGGTTCCACCGAGTGGAACGGCCAGACCATCGGCTTCTGCTGCGACGGCTGCGGCGACAAGTTCGACGCGCTCGACGACGCCGGCAAGCAGGCCGCGCTCGACAAGCACAACAAGTAGGACCGCGGGGACCCGCCGCATCCGGGCGCGCGCCGCGCGTCGAAAGGAGCGGCATGGACCGGGCGGCCCGTGACATGCGCTCGCGGGCCGCCCGTCCCTCGGGCCCCGAACCCACCCGCATCCCCCACGAGGAGATCCTCTCGTGATGCACTTCATCACCGCCGCCCTGGCGTCCGTCCTCTTCCTCTCGCCGCTCGGCCCGGCCGACGAGGACGTCGTGAAGGCCCAGCTCCCGACCTACCCGCTGAAGACCTGCGTCGTGAGCGACGAGGGCTTCACCATGGGTGACCCCGTCGACATGGTCCACGAGGGCCGGCTCGTCCGCTTCTGCTGCGACTCCTGCGTCCGCAAGTTCAAGGCCGAGCCCGAGAAGTTCCTCGCCAAGATCGACCGTGCGGTCGTCGCCGAGCAGAAGGCGCACTACCCGCTCAAGACCTGCGTGAAGTCCGGCGAGCCGCTCGGCGAGAAGCCCGTCGAGTTCGTCGTCGGCACGCGCCTCGTGCGCACCTGCTGCAAGAACTGCGCGGGCAAGGTCAAGGCGGAGCCCGCCGAGGCCATGCGGGCGCTCGACGCCGCGTACATCGCGCAGCAGAAGGCGCACTACGCCATGAAGACCTGCCTGGTCTCCGGCGAGGCGCTCGAGAGCGACGCCAAGGACATGCTCTACGGCAACACGCTCGTGCGCCTGTGCTGCAACGGCTGCAAGCGCGAGTTCGCCAAGGACCCGGGCACGTTCATGACGAAGCTCGCGCGCGCGAGCAACGCGCAGGGTCACGGCGAGGGCCACGGCGCCGACGACGGTCACGGCCACGGCCGCGGCGAGGGTCACGGCGAAGGCCATGGCGAGCACGGCGGGCGCGGCAGCCGCGGCTGACCGACCTCCCACGCGCCACACCGGTCCCGCCGCGCGCGGGGCCCGATCGCCGGCCGGTCCCCGAGCGGGGGCCGGCCGGCTGACGTTCCGGGGCACGGATCGTTATCCTGCGCCGCCCCCGGGCGGGAGAGCGGCGGCCGTGACGTCGCCGACCGGCACCGCCGGCGCGCCGCCGCGCCCCGCGCCCGGTCCCGCCCGGACACCGCCTCCCGGAACGCACCCATGACCGCTCCCTCCGTCGTCGTCTGCGGCGCCGCCCGCACGCCCATCGGCAAGTTCCTCGGCGGGCTCTCCACCGTGAGCGCCGTCGAGCTCGGCATCCTCGCCGCGACCGCCGCCCTCGAGCGCGCGGGCCTCTCGAAGGACGACGTCGACCAGACCTACGTCGGCATGGCGCGCCAGGCGGGCGAGGGCCCGAACGTCGCGCGACAGATCACCGTCAAGGGCGGCATGCCGCAGTCGGCCGTCGCGATGACCGTGAACCAGGCGTGCGCGTCCGGCCTCCGCTCGCTCACCCTCGGCGCGCAGGAGATCCAGGCCGGCGTCGCGGACGTCGTGCTCGTCGGCGGCGTGGAGACCATGTCGCGCAACCCGTTCCTGCTGCCCGGCATGCGCACGGGCTACCGCCTCGGCGACGCGCCGCTGCTCGACGGCAACTACCAGGACGGCTTCCACTGCCCGATGGTCGGCGGACCCATGGGCGGCACGGCGGAGACGCTCGCCGACCAGTACGGGATCGGGCGCGACGAGCAGGACGCCTTCGCCGTCGAGTCGCAGCGCAAGGCCGAGGTCGCGCAGTCCGAGGGACGCTTCACCGCGGAGATCGCGCCCGTCACCGTGAAGACCCGCAAGGGCGAGACCGTCGTCGACACCGACGAGCACCCGCGCCCCGGCGCGACCGTCGAAGGCATGGCCAAGCTGCCGCCCGTGTTCCGCAAGGACGGCACCGTGCACGCCGGCAACAGCTCGGGCATCACCGACGGCGCGGCCATGCTCGTGCTCGCGTCGGAGGAGACGGCGACGAAGCGCGGACTCCCCGTGCTCGCGCGCCTCGAGGCGCACGCCATGGCCGGCGTCGACCCGGCGATCATGGGCATCGGCCCCGTGCCCGCGACGCGTACCCTCCTCGAGCGCACCGGCCTCGGCCTCGACGACTTCGACCTCGTCGAGCTCAACGAAGCCTTCGCCGCGCAGGTCATCGCCTGCGACCGCGAGCTGCACCTCGACCCCGCGAAGCTCAACGTGAACGGCGGCTCCATCGCGCTGGGACACCCCATCGGCGCGACCGGCGCGCGCATCACCGTGACGCTGCTCCACGAGATGGCGCGCACGGGCGCGAAGCGGGGGCTCGCGACGTTGTGCGTGAGCGGGGGGATGGGGATCGCGGCGAGCTTCGTGCGGGACTGACGACCGGCGGCCGGTAGGGGCTCCGGCTCCGGCTCCGGCTCCGGCTCCGGCTCCGGCTCCGGCTCCGGCTCCGGCTCCGGCTCCGGCTCCGGCTCCGGCTCCGGCTCCGGCTCCGGCTCCGGGCGAAAACGCACTGGCGTTTCGGGTGCATGCGCGACCCGCCTCGCGGCCTTGCCGCGATCGCCTTCGGCTCCGCTCGACGGTGGGGGATTCCCGGTGGCCGGCACCGGGGCCGGGGCCGGTACACGGAGCCGGTGCCGGAGCCGGGGCCGGTGCCGGAGCCGGGTCTGTTCCACACCGCCTCCCTTCTCGGGGCGGATGAGGTTGTCCGACTCGGGCAAACAACCTCATCCGCCCCGAGAAGGAAGGCTCGCAACATGACTCGCTTCGATTGTCTCGACGCTTCGTACCAGCTGCTCGAGGACCTGAACGGTCCGCTCGAAAAGATCCGCGCTCGTGACTCGCGCCTCTACACGCAGCTGCGCACCGCCGCGGCGTCCATCTCGTTGAACATCGCCGAAGGGCGCGCGCGTGCCGGCAAGGACAAGCGTCACCTCTGGCGTGTCGCGCTCGGCTCCACCGAGGAGGTGCAGTCCATCCTCCACGTCGCTGTCCGGCTGCGGGACATCACGGACGCGGATACCGTCGCCGCCCACGCCACGCTCGACCGCCTGCGCGGCATGCTCTGGCGCATGACGCATTGAGTGGACGTGAACCCGCCCCGGCGGTCGATCCGCCGGGGCGGGTGGTTCTTCCCGTCAGTGCGTGAGCTTCCACGTCATCGCGAGCACGCGGTCGAGGAGCTCGAAGCACTCCGCGAGGTCCTCCTCGCGCAGATCACCGAGCGCGACGGCCGTGCGCAACGCGCTGTGCACCTCGTCCGCCGACCCGGCGGCGACACGCCAGAGGTGCACACGGTCGCCGCCGGTCCGCCGACGACCCTCGGCGAGGTTCAAGGTCACCGAAGCGGCAGCCCGCCGAATCTGGCGGTGCAGATCAGGATCCCGCCGCTGCAACTCGCGCAGCGGCTCACGAAGCGAGGCCACCATCTGGAGAGCGATCTCGAGCGCGTCGAACATGGAGTGACTCCTTTCCTGGAATCGAGTGGGATACGCCCGCGAGGGACCCGCTCGATTCCAGGGAAGGAGACACGGCAGGACGGGAACGGACCGTGGGGGCAGCCGCATCGGCAGGCGCATCGGCAACCGCATGCGCTGCCGCTGCCGCTGCCGCAGTCGCTTCCGCAAGCGCAGCCGCTGCCGCAGCCGGTTCCGCATCCGTGCTGAGGTCGACGGGCTGCCTACGGGCGATGCCGCGCGAAGCGCGGCGAGGTCCGTCTCCGGATCCGGCTGCGGTTGCCGTTGCGCCTGCGGCAGCGGTTGCCCATGCGGCTGCCGCTGCGGTCCATCCCCTCACGCCGCGACGATCAACCCCGCCCGCTCCTCGATCGACAGCGCCTCCGCGAACCGCGCGCGCACCGACGGCGTCCCGTAGACCGCGAGGAAGCGCGCGCCCGGCGCGCGCTTCGGCGGCCGCCCCCCCGGCTTCCACGCGTCGCGCGCGGCGACCTCCACGCCTGCGGCCCCGAGCGCCGCGGCCCAGTCCTCCAGCGTGCGGCCCGTCGAGACGAGGTGCACCGGTGTCGGCTCGTCTCCCGCGCGTCCCAGCATCCGCGCGAGCGCCGCGACCTTCGCCGCGCGCAGGCTCGACAGGTCGTGTTGCCCGCCGCCGCGCGTCGACTGTCGCGGGTGCTGGCGCCAGCGGTAGAGCACCCGCGGCACCTTCGCGACGCGCCGCCCGCGCTCGAACCAGCGCAGCCAGACGTCGATGTCGACGGGCCACGGGCCGAGCGTGCGGTAGCCGCCGACGTCCTCGAGCGCGGCGCGACGGTAGAGCCCCGTCTGGTGCAGCGCGGGGATCTCGACGAAGCGCTCGCGCTCCATGTCCTCGTGGGTGAGCAGCGCGTTCTGCCAGTCGAGGTAGCGGCGCATGCCCGGCGTGCGCGCGCCGAACTGCGCGGCGCGGCTCGTCACGGCGTCGAGGTCGTCGGTGAGCGACGCGTGCAGTCGCGCGAGCCGGTCCGGCGGGCAGCGGTCGTCGGCCTCCATGTGCGAGACGAGCGGCGCTTCGCACGCGTCGAGCGCCTGCTGCAACGCGGCGGCGGCTCCCGCGCCCGCGCCCCGCAGCACGCGCAGCCGCGGCTCGTCGCGCGCGGCCTCCTCGAGCCACGCCCGCGAGCCGTCGTCCGTGCCGTCGGCGAGGACGTCCACGACCGCGAGCACCCGCACGTCGACGCCGCGCTGGACGAGCACGTCGCGCAGCGCCCACGGCAGCGTGCGCCGCGCGCACCGCACGGGGAGCAGGACGTCGATGCGGGGGGCGCTCAGGACGGGGCTCGCTGCGGAGGATGACGGTGGCGCGGGGACGGCCGACGCGGGACGCGGCGCACCCGACCGACGGACCCCGCCGATCCTGCGCGTCGCCCCGACCGCCGTCCACCGCGAGCCGCCGCGCGGTCGCAGCACCCACGTCGCGGGTTGCTAGACTGCCCCGCGATGCCCGAGCTCACCCTCCTCAAGGCCGCCGACTGCATCCCGCTCCGGCAGTCCGTCCTGCGCCCGGACCGCCCCGGGTCCGAGAACCACTACCCGCAGGACGACGACGAGCGCAGCGCCCACTACGGCATCCGCCACCGCAAGAAGACGCTCGCCGTGGCCTCCATGCTCCACGACCCGCGCGGCGACGTGGGCAGCGAGATGTGGCGCATCCGCGGGATGGCCGTCCTGCCCGACGAGCAGCGCAAGGGCTACGGCGCCATGCTGCTCAAGACCCTCCAGGCCATCGTCGCCAAGCGCGGCGGGGGGGCCTGGGCCAACGTCCGGACCACGGCCGCCGACTTCTACGGCAAGCACGGCTTCCGGCAGGAGGGCGACGTCTTCGACATCGAAGGCATCGGGCCCCACGTGCTCATGACCTGGCGGCCCGAGCCCTAGCAGCCCGTGGTGGAAGTCATTCGGCGCGACGACGCCTCGGCTGCGCCGGCTCGGCGTTGCCGGATCCTCGACGAATCCACGGATTCGCCTCCGGTCCGGCGCCTTGATCCGACGCAGCCGAGACGCCCTCGCACTCGAAGCACTTCCACCACGGGCTGC
>JAUIEF010000107.1 GCA_030428785.1 bacterium
CCCGGCGACGCGGTATCCGTCGTCGCGCGGCTCGGCGTCCTCGACGAGATCGTGACGACGGAGGCCTGCCGCGACCTGCGCCTCGTGCGGCTCCGCGAGCTCGAGGACGGCGAGTCCCTCGCGTCGCTCCGCGAGGCGGGCGGCTTGCCGCACCCGTCCGGGCGGCGCGAGCCGCTGGGCCGCGCGATCCTACGCATCGCGGAGCGCACGGACGAGCGGGCCATGGCGCGCTGGGCGACGCCCCCCGCCGCGGACGGGCTCGCCGCCGCGCGCTTCGTGCTGCCCGTGTCGCCGCGCGCGACGGTCTGGGCCGCGGTCGTGGGCGAGGGCCCCGGCGACGCGACGGGTCCGCGCGACGCGACGGCGCCCGGGAGCGCGGACGACGAGGCGCGCGACACAGCCGCTGCGCGCGCCGTCGACGCGACGCGCACCGGACGCCCCCCGCGGCTCGGCGAGCTGCGCGTCGTGCGCAAGCCGCTGTTCGAGCGCCTCGTCGACGGGCTCGAGACGCCGGACGTGGCGCCCGCGCTCGGCGCTCCGGAGTGGACCGACCTCAAGGTGGGCGGCGAGCTCCGCGCCTGCCTCGTCGTGCCGGCCGGCGACGTCGCGCGCCTCGAGGTCGACGCGCCGCCGCGCGCGGACCGCCTCACGTTCGGCGTGTGCATCCCGCCCGGTCACCCGATCGGCGCGACCGCGCGCTGGTCCGTCGCGATCGACGGCGCGCCCGTCGCCGGGGGCGAGCTCGTCGTCACGGACCGCGAGCCGCTGCGCAACCGCTACGAGGACGTCGTCGTGCCGTGGCCGGGGGCGGAGGTCGAGCCGCCCGGCGCCGGGGACGCCGCGACGGACGCCGGCGGGACGTCGGCGGGCGGCTCCGACGACGCGGCGCACGTCACCCGGGCGAGCGAGCCCGCCGGCGCCTCCGCGCGCGTCGCGTTCCGCGTCGAGGGCGACGCGGCCGTCGCGTTCGGCGCGCCGCTCGTCCTCGCGCCGCCGCGCGCCCTCCGTCCGCCGAACCTGCTCGTCGTCTCGCTCGACACGCTGCGCGCGGACCGCCTCGGCTGCTACGGCTACGACCGCCCGACGAGCCCGTGGCTCGACGCCTTCGCCGCGCGCGCCGTGCGCTTCGCCGACGCGCGCACCGTCGCGCCCTACACGTTGCCCTCGCACGTCACGTTGTTCACCGGTCTGCTCCCGCCGAGCCACGGCGTCGTCGACGGCGGCACGGACCGCCTCGAGGCCGCCGCCGTCCCCTACCTGCCCGAGCTCCTCGCGTCCGCCGGCTGGGCGACCGCCGCGTACACCGGCGGCGGCTACGTCTCCGCGGACTACGGCTTCGCGGCCGGCTTCGACCGCTTCGCGAGCGTCGACCCGTTCCTCTTCGTGCCCGAGGTCCAGGAGCGCATGGGCCTGGCCGCGGTGCACGAGTGGATCGAGGCGCACGCCGACCACCCCTGGTTCCTGTTCCTGCACACGTTCGCGACCCACGACTACCGGCCGCCCGCGGAGGACTTCGCGCCCTTCGACACGCGGTCCGGTGCGCCGGACGCGCGGCGGCCGCTGCAGCACTTCCCAGGCCCCGACGGCCGCAAGGACGTGACGCCCACGCCCGAGCAGCTCGAGGACATGACGAACCTCTACGACGCGTCGGTGCACTACGCCGACCGCATGCTCGGGCAGCTCGTCGACTCGCTCGACGCACGCGGGCTTCTCGACGGCGCGATCGTCGTCGTCACGAGCGACCACGGCGAGGAGTTCGGCGAGCACGGCGGCATGCGGCACGCGCGGACGGTCTACCGCGAGCTGCTCCACGTGCCGCTGATCGTGCGGCTGCCGGGGTCGTCGGAGGGGCGCGTCGTGCGCGAGCCGGTGACGCTCGCGGACCTGCACCCGACGCTGCTCGACCTGCTCGGGGTCGGCGACGCGGGCCCCGTCGACGGCCGCTCGCTCGCGCGGCTCCTGCGCGACGGTCGCGCGGACGACCTGCCGCCGCCCATGCTCCTCGGGCACATCGACACGCACACCTCGCGGCGCGCGTCGCTGCAGGTCGGGCCGCTCGAGGTCGTGCGCGGCGACCGCGACGAGGCGCTCGAGTTCCCCGCACCCGCCGAGTGGGAGCTCTACGACCTGCGCGCGGACCCCGGCCAGCAGCACGACCTCTCGGCGTCGCGCCCGGACGACCTCGCCCGACTGCGCGACCACCTCGAGACGCTCGAGGCGACGCTCCGCGCGCGCGCGGCGCCCGGCTCGCTCGAGGGCGTCGACGCGCACGTCCTCGACCAGCTCCGCGAGCTGGGGTACGTGAAGTAGCAGCGGGGGCCGGCGGCCGCGCTCAGCGCCCCACGCCGCCCTCCGCCTCCTCGCTCTCGAGGAGCAGCTCCTCGACGAGCGCCTCGAAGGACGCGACGAGGACGTCGTGGGCCTCGCCCGTCGCGGGGCCGGAGAAGCCCGTGTAGACCGCGCGCACGCGGCCGTCGCCGTGGAGGAAGACCGTCGTCGGGTAGGCGCGCACGCGGTCGAGCAGCGGGAAGACCTCGCTCGCCGCGGCCTTGTCGGAGCGGCCGGCGACGAGCAGCGGGTAGCCCACGCCGTGGCGCTCGGCGTAGCGGAGCACCTGCTCGGCGTCGCGCCGGAAGTCGCCCGTGAGCTCGAAGGCGAGACCGACGACGGACAGCCCACGCGGCCCGTAGCGCCGGTGCAGGTCCGTGAGCAGGTCGCTCGCGTCGTGGCAGTTGGGGCACCAGCTCCCGAAGAGCTGGAGGATGCGCGCGCGGCCGGCGAACTGCGAGTCGGCGAGCGTGCGCACGTGGCCCGTCACGTCGGGGAACGCGAGCGAGCCGAGGTCCGCCGCGCCGGTCCAGCGCGAGAGCTGGAAGCCGTCGGGGAGCGCGATGTCCTCGTCGCGCACCGCGGTCCACGTGTCGTGCCACGAGTCGCGCGACCAGAAGTCGCCGTGCAACGCGCCCTCCTCGTCGAGCCGCGCCTCGAAGAGGAACGCGTGCGCGCCGTCGAAGCACGAGAGGCGGAAGACGCCGTCCTCGACGCGCCCGGCGAGGAAGCGGTAGTCGCCGGTCGTCGTGAGAAAGGTGCCGGAGAGGTCCGCGCCCGACTGCTCGAAGACGCCGACGGCGGGCTGCTCGTCCGACGCGAAGTCGACGCGCCAGCGGCCGCTGATGTCGGCGGCGTCGCCGGACGCGCGCGGCGCGGCGCCGTCGCCGGCGGGCGTGTCACGGGGCGCGGCGCCCCCGTCGACGGGCGGCGCATCGCCGTCCGCGACGTCCACCGGCATCCCGGGCGGCGTCGCGGAGAAGAGCAGCCGCGCGAAGTCGTCGCGGCCCGTGCGCTTCGTCCACATGCCGTCGAGGCGCAGCGCGCCGTCGACCTCGCGCAGACTCGCGCCGATGCGGCTGTCGTAGTGCGGCATCCCGAGCGTGAGGCGCCGGCCGTCCCAGCGCACCTCGGGGATCTCGATCTGCTCGACGCCGTTCACGAGCCAGGCGCGCCAGGTCGTCCCGTCCGTGGACAGCCGGAGGCCGAACGCGAGCGGCCCGCCGGGGCTCGCGAGCGTCGCGTCCCAGCGCCCGACGGCCAGCTCGGGCGCGACGAGGTCTCCGGCCTGCGCGCTCGCGAATCCGGCGAGCAGCACGAGCGCCGCGACCGCCCGCGACGCCCTCACGACTCCTTGCGTCGCGCCGCGAGGATGGCCTTCACGAGCCCCTCGGGCACCTCGGGCGGGACCTCGGCGTCCTCGTCCGCGCAGGCCTTCCGGCCCAGCGCCACGGTCACCTTGTACGACTCGAGGTAGTCGACGCAGGGCGGGCAGAGCTTCATGTGCTCCTCGAAGACGCGGGCCGTCTCGGCCTCGAGCTCGCCGTCGAGGTACGCCATGAGGAAGTCGATGAACTCCTTGCAGGTCACGCGGCGTCTCCCTGCATGTGGGGGTCGAGGAGCTCGCGGAGCGCGAGGCGCGCGCGGTGCAGCCGGGTCTTCGTGGCGTTCACGCTGATGTCCAGGATCTCGGCCGTCTCGGCGGTGTCGAGCTGTTCGATGTCGCGCAGGAGGAGGACGTTCCGGTAGTTCTCGGGGAGCCGGTCGATGGCGTCCCGCACCGTCCGGCGGAGCTCCTCCCGCATCGCGACGTCCTCGCCGCGCTCGGTCCAGGCCTCGCCGACCTCCACGCGGTGGCCGTCGTCCTTGTAGCGGGGCAGGAGGTCCTCGATGGAGACCTCCTTGGTGCGGCTCTTCTTGCGGATGCGCATGAGCGCCGCGTTCACGACGATGCGGTGCATCCAGGTGGAGAGCCGCGACCCGCCCTCGAAGCGGTCGATGTTCTTGTACGCCTGGAGGAAGGCCTCCTGGACGACGTCCTCGGCCTCGTCGTCGCCGCGGACGAACCGCCGCGCCACGGCGAGCAGGCGGCCGCCCAGGTCCCGGATCACCGAGACCCAGGCGTCGTCGTCGCCGCGCTTGAGGGCCTCGACCAGCGCGGTCTCGTCGGGCGCGTCCGGTCTGCTGCTCACGCGTCCGGGCCGCCCTCGTCGAGCCAGCGCTGGAACGCGTCGAAGGCGTACTCGCGGCCGAGGAAGTCCTTCACGAGGTCGGCCGCCGGCCGGCTGCCGCCCGGCTCGAGCACGCGCTCGCGGTAGAGCCGCGCGGTCTCGGGGTTCAGCACGCCCGTCTCCTCGAACTTGCTGAACATGTCCTTCGCGATGACCTCGGACCACTTGTACGTGTAGTAGATCGCCGAGTAGCCGTCGAGGTGGCCGAAGTTGCACTGGAAGTGCGCGCCGTCGACGTACGCGAACGGGCTGTACTCGGCCTGCAGCTCCTGCACGAGCGCCGTCGTGTCGATCGTCGCCGCGTCGCGCGCGTAGCAGTTGTAGGAGAGCGCCGCGTAGAACGCCTGGTGCGCGGTGTTCATGCCCTTGCCGAAGTCGCTCGCCGCCTTGATCTTCGCGATGAGCTCCTCGGGGATGGGCTCGCCCGTCTCGTGGTGCTTCGCGAAGGACTGGAGCGTCTCCGCGTCGTAGAGCCACTCCTCGAGCATCTGCGACGGCGCCTCGACGAAGTCCCACTCCGTGCTGATGCCGGTGTTCATGACCCAGCGGCGGTGGCCCGCGAAGAGGTTGTGCAGCAGGTGCCCGAACTCGTGGAAGTAGGTCGAGACCTGCCCGAACTCCATGAGCGCGGTGCCGTCCTCGCTGTCGCGCGGGTTCGGGAAGTTGCAGATGAGCGCCGCGACGGGCACGCGCTTGCCGGCCACGCCCGAGCGGTAGTCGAACTGGGCCGCGTGGCCGTACTTGTTCTTCCGCGGGTGCATGTCGAGGAAGAAGCGGCCCAGGTGCTCGTCACCGTCGTACAGGTCCCAGGCGGTCACGTCCTCGTGCCACAGCGCGAGGCCCTCGACGGGCTCGTAGCGCACGCCGAACATGCGCGACGTGACGTCGAAGATGCCGCGCCGCACCGAGTCGTAGTCGAAGTACGGCCGCACGGCCTGGCTGTCGAACTCGTACTTCGCGGCGCGCACCTTCTCGCCGTAGTACGACTTCTCCCAGTCGGCGACGTCCGTCGCGTCCGGGAAGTCGACGCGCTTCGCGTCGACGAGCACCCGGTAGTCGCGCTCCGCGGAGGCGCGGCTCACCCCGGCGATCTTCTTGATGAAGGCGTCCGCGGCCGACGCCGAGCCGACCATCTTGTCCTCGGTGACGTAGGCCGCCCAGTTGTCGTACCCGAGCAGCTTCGCCTTCTCGTCGCGCTTCTTGATGAGCGTCTCGAGCACGTCCACGTTCGCCGGGTAGCCGCGGTTCGTGTAGAGCAGGTACATCTCGTGACGCTTCTCCGCGTCCTTCGAGTACCGCATGAACGGGATGTAGTCCGGGTACGTCGTGTCGATCACGTACGTGCCGTCGTCGGCCTCGTTCGCCGCGATGTAGTCGGCGGGCAGCCCCTCGAGCGCGGACGCGTCCTCGAGCACGAGCTCGCGCACGTCGTCCTTGATGTTGCGCGAGAACTCCTGTCCGAGCGCGACGATCTCCTTGTTGAGTTCGGCGATGCGCGCCTGGACCTCCGGCGGCTGGTCGACGCCGGAGCGCCGGTAGTCGCGCAGCTCCTTCGAGACGGCGAAGCGCGTCGGGGCGTCGGCGCCCTCGAGGTCGATGGCCGCGATCGCCTCGTAGAGCGCGCGGTCCAGGCTCAGCTCGGTGATGAACGCCGAGATCTCCTGGCGGTTCTCCTCGGCGGCGGTCCGCACGTCGGCGTCCGGGTGCACCTCCTGGAAGAGGTCGTTCTCCGACGCCGACGCGTCGAGGTGCATGTAGAGGTCGTTGAGCAGCGCGAGGGTGTTGTCGACCGTGCGCGGTCCCTCGACGGCGAGGATCTCCGAGCGCAGCTCGCGGGCCGCGGCGAGGTGACCCTGGGTGTCGAGGCGCAGCTGCTCGGCCGAGCGGTCGAGCGGCATCTCGTCGAGGCTCCAGTCGCCGGCGGCGCGGAGCGCGGGGACGACGGACAGCAGCGCGACGGACGTCGCGACGCACAGCAGGTGGCGGGGACCGCGGATCATGGCGGGACCTCTCTCCGGACGTGGTGGACCGGAGAGGGTACCGCGAGCGCGCGGGCCCTGGGAAGCGGCCCGGGCGTGGCGACCCGGGCCCGGCGGCGCGGGCGGCTCAGTCGCGGCGCAGGCTCAGCCCGCCGGACGAGCGCAGCTCCACGGTGTATGTCGCCCCCTCGCGCAGCTCCATGTACGGCGCCTCGCCGTGGATCGCGCGCACGCCCGCGGCCGCCGCGGCCGCCGGGTCGTTCGCGTAGTCCCAGAACCGCATCCAGAGCTTCGTGACGACGTCGGGCGAGCGGTCGTCCGTGTACGGCTCGGGGCGCTCGCCGACGCGGTCGAGCGGGAAGCCGTCCTCGGGCCGCTGGTTCTCGCTGAACATGCGCCGGAAGAGGCACAGGCTCGCGCCGCGGAACGCGTCGCCCTGCTCGACGTAGTCGTCGCCGAACTTCACGACGAGCGAGTCGATGTACGCGACCTTGCCCTCGAGCGTGAACTCCTCGCCCTCGCTCAGCGGCTCGCCGTCGGGGCCGACGTCCTCGAAGCGCACGGTCGTCTCGTAGGTGCCGTCGGGCCGCCGCTCCTGCCCGAGCACGGTGAGGCGCGCGAGCCGCCGGTCGACCTTGAGCAGCGCGAGCGCCGCCTCGAGCTCCTCGGCGAGCGCGACGGCCTCCGCGACGTCCTCCTCGAGCGAGACGATCTGCCGGTCGCGGTCGGCGACCTGGTCCTTCAGCGTGTCGATGCGCCGCCCGCTCGCGTCGAGCGCCGTCTGGAGCTCGCCGACGCGCCGCTCCGCCTCGAGCACCTCGGCCTCGTGGCCCTCGATGACCCCCACGGCCTTCTCGTACCCCAGGTACCCGAGCACCGCGAGGGCGCCCAGGACGATCGTCCTCAGCAGGTAGTTCACGCGTCCGGCTCCCACGGGATCTCAGCCGCCCCCGTCGGCGGCGTCGGCGTCCTTCTTCTTCTTTTTCTTCTTCTTCTTGTCGTCGTCCTCGTCGTCGCCGCCGAAGAGCCCGCCGAGCGCGTCATCGACCTTGTCGCCGAGCTTGTCCTTGGCCTCGTCGAGCTTCTCGTCCTTCTTCTGCTCGAGCTCCGCCTTCTCGGCGTCGAGCCTGGCCTGCGCCTCGGCCTTCTCGGCCTCGAGCTTCGCCTCGAGCTCGGCCTTCTTCTCGTCGACGGCGGCCTCCAGCTCCGCCTTCGCGCCGGCGAGGATCGCGTCGCGCAGGGCGTCGTCGTCGAAGGTCACGCGCGGGTCGTCGAGCCGGCCGCGCAGCCCGAACGGCATGACGAGCCCGTCGACCTTCCGCGCGCCCGACGGCAGCCGGACGACGCAGTCGTGGAAGGTCACGTCGAGCGGCAGGTCGAGGCGGCCGACCGCGCCGCCGCTCCACTGCCCGTCGATCGCGAAGTCCAGCGTGCCCTGCGCGAGCGCCGGCTCGCCGTCGACGCGCACCGCGCCACCGACGGTCTCGGCCGACACGCCCTTGAGCACGAAGCGCAGCGTGTTGTCGGCGGCCGCCGCCGACGCGCCGCCGAGGCCGACGTCCACGTCGAGGCGACCGTCCTGCGAGAGGATCGTGAGGCGCGGCGCGTCCGGCACGAGCGCGGGCGCCGTGCTGAGGTTGCGGATCGTCACGTCGAGCAGCGAACCGTCGAGCTGCTCGCTGCGCACGCCGCCCGCGACGACCTCGCGCACGAGCAGCGTCGGCGCGTCGTGCAGCAGGTGGCGCGCCACGACGGACGCGTAGCCCTTCTCCGCGACCTCGCGCTCGAGGCGGTCGCGCAGCGACTCCTCGTCCTCCGCCGCGCCGCCCTCGCCGCCCTCCTCGTCGGACGACAACGCCTCGAGCCACTCACGCGCCTGCGCCAGGCGCTGCTTCCAGACCTCGGCGTCCGCGAGGTAGTCCTCGAGCGACTTGCCCGGGTCGAGCACGCCGCCCGTCGTCTCCTCCTCCGTCGGCGGGGCCGGCGCGGGCGGCGGCCCGACGAGCGCGCCCGGGCTCGAGCGCGACGCGCCCGTGGCGCCTTCGACGACCACGAGCCGGTCGATGACGATCTTCTTGCGCAGCAGGTCCTCCGTGCCGACGTCCGCCTCGAGGCGCGCCGCGCGGAAGAGGTCCGTGTCGAGCGCGTTCGGGTCGGCCATCGCGAGGCCGGACACGGCGAGCTTGCCCGCCGCGAGGTCCAGCTCGACCGAGTCCACGTCGACGGTCGCGCCGTTCCAGGCCTCGAGACCGCCGCGCGCCGCGCCCGCGAGGTACGGGCCGCTCAGCGCGCTCGGCGCGACGAAGAACGCGCCCACGACGAGCGCGACCACGACGACGCCGACGATCCGGATCGGCTTGCCCTTGCCCTGCGCCGCGAGGTCCGCGTACGTCTTCTTGCCGTGGCCCTTGCCGACCACCAGCCACAGGAAGAAGCGCGAGTACCAGGCCGTCGAGACCTTGGTGAACTTCTCGTTCTTCTCCTCCACGCGCGCCATGCGGCCGCGGAAGGACGCGAGCGACTTGCCCATGAGCCCGCCCACGATCACGCCGCTCACGAGCCCCAGCACGACGCCGCCCGTCGTCGCGTAGTACTCGAGCCCGAACCACGCGAGCACCGGCGCGTTGACGGCCGTCTCGAACACGCCGCTGAGCGGCCCCTCGAGCATCCAGCGCCCGACGGAGAACGCGAGCGGCATGGCGAGCAGCGAGAGCAGCTTCGCGAGGCCCGCCACGAGCAGGCACACGCCGATGTTGGCGTTGAGCACGAGCACGAGCAGCACGTAGGCGAGCAGCAGCCCGCCCGACGTCGAGACGGACGGCACGAAGCCGATGAGCGCGCCGAGCAGGCCGGCCAGGAACACCTGCATGGGCGTGGCCTTGCCGCGCAGGATGCTGACGACGTTGCGGATCATCCGGTGGAGTCCTCGGGAGGTGCCCCGACGGGCGACGGACGGCGCGTCGGTGCGCGGCGCGTCCGTCCCGTCGGGGGGCGGTGCCCGGGCGGTCTCTCTCAGCCGCCGAGCCGGCCCCAGAATAGGATCCGGCGGAACGGAAAGAAAAAGGGTCGTGCGTCGGGCACGCGTTCGGCCAGTTCCGCGCGGTATTCGGCGAGGTAGCGGTCGTAGAGGTCGGCGGGCAGGCGGCGCCTCGTGTCGGTGAGCGTCGTGCCGGCCATCCAGTCGACGAGCGCGTCGCGGTCTCGCAGGTGATGCGGGTAGATGCGACAGACCACCTCCTGCTCCGCGAAGCCGAGCGCCTCGAGGAGCTCGGCGTAGGCCGCGGGCTCGAGCACCGGCGAGCGCCGCGTCCAGCCGCCGAGCGCGCTCGCGAAGGGCTCGCGGCGCGCGACGTCGACGGCCGTCGTCTGCGAGACGTGCTCGTGGTTCCCCGGCACCTGCACGGCGAGCTGCCCGCCCGGCGCGAGCCGCGACGCGAGCCGTCGGAGCAACGCCGGGTGGTCCCCCACCCAGTGAAGCGCCGCGTTCGAGAACACGAGGTCGAGCGCGCCGTCCACCGGCGGCGCCGCGAGGTCGCCGCGCACGAAGGACAGCCCGCCGCCCGCGTGCTCCGCCGCCCGCGCGAGCATCGCGTCCGAGCTGTCGAGGCCCACGGTGCGCGCCGCGCCGAGCGTCTCGTGGAGCCGCCGCGTGAGCGCCCCCGTGCCGCAGCCGAGGTCGACGACGCGCATCCCCGGGCGCGGCGAGCGGGCCGAGACCATCGCGAGGAGGTCGTGGAACGGGCGGCCGCGCTCCTCGGCGAAGCGCTCGTAGCGGGTCGGATCCCAGACGTCGGCGGTCATGCGGCGCGCTCCTCCGGGCCCACCGTATACTGGGCGGTCCTCGGTCCGCACCCCGCTCGAAGCCCCGCCATGCCGTCCCTCAGCCGTCCCCGCCTCGCGCTCCGCGTCGCGGGAGTCCTCCTCTGCTCGACCGCCTTCCTCGCCGTGCTCGGCGGCGGCACCTGCGTCTGGGTCACGGACGATGACGACGAGCACTGCTTCGACGACGACGACGACAACGACGTCGGCTGCGACGACGATGACGACGACTTCGAGTCGACGCTCGGCCCGGGCGCGAGCGGTCCGTCGAGCGCCCTCCTCCGCGAGCGGCTCACGGGGCTGTCCGGCGGCATCCCCGTCGACGGCCGCGCGACGCGCGGCGACGCCCCGGCCGCGCCCGGCCCCCTCGGCTTCGGCGCGCTCGCGGGCGAGCCGGGCGACGCGACGCTCACGGACTACGCGGTCGACCTCGCGACCGAGCCGGGCCGCCACCCCGTCGCGCGCGTCCGCGACATCCGCGGCGTGTCCGTCTTCGCGCTCGAGAAGCTGGGCGTCGTGGGCGCCGACGACTTCAGCCGGTTCACGCAGCGGCTCGTCGACGAGAACCCCGACCTGCTCGGCCTGCCGCCGGGCGCCGGCCACCTCCGCCCGCGTCGCGTGCACTTCCTCGACGGGCTCGTCGCGGTCGTGCACGAGCAGGTCCCCGGCGCGCCGGGCGACCCGTGGGCCGCGCCGCTCGAGGACGCGGAGGTCGTCTTCGCGTTCGACCTCCTCGGCCGGCTGCTCCAGGTCGAGAACCGCGCCGTGCTCCCGCCGGGCGCGGTCGTGACGCTGCCCGGACACCTGCTCGACCGGTGACGCGGGCGTCGGGGGAGGGGCCCCCGGCCGGGCGTCTGTTCGCGCCGACGGACGGCGCGTCGCTCGCGTTCTTCCGCATCGCGTTCGGGTCGATCCTGCTCTGGGAGGTCGTGCGCTTCTTCCGGCACGGCTGGATCACCGAGTACTTCCTCGACCCGCCGTTCCACTTCACCTACGCGGGCTTCCGCTGGGTGCGGCCGTGGCCCGGCTGGGGCATGCACGCGCACTTCGCCGTGCTCGGCGTGCTCGCGCTGGGGCTCGTGCTCGGCTGGCGGCAGCGGCTCTGCGCCGGGCTCTACTGCGCGGGCTTCGCCTACGTCTTCCTGCTCGAGAAGGCGCGGTACCTCAACCACTTCTACCTGGTCATCCTGCTCACGGGGCTGCTCGCGATCGTGCCCGCCGACCGCACGTGGTCGTGGGCGGCGCGCCGCCGCGGTCGCGCGCTGCCGGCGCCCGCTTGGGGGCTCTTCCTGCTCCGGACGCAGCTCGGGCTCGTCTACCTGCTCGCCGCCGTGGCCAAGCTCAACGTCGACTGGATGAGCGGCCACCCGCTCTCCGACTGGCTGCCCGCGCGCGGCGACCACCCGCTGCTCGGCCCGCTGCTCGTGCACGAGGCGGCGCCGCTCTTCTTCGCGTGGAGCGGCTTCGCCATCGACCTGCTCGCGTGGCCGCTGCTCTCGTGGCGCCCCACGCGCGAGCCGATGTTCATCGTGGTCTGCCTGTTCCACCTCACGAACGCGTCGCTCTTCGGCATCGGCATCTTCCCGTGGGCGATGATCGCGTCGACGACGCTCTTCTTCGAGCCGGACTGGCCGCGGCGGTTGCTCGGGCGGATCGGGCGGGCGACCTCCTCGCTCGCGCCGGGCGACCCGACGTCGGCGCTCGGATACGCGCCCACGCCCGTCGGCGCCGCGCGGCGCGCGGCCGACGGCGCGCCGGCAGGGACGTCACGCGACGGGTCGTCGACGTCCGGCGACCACGACGCGCTCCCCCCGACCGACACCGCGCCGGGCCGGCGCCGCCTCGTCGTCGGCTTCCTCGTCGTCCACCTCACGTTCCAGGCGCTCTTCCCGCTGCGGCACTTCCTGTACCCCGGCAACGTGAGCTGGACCGAGGAAGGTCACGCGTTCGCGTGGCACATGAAGCTGCGCGGCAAGGACGGCGAGATCGCGTTCCACGTCGTGTCGCCGACGACGGGCGAGCAGTGGATCGTCGACCCGCGCGTCGAGCTCGTCGACTGGCAGGTGCGCAAGATGTCCGGCCGCCCGGACATGATCCTCCAGTACGCGCACCACCTCGCGGAGGAGATGGTGTGGGAGGCGGACGGCCCGGTCGAGGTGCACGCCGTCGCGAACGTGAGCCTCAACGGGCGGCCGGCGCAACTCCTCGTGGACCCCGAGGTGGACCTCGCGCAGGAGACCTGGGGCATCGCGCCGTCGAGCTGGATCGTCCCGCTCGAGGAGACGGAGCGTTAGCGGACGTCAGAGCGCGAGGATGCTCGCGCGCACCTCGAGGCGCACGCTGAAGCGGCGCACGACCTGCCCGTCCGTGACCTCGAAGCGCAGGCGGTAGCGGCCGACGTCCTTCGTGCCGGGCTCCCAGAGCACGGTGTCCGTCGCCTCGTCGAAGACGGCGCCGGACGTGAAGGGCGCGCGGGTCGTGTCGGCCGTCACGGTGAGCGCGTCGCCGTCGCGGTCCGTCACGAGGATCGGCAGCACGAGCGGCTCGCTCGTCACGGCGCGCGCCTTGCGGATGCGCGACGGCCGCGGCGCGCGGTTCTTCGCGCCGCCGTCCGGCTGCGCGACGCGGAACGCGAAGCGCGTCGTGCGCTGCCTGCCGCCGGGGTCCGTGACGCGGACGCGCGCGGACGCCTTGCCGGCGACGGGCGCGTCCCAGGTGATGACGCGCGTCACGGGGTCGTACGTCGCGCCGGGCGGCAGGTCGTCGACCGCGACGACGAGCTCGTCCGCGGTCGCGTCCGTGTCGTTCGCGAGCACGGGGACCGCGATCGGCTCCCCCGCGACGCCCCGCACGCCGTAGCGCGCCACGCGCGGGCGGGCGTTGCGCGCGCCCTCGAGCGTCGGGCGCACCATCGTCCGCTCGAGCGCGCGGTAGCGGTCCTTCTTGAGGTTGACGATCGCCTCGCCGCCGCCGTCGAAGAGCCGCCCGTCGCGGCGCACGGCGAGGAAGCCCGTCGCGCCGGCGACGAGGTCGCGCACGCGCGCGTCGGCGTCGTCCGCGGGGTCGCCCGGCAGCACGGCCGCCGGCGTCGTCGGGTCGGACTCGTGGAACACCGCGCCGTTCGCGCGCGCCGCCCACCAGGTGCCGTCCTCGGCGAAGTCGAGCGCGACGTAGAGCTTGTCCGAGGAGTCGTCTTCGCCGTAGGGCAGCTTCGCGACGACCTCGCCCGCGAAGGGCGCGCCCGGGTCGCCGGGATCGACGCGCACGATGGAGCCGTCGCGCCGCAGCCCGTGGAGCGCGCCGTCCGTCGGGTCGATCGCCAGCTCGTCCCACTCGGTGCCGGGGTGCTTGCCCTCCGTGTAGCCGTCGACCTTGCCGGCGCGGAACGACCAGGCCTTCGTCGTGTCGTCGTCGCGGTAGACGGCGCCGTCGGAGCGGAGCGAGTACACCGTCACGCCGTCCGTCGTGAGCGCGCGGAACACGTACTCGCCGTCGGAGAACTTCGCGGTCTTGTCGCCGTCGCGGCTGAGCCGACCGTCCCGGCGCAGCGCCCAGACGGCGCCCGCGTCCGTCACGACGAGGTCGATCCAGCCGCCGTCGCCCAGGTCCTCGAAGTTCAGGTGGTGGAGGTTCTTGCCGTTGCGGCTGAGCCGGCCGTCGAGGCGCAGCGCGTAGCGGTCCGGGCCGTGCAGGGCGAGGGCCCACCAGCGCTCGTCGGCGTCGGGGTCGAACTCGTCGTCCTCGTCGAAGTCGGACGGCAGGTTGTCGATGAGCGTGCCGTTCACCGTGACGTGCCCGTACTCGTCGAGCGCGTAGACGAAGGACTGGGCCGCGGCGCGGGGCGCGCACACGACGAGCAGGAGGAGGAGCGCGAGCGCGGCGCGCGCGAGGCGGCGGCCGGGCGGGAGGCGCGGCGCGGCGGCGCGCGGGGAGGAGCGGACGGGTCGCATGGCGTCGTTCCCTGGTGACGGGGACCGCGCGCCGGGACACCTGCGGCCGGACGGACCGCGCGGTCCCGCCGAGCACGTCGAGTGTATCGCGGATCGGCGACGGCGGCCCGGTGACGCGCACGGCGTCGCGGGTTTCGCGCTTGAGAACGCCCCGGGGATGGGGTCCCGTGGGGGGCTCGCGCCCGCCGCCGGGGGAGTCACGCGGCGGGGCGATCACCGTCTGGATGTCATGCACCTCGACGCGCTCGTCCTCTGGGGCCTCCTCGCCGCGCTTCCGTCCGCCGCCGGGCCCGGGGTCCGTCCGCCGCCGGGCGCGGGGCCGGTCGACGACGCGCCCGCCGTGCTCCTCAACGAGCTCGACGCGGACCAGTCGGGCGTCGACAGCCGGGAGTTCGTGGAGCTGCTCGCGGCGCCGGGGCGGGACCTCGGCGGCCTCGTCGTCGTGCTCTACAACGGCGCGGCGCCGGGCGACGCGGCCTACGACGCCGTGGACCTCTTCGGGCAGACCGCGGGCGCGGACGGGCTCTTCGTGCTGGGCTCCCCCGCTGTCGACGGCGTCGACCTCGTGGCGTTCACGAGCAACGGCATCCAGAACGGCCCGGACGGCGCGGCGCTCTGGTGGGCGCCCGGCGTGCCCGCCGCCTCCTTCATCGGGACGGGCGCGGCGACGCCGCCCGCGGGCGCGCGGCTCGTCGACGCGCTCGTGCACGGCACGAGCGACGCGCCGGACGCGGCGCTCCTCGCGGCGCTCACGCCGGGCGGCGCCCTCGCGGACGAGTCGTCGGGGCCCGGGCCCGTCGAGCGCTCGCTCCAGCGGCGACCCGACGGCGGCGCGCCCTTCGACACGGCGCGCTTCATCGCGTCCGCGCCGACGCCCGGCC
The DNA here is from genome assembly GCA_030428785.1 of bacterium. Classification (GTDB taxonomy): domain Bacteria; phylum Planctomycetota; class B15-G4; order B15-G4; family B15-G4; genus JAUIEF01. Next base: position 15,189 of record JAUIEF010000107.1, read on the forward strand.
GGCGCAACGGTCCGCTCCGCCACCTCGCGATCCACGAGATCCAGGGCGCGGGGCACCACTCTCCGTTCGACGGCGCCTTCGTCGCGGACGTGACCGGCGTCGTGACGGCCGTGCGCGCCGACCGTTTCCACCTCCAGTCGCTCCCGGGCCGGGAGGACGACGACCCGGCGACGTCCGAGGCGCTCGTCGTGATCGCCGGCGGCGCGGCGCTCCCCGAGCCGGGCGACCACGTGACGCTCTCCGGCTGGGTCGAGGAGCACCGGCCCGGCGGCGCGCTCGACAACCTCACGACGACGCGCCTCGTGCTCCAGGGCGACTGGACGCTCGAGGCCGCGGGCGCGCCGCTGCCCGCGCCGGTGACGCTCGGCGCCGCGGGGCGGCCGCTGCCGGACCGCGTCGTGGACGACGACACGCGCGGCGGGCGCGTCGGCGAGGGCACGACGCTCTTCGACCCGGAGGCGGACGGGCTCGACGCGTTCGAGGCGCTCGAGGGCATGCGCGTGCGCGTCGACGACGCCGTGGCCGTGTCGGCGACGAGCGCGTTCGGCGAGATCGCCGTGCTCGCCGACGGCGGCGCGGGCGCGACGGGGCTCGTGCCGCGCGGCGTCCTGCTCCGCGGACCCGACGACCCCAACCCGGAGCGCATCGTCGTCGACGACGCGCTGCTCCCGACGCCGGCGGTCTCGGCCGGCGACCGCTTCGACGCGCCGCTCGTCGGCGTGCTCGACTACTCCTTCGGCAGCCCGAAGCTCCTGCTCACGGCGCCGGCGCGCGCCGTGCCGGGCGCCCCGCCGGCCGAGCGCGCGGCGGAGGCGGCGCCCGACGCGCTGCGCGTCGCCACGCTCAACGTGCAGAACCTCTCGCCGCAGAGCGACGGCGACCGCATCGCCGACCTCGCCGCGACGATCGTGCACGGCCTCGGATCGCCGGACGTCGTCGCGCTCCAGGAGGTGCAGGACGGAAGCGGCCCCGTCGACGACGGCGTGCTCTCCGCGCTGCCGACGCTCATGCTGCTCCAGGGCGCGGTGCGCTCGCAGGGCGGGCCGCGCTACGTGCCGCTCGAGATCGCGCCGCTCGACGGCGAGGACGGCGGACAGCCGGGGGGCAACATCCGCGTCGCGCTCCTCTACCGCGCGGACGGCGACCTGCGGCTCGTGTCGCGCTCCGGCGGCGACGCGGTGACGCCGGTCGTGGTGCGCGCCGGCCCCGACGGGCTGCCGCACCTCCACCCGAGCCCCGGGCGCGTCGCGCCGCTCGACCCCGCGTTCGAGTCGAGCCGCAAGCCGCTCGCCGCGGAGTTCACGTGGCGCGGCCGCGCGCTCTTCGTCGTCGTGGTGCACTTCTCGTCGAAGCTCGGCGACACGCCGATCTTCGGCTCGTGGCAGCCGCCCGTCGACGGCACGACGGCGGCGCGCGTCCCGCAGGCACGCGCGGTGCGCGAGCTCGCGGCGGACCTCCTCGCGCTCGACCCCGACGCGGCCGTCGTCGTGCTGGGCGACTTCAACGACTTCGAGTGGAGCGCGACGCTCGCGGAGGCGCGCGGCGAGGGCGTGCTCGAGAACCTCACGGACCGTCTCCCGCGGCACGAGCGCGGCAGCTACGTGTTCGAGGGCAACGCGCAGACGCTCGACCACTGTCTCGTGAGCGCGAGCCTCGCGCGGCGGCTCCTGCTCCACCGCGTCGTGCACCGTCACGCGGGGCGGCACGTCGCGCCGTCGGACCACGACCCCGTGCTCGCGGACTTCGCGCCGCCCGAGGCGCCGACGGGCCTGCGCTGAGCGCCCCCCGGGCGCCCGTGGCCCGACGGAGGGCGATCGACTAAGGTGACGCGTCCGAAACGCCCCACCACCCGGAGCGACCCCATGGTCCCCGCCCGCAGCCCGTCCCGTCGCCTCGCCCTCGGCCTCCTCGGCCTCTTCGCCGCCGCCCTGACGATCGCGCCGCCCGCGCTCGCGCAGGACGAGGCCGCCGCCGACGCCGCGCCGCAGGCCTCCGCCTGGGAGGGGCAGCGCTACGCGTACGTGCGCCTCTCGACGACGCTCGGCGACATGATCGTCGAGCTGGACCACGACAAGGCGCCCGCCACCGTCGAGAACTTCCTGTCCTACGTGAACGACGGCTACTACGCCGGCACGATCTTCCACCGCGTCATCGCGAACTTCATGGCGCAGGGCGGCGGCTTCACGACAGACTACTCGCGCAAGCCGACCAAGCCGGCCATCCAGAACGAGGCGGACAACGGCCTCAAGAACGTGTACGGCACGATCGCCATGGCGCGCACGGGCGACCCCCACAGCGCGACGAGCCAGTTCTTCATCAACACGTCCGACAACGCGATGCTCGACCACACGGCGCCCACGTCGCGCGGCTGGGGCTACTGCGTGTTCGGGCAGGTCATCGAGGGGCTCGAGACGCTCGAGGCGATCCGCAACACGCCGGTCGAGCGCGACACGCGCGTCGGCTCCGAGGTGGCGGCGCCGAAGGAGCAGGTGGTCATCGAGAAGGCCGAGCAGGTCTCGCCGGAGATGTGCGCCGGCGCGATCGAGTTCCAGCGCAAGAAGGAGGCGGAGGTCGCCGAGGCCGAGCGCCTCTCCGCCGAGGAGGCGGCGCAGCGCGCGGACAAGCTCGCGAAGCTCGAGGAGGAGCTCGGCGACGCGGGCAAGGCGCTCGTCGCGTACAAGGGCCACGACGTGAGCGGCGGCAAGACGTCCGAGTCCGGCCTCTGGACGCTCGACGTCGTCGAGGGCGACGGCGCGCAGCCGGGCCCGACGGACACGGTGAGCGTGCACTACACGGGCTGGTTCACCGACGGCGAGACCTTCGACAGCTCCATCCCGCGCGGCGAGCCCACGAGCTTCCCGCTGGACCGCGTCATCAAGGGCTGGACCGAGGGCGTGGGCGGCATGAAGGTCGGCGGCAAGCGCTTCCTCGTGGTGCCCTACCAGCTGGGCTACGGCGAGGCGGGCTACCCGGGCGTCATCCCGCCGAAGGCCACGCTCGTGTTCGAGGTCGAGCTGCTGAAGATCGGCGCGTGACGCCGGTCACGGGGAGCGGCCGCCTGACGCACCGCCTGCGCGCGGAGACCGCGCCGTGACCGCCCCGCGCCGACGCGACCTCCTGGGCCTCGCCGCCCCGGCGGCCGTCGGCGCGCTCTGGGCGCCCCGCGTCCTCGCGGCGCCGGGCGTCGCCGACCCGTCGGCGGCCGTCGCGGCGCTCGCGGTGGCGAAGGCCGATCCGCGTCCCGCCGAGGAGGTCGCGGACGACGAGACCTTCTGGGGCGGCATCGCCC
>JAUIEF010000108.1 GCA_030428785.1 bacterium
GGATGTACGTGCCGATGATGACGCCGTCGTCCGTCGCGATGCCGAAGAGCGCGAGGAAGCCGACCCACACCGCGACGCTGAGCTGCGTCGGCCCCACCTGGAAGAGCTCGCGCAGCTCGACGCCGAGCACCGACGCGTCGAGGAACCACGGCTGCCCGTAGAGCCACACGAGCAGGAAGCCGCCGGCCCACGCGACGAAGACCCCGCTGAACACGAGCAGGCTCGTCGACACCCTGCGGAACTGCATGTAGAGGATGAGCAGGATGATGAGCAGCGCGACGGGCAGCACGACCTTCAACGTCTCCGTCGCGTGCACCTGGTGCTCGTAGCTGCCGGAGAAGCTGTACGACACGCCGGCCGGCAGCTCCCACAGCCCGTGGTCGAGCTGCTGCTGCAGGAAGTCGCGCGCCTGCTCGACGACGTCGACCTCCGCGGCGCCCGGCACCTTGTCGAAGATGACGTAGGACGTGAGGAAGGTGTCCTCCGTCTTGATGACCTGCGGGCCGCGCGCGTAGCGGATCGTCGCGAGCTGCCAGAGCGGGACCTGCGCGCCCTCGGGCGTCGGGACGAGCACCTGCTCCATGGCCTCGATGGAGTCGCGCAGCTCGCGCATGTAGCGCACGCGCACGGGGTAGCGCTCGCGTCCCTCGACGGTCGTCGTGATGCGCCGCCCGCCGAGCGCGATCTCGATGACGCGCTGCACGTCCGCGATGGAGAGCCCGTAGCGCGCGGCCTCCGCGCGGTCGACGTCGATCTCGAGGTACGGCTTGCCGACGACGCGGTCGGCGAGCACGGTCGACGGCTCGATGACGGGCACCTGCTCGAGGAGGGCCTCGATCTCCAGGCCCACGCGCTCGATCGTCGCGAGGTCGGGCCCGCGCACCTTGACGCCCATGGGCGCGCGCATGCCGGACTGCAGCATGACGAGCCGCGCGGCGATGGGCTGCAGCCGCGGCGCCGACGTCGTGCCCAGCAGGCGCGTCGCGTCGACGATGGCGTCCCACACGTCGTCCGCGTCGCGGATCCGCGGGCGCCAGTTGCGGTACGGGCGGCCGTCGGGGTCCGGCACGAGCTCGCCCTGCGCGTCGCGCACGAACGCGTGCGCCGCCTCGTCGAAGCGGAAGCGCAGCCGCTCGCCGTCGGGGCCGAGCCGCCACTCGGGGTGCATGTGGATGATCGTCTCGACCATCGAGATCGGCGCGGGGTCCAGCGGGCTCTCCGCGCGCCCGAGCTTGCCGACCGCGAGCGACACCTCGGGCACCGTCTCGATGGCACGGTCGAGCGTCGCGAGCACGTCGAGCGCCTCGCCGATGGACGCGTGCGGCATCGTCGTCGGCATGAAGAGCCAGCTGCCCTCGTCGAGCGGCGGCATGAACTCCTTGCCGAGCCCGGGGAACGCGTGGTCGGCGCCGACCCAGAAGCTCGTCTCCCGCACGCGGCGCTCGCCGACCCCCGCCGCCTCCGCGACGCGCGGCACGAACCCGAACACGCGGTCGAAGCCCAGCCACGCGCACGCGCCGAGCACGAGCACGCCGGCGGGCACGCAGAGGAAGGCCGTCTTGTGCGCGAGGCACCAGCCGAGGATCGGCGCGTACGCCCGACGGAAGAGCGCGAAGAGCGCGAGCAGCCCGAGGCTCGTGCCGAGCACGAACGCGAGGTTGCCGAGCGTGCCGGGCGAGGGGCCGAGCGGCTCCCAGTGGCGCGCGAGCAGCCACCCGAGGCCCACGACGAGCGCGACGTGCACGAGGCGCGACGCCGGCCCGCGTCGCCGCGGCCTCCGCAGCACGGTGAGCGCGAGCGGCGGGATGAGCAGCAGCGCGACGACCACGGAGCCCACGAGCGCGAACGTCTTGGTCCACGCGAGCGGCCCGAACAGCCGGCCCTCGGCGCCGGTCATCGTGAACACCGGGAGGAAGCCCACGACCGTCGTCGCGACCGCGGTGAGCACCGCCGACCCGACCTCGCTCGACGCCCGCCACACCGTCTCGAGCCGCGGCTCGTCGGGCGGCGCGTCCTCGAGGCGCGCGAGGATGTTCTCCGTGAGCACGATGCCCATGTCGACCATCGTCCCGATGGCGATCGCGATGCCCGACAGCGCGACGATGTTCGCGTCGACGCCCGCGAGCTTCATGCACACGAAGCTGAAGAGCACCGCGACGGGCAGCAGCGCCGCGATGAGCAGCGACGCGCCGAGGTTCACGACCATGAAGAGCACGACGAGCATCGTGACGAGCAGCTCGTCCGTGATCGCCGTGTCGAGCGTGTCGAGCGTCTCCTCGATGAGCCCGGTGCGGTCGTAGAACGGCACGACCGCGAGCTGCGAGACCGTCCCGTCCGCGAGCGTCTTGCGCGGCAGCCCGGGCGCGATCTCCGCGATCTTGGCGTGCACCGCGTCGATCACGGCCATCGGGTTGCTGCCGTGCCGCACGGTCACGACGCCGCCCACCGCCTCGGCGCCGCCCTTGTCGAGCGCGCCGCGCCGCATGGCCGGCCCGAGCCCCACCGTGCCCACGTCGCCGATGCGCAACGGCACGCCGTCCACGGACCGCACGACCGAGTCCTCGAGGTCCTTCACCGACTCGATCCAGCCGAGCCCGCGCACGAGGTACTCCGCGCGGTTGAGCTCCAGCACGCGCGCGCCGACCTCGAGGTTGCTCTCGCGCACCGCCTCGAAGACCTGCTCGAGCGTCACGCCGTGCGTGCGCATCGCGTCCGGGTCGACGTCGATCTGGTACTCGCGCACGTGGCCGCCGACCGACGCGACCTCCGCGACGCCCGGCACCGCGAGCAGCGCGTAGCGCACCTGCCAGTCCTGCACCGACCGCAGCTCGTCGAGGTCCCAGCCGCCCGTGGGCCGCCCGTCCGCGTCGCGCCCCTCGAGCGTGTACCAGAAGACCTGGCCCAGCGGCGTCGCGTCCGGCCCGAGCGCGGGCGCGACGCCCTCGGGCAGCGTGCCGGCCGGCAGGCTCGAGAGCTTCTCGAGGATGCGCGTGCGCGACCAGTAGAACTCGACGTCCTCCTCGAAGATCACGTAGATCGTCGAGAACCCGAAGTAGCTGTACGAGCGCACCGTGCGCACGCCGGGCAGTCCCAGCAGCGACACGGTGAGCGGGTACGTGACCTGGTCCTCCACGTCCTGCGGCGAGCGACCCTGCCACTCGCTGAAGACGATCTGCTGGTTCTCGCCGATGTCCGGGATCGCGTCGACGGGCACGCGGTCGCGCGGGAAGCCGCCGAGCTCCCAGTCGAAGGGCGCGACGCGCAGCCCCCAGCCGACGACGAGCACGAGCAGCACCGCGGGCACGAGCCGGTGCTCGAGCAGGAAACGGATCAGCCGCGAGAGCACGGGGTCAGGGGACCCGCTCGAGGCGCGCGCGGAGCGCGCCGCAGTGCAGGCGCTCGGGGTCCGGCCCGAGGTACGGGTTGAGCACGGCGTCGCCGCGCGTGAGCCACTGGGCGCCCTGCCGGTCGAACGCCTCCGGGCAGCGGTAGACGACCGGCGCCTCGCCGTCGCCCGACCAGCCGTGCGTCTCGAGCAGCCGGATCGCGTTGTCGCTCGCGATGCGATACGCGCGTCGCAGGTCCTCGAGGTCGTAGGACGCGGTGAGCCGCGACGCCGTCGCGCGGATCACGCCGACCGCCGTGAACCACTCCGTGCGCAGCGGCTCCTCGAGGCCTTCGTCGCGCACCTTCACGGAGTCGAGCGCCGCGACGAGCTCCTTGGCCGTCGAGCGCGTGGCCCAGACGTTGCCGTCCGCGAGGTCCGCGCCGACGCGCGCGAGCGGGTCGATGACGCGCCCGAGCAGCTCGAGCATGTCCGCGCGCGTGCCGGGCTCCGGCGCCGCGCGCTCGTCGTCGCTCATCATGCTCGGGCGCCCGCGGATCTGCAGCTCGCTGTCGAGCTTGAAGGCGCCGTGCACGACGATCTCCTCGCCGGGGCGCAGCCCGCTGTTCACGAGGTAGTACCCGGCGGCGCGCGGGCCGAGCGAGACCTCGCGCGGCTCGAAGACCGGACCCTCGTGCTCCGGGTCCTCCCGCTTCACGAACACGACCGCGCGCTTGCCCGTGATGAGCGGCGCCGTCTCGGGCACGACGAGCGGCTCCTCGCCCGGCGCGGCGCTGCGCATGCCGAGCTCCCACGAGGGCACGGTGTCGCGGCGGCACACCGTGCAGCGGATCTCCGTCTTCGAGACGACCTCGGGGTGCACCGGGCAGATGAAGAGGTCCGCGAGCTGCGGGTCGACGAGCAGCCCGCTCGCGGACACCGGCGAGCGCACCGTCGCGCGCACGAACATGTCCGGCTTGAGGCGGTGGCCGACGTTGTCGACCGTCGCGCGGAGCGTCACCGTGCGCGTGCGCGGGTCGATCGCGGGGTCGATGAAGTTCGTGCGGCCCTCGAAGACCTCGCCCGGCCAGGCCGGCGTCTCGAAGCGCAGCTCCTGCCCGTAGCGCAGCCACGCGAGGTCCGTCTCGTAGGCGTCCAGCTCGATCCACACGCGGTCGAGGTCCGCGTAGGTGAGCAGGTGGTCGCCCTCCTCGAGCGGGACGCCGGGCGCGCCGTCGCGCCGCAGCACGACGCCGTCGCGCGCGGCGTACAGGGTCACGGGGTCCATCGGCGCCTTGTCGAAGACGACCTCGTTCACCTGGTCCTTCGTGAGGCCCCAGAGGCGCAGGCGCTCGCGGGCGGCCGCGACCTCGGCGGCGCGCGACTCGCGCTCGGACTTCGACGCGCCGGGCGGCGTGTCGGCCTGGCGGCGCACCGCGTCGAGCAGCGCGACCTGGTCCGCGACGAGGTCGGGCGAGGTGATCTGCGCGAGCGGGTCGTCCTCCTCGACGGGCGCGCCCACCGCGTCGACGAAGAGCCGCTCGATCGTGGTGTCGCCCCACGCGACGAGGCGCACGACGCGCGTCGGGTCGAGCGCGACGCGGCCGACCATGCGCACGTCGCGCGTCACGGCACGGCGCTCGACCCGCCCGGTGACGATGCCGGCGAGCGCCGCCGCGTTCTCGCTCACGCGGAGCTCGGAGGGGTGCAGCCCGTCGCCCGCCTCGTCGAGCAGCGGGATGAGGTCCATGCCGCAGACGGGGCAGTCGCCGAAGGCGGGCAGCATGACCTGCGGGCACATCGAGCAGGACCACATCGTGCCGGGCGGGACGGAGGACGCCGGGTCGGCGGTCGCGAGCCCGCCGCCGCACGCGAAGCGCCCGACGGCGAGGCCGAGCAGCAGTCCGACGACCAGTGCGGGCAACCGCGCGGCGAGCGTCGTGCGAGGCGCCCCCGGGGCGGGGCGGACCTCCGCGGTCAAGGTCCCGGCTCCATGCACAGCCTCCGATGGGTCGCGCCGCCGTCGACACGCTGCCCCGGGCCGCGGCGGACCCGGAGGTTAGCAAGGCGGGGCGGCGGGCGTCCCGATTCTCCCTCCAGCCCGCGCGGGCCCGGCGCCGATGAGGACGGCGGTCGCGTCCGCCCGCGGGGGGTGACGGCGCGCCGACACAGGAGAGAGACCATGACCAGCATCACCCGCCGCGGATCCGTCCCGCGCACGTCGAACGTCGTCCGCACCCTCTTCATCGCGCTGCTCTTCGCGGCCGTGTGGGCGCTCGCCACGAGCCCGGCGTCCGCCGCGCCGACGACGCGCACGCTGAGTGCCGGCTTCGGACCCGTCGGCCTGTTCGCCGCCGACGGCCCGACCCTCGGCGCTCCGACGTCGCTCACGCTCCCGAACTCGGGCAGCCACTGGACGTCCCCGTCCGCCGCGTCGACGAGCGGCCTCGTCGTCGCGTGGGCGAAGCTCCAGCCGGAGTACGCCGCGACGGCGATCGGCGAGGTGTCGCCGGACGGCCGCAATTGGATCGAGGTCGTCCGCGGGTGCGCGAACGCGAACCGCTCCGTGCCCTACGTGAACCTCACGCTCCCCGTGCCCGCGGGCTACCGCTACCGCCTGACGCTCGAGGGCGCGCGCGGCGAGGGCCTCGAGATCGTCGAGGAGAGCGGCGCGACCTGGTTCCCGCTCGGAGGCGCGTCGGACTGACGGCGGCTTCCGGCTAGGATGAGCGGTCCGTCGTCCCCTGGACCCTCCGGATCGCTTCCATGTCGTCGCGCGCGCTCGTCCTCCTCGCCTCCGTCCTGCTCCTCGCGGCCTGCACGCAGGCGCCCGCCGTCGACGCCGCGTCGCTCCAGGCGCTCAGCGTCATGAACGCGAAGATCCCCGCCGAGGGGATCGTCACCGCGGGGCAGCTCACGCAGACGCAGGCCGAGGTGCTCGAGGCGTCCGGCTACCGCACCTTCATCAACCTGCGACCGGCCGACGAGCCGGGCACGGGCTGGGAGGAGCGCTGGGCCGAGGGGCGCGGCATCGCGTTCCACCGGCTACCGGTCGCCGGCGGCGCGGGCGTCACCGTCGAGAACGCGCGCACGCTCGCCGAGCTCATGGCCGCGGCCGACGGGCCCGTCGTCGTGTACTGCGGCAGCGGCAACCGCGTGGGCGCGCTCCTCGCGCTCGAGGCGCACTTCGTCGAGGGCCGGTCGAAGGAGGACGCGCTCGCCTACGGCCTGAGCGCCGGCCTCACGAAGCTCGAGCCGCGCGTGCGCGAGCTGCTGGAGCTGCCGCCCGCGGAGTGACGTGCGCGGGATCGGCGCTGTCCGAACCGCGCGCCGCGGGACGTCCTCACGGGCCCGCGACGCCGGCATCCCCGACCGCGTCGCCCCATGCTCACGGCGCGCCCCGCGTCCCCGACCCGACCTCGCGACGCGCCGTCGCCTCCTCCCCGACCGACACCCGACCGTCTCCGACCCGTGCGTCCGCTCGCGCTCGCGCCGCTGCTCCTCCTCGCCGGGTGCGGGTTCCACCTGGGCGTCGACAACGACACGGGCTTCGGGCGCCGCTCGGACGGCAACTACTCGAGCGGCTTCCGCGTGCAGCGGAACCTGGTCGTCGCGGACGGGCGCGCGACGGTGTTCGACGGAAGCGGGGACGCGCCGGACGAGGAGGTCGTCGGCGCCGGGACCGCGGTCGACGTCGAGCCCTGGCTCGACCTCTTCGCGCTCGGGCCGCGTGACGGCCGCACGCTCCAGGACCCGGTCGTCGGGCTCGCCTTCGGGCAGTCCATCTTCACGCCCGAGGAGATCGACCTCGCCGACGACGACAAGCGCGACCCGGTCATCCGCGACGACCGTCCGTACGCCGGCTGGCTCTACGTGGCCGCGGTGCGCTACGCGACGCGCCTCGACGACGACGACGCGCGCCGCGCCGACACGCAGCTCGCCGTGGAGCTCGACCTGGGCGTGACCGGGGAGCCGTCGCTCGCCGAGCAGACGCAGGAGATCGTGCACGAGTGGACCGACTCGCCGGACCCGCAGGGCTGGCAGCACCAGATCGCGTTCGAGCCGGGCGTCGTGCTGAGCGTGACGCGGCGTGACCGGCTGCTCTTCGGCGGCGACCCGGACGCCCTCGGCGCGGACGTGCTGGGTCACGTCGGCGGCGCGCTCGGCAACATCCGCACGCAGGCCGAGGTCGGCACGCTGCTCCGCGTGGGCTGGAACCTGCCGCGCGACTTCGGCGCGACGCCCGTCCCGCAGGGCATGTGGTCGACGCCGGGCGAGCGCGCGCCGTGGTGGGCGCTGCACGCAGGCGCGATCGGGCGCTGGGTCGTGCGCGACATCTCGCTCGACGGCAACAGCTTCCGCGACGACGGACACAGCGTGCCCAAGGAGCACGCGGTGGGCGAGACGCGCCTGGGCGCGGCGTTCCACTGGGCCGGCATGACGCTCGCGTTCACGCGCGTGAAGCGCAGCCGCGAGTTCACGCGGCAGGACCGCCCCCACCGCTTCGGCTCGCTGACGCTCGGGTTCGCGTCGCGGTTCTGAGCGGGACGACGTCCGCCGGGCCCCCGCGCTCGCGGAGACCCGGCGGACGAGGGACAGCGCGGGGTCACTCGAAGAACACGAGCCCGCCTGCACCGTCCGCGACGAACATCCGGGCGCCCCGCAGCGCGACCGCGTTCGCCTCGCCCGGCGTCGGCCGGAGCTCGAGGAGCGCGGGGTTCGCCGGGTCGTTCCAGAGGATCGTCGCGACGCCGGCGGTGCCGTACGCCACGTGGAGCACGACCGGACCGTCCTGCGTCATGGTGAGGCCCAGCGCGCCGCCGGACACCTCCTCGTAGCCCGGGATCTCCGACAGCTTGAAGCGGGCGAGCGCCTCGGGCCGGTGGTCGAACGCGCCGTCCGGCGACCAGATCTTCGTCGGCTCCACCCCCGGCGGCAGAGGCGCGACGAGGTCGCGCAGCGAGTACGCGAGGACGCCGAAGCTGTCGTAGGTGAAGTACGCGAACCGACCGCGCACCTCGACGTCGACCGCGCGACCGTCGGCCTTGCCCACCTTGTCGTCCTCGATCTTGATGGGCTCGAACACCTTGACGAGCACCGGCGACGACGGGTCGCTGACGTCCACGACGCCGACGCCGCGCGGGCCGGCCGCCACGAACGCGTACGCCATGCCGAGCGCCGGGCGGACCCACGACGCGATGCCCGTCGCGCGACCGAGCTCGGCCTTCTCCATCGCGGAGCCGCCGAGGTTCGACACGACGAAGCCGCTCTGGAGGTCGGTCGGGTCCTTCGTCAGGTCGTACACCGTGAGGCCGTTGTTGCCGTCGGCCACGAAGGCCAGCTCACCGACGCGCACCATGTCCATCGCCGAGTCCTGCTTCGGCAGGCCGTCCACCGAACCCGACTCGGTGTTGTGCTCGAACAGGTCGGTCGGAGCGGGCGTCAGCAGGAGCGGCGCCCCCACCTTCCCGACCCCGGCCTCGACGCCCGAGACGTCCACGCGACGCACGCCGAGCGAACGGCACATCACGAAGAGCGTGTCGTCCGTCTCGTCGAGGACCAGGTTGTGCGCGTGCGGCGTCGGGTAGACCGTCGTGCCGCCCACCTCCACCGGGTACTCGTCCTGCAGCGTGTTCGCCACGAGGTGCAGCTCCGGCACGGGCGAGCCGTCCCGGAACGCGAGCCGCCAGGCCGACACCCCGTGCGGACCGTCCGCGACGTACAGGTAGCGGTCCGAGGCCGCGACGCCCTCCGTGTGCCCGATGCTCACCGGGAACGGCGACGCGCCCGGCCGCGCGCCGAGCTCCGTCGTCGTGGCGAACGACTTCTCCATCGACCAGCGGTCGCCCATCGCGGGGGCGGCGAGGTCGCGGAGGTCCAGGAACCCGAGGCCGCCCGCGCCGGCCGAGAGCGCGAGGTCGATGCCGGGCGTCGTCGGGTCCATCGCGGGCAGCAGGTGGAAGGGACCGCCGTGACCGTTGACCTCGCCCGTGACGAGCAGGCTCGGGTCGCCGTACATCCAGACCGGCAGCGACTCGTGGTCCGCGGGGTCGTACGGGTCCATGTCGTACGAGGTCACGAACTCGTCGTCGGGCCAGTGGTCTCCGAGCACGCCGTCGCCGAGCGTCGGGTCGTCGTTGTCGTAGGGCGCGTCCGGTCCGCGCCAGTTCGCGGCCGGGTCGTCCGCGCCGCGGAGCACGACGAGCCCCGCGAAGTGGTCGGTGTAGAGGACCGTGTCACCGGACACCGCGACGTCGACCGCCCCCGCCTCCTTGAGCATGCCGGCGCCGTGGTGCGGGAAGAGGCTCCCGCCGTCGGGTTCGCCGCCGCCCATCGTCGGCTTGTCGGGTCCGTGCGCCGGCACGCCGGGCGCGTACCCGAGGTACTCGAACGCGAGCCCCGGTCCGGCCGCGTGCTGCTCCACGGCGACGACGCCGCCGAGCCCGGCCGCCAGGTACACGAGCGTGCGCGGCCCGAAGTCGGCCACCGCCACGGCGTTCGTGTTGTAGTAGTACCGGCCGTAGCGGTCGAAGTCGGCCCAGGGCGTGGGCGCGACGACCCCGCCGTGCCACACCTCGAGGATCTCGAAGCTCGCCTGCCGGTAGTCCGGCATGCCCGTCACGGCGTCGAGGAAGCCCGGCTGCACCTCGTCGGCGACGTCCATGTCGATGAACCAGTCCTCGACCACGGACGCGTCGGTGTAGAGGTTCCAGCCGCCGAGGCGCTCGAGCGTCGCGGGGTCGTAGACGCCCACCCCGAGGAAGCCCTGCGCCGCGTAGAGCAGGCCGTCGTGCAGCACGAGGTCGCGCGGGCCGCCCCACGGGTTCTCGCCCGCGTACTGCAGCGTCCACGTCTCGTGGTCGATCCACAGCGAGCCGTCGGGCTCGAGCGTCGGTCCCGTGAGCGCGAGCAGCGCGTCGAGCGTCGTGCGGTGGATGCCGAAGTCCTCGTCGCCGATCCAGAGGTCGACGCCGTCGGACGCGAGCGACGTGATGAAGCCGCTCGAGCCCTGGACCGTGTTGTCCGGCACGATGTCGCCGCCTCCTTCCGTCCAGGTGACGCCGTCCATGAGGTAGTTCACGGTGACGGCGAGGAACGGGGTCATCGTGCGCGGGTCGGTGACGTCGACGGCCGCGAGACCCTCGCTCCCCATCGCGAGGAGCGCGATCTTCCGGCCGGCGTAGTCGACGACGAGCACGTCGCGGATGAACCCCTCCACCTCCGTGTCGTAGACGCGCTGGATCGCGCCGGACACGAGCGAGGCGTGCAGGTGGTTCGAGGTGTTGTAGAGGACCCACGGCGCGCCGAACGCGTCGACGTGCGTGACCGCGGTCACGGAGCCGCCGATCTCGACGCGGCCGGCCGCGGGGGCCGCGGCGACGTCGACGCCGAACGAGTCGTCGGCGGCGGGCACGGGGGACGTGAGGACGAGCGAGAGACCGAGCGCCGCCGCCCATGCGCCGAGGCGGGTCGCGGTCCGGGGAACGTGATACGAGGTGGACATGACTTCACTCCGCGCCATGGAGCCCGTGCTGCGACGTGCGCGCCATGACGCGAGCGACCACACGTCGACCGGAGCATCACGCGCGTCGTCGATCCGTGCCATGCGACCCAGTTCGCACGCGGGCCGGGGATCGCGACGGTCGCGTCGACGCGCACGGGGGTAGCGACCGGGGACGCACGGGATCCGCGTCGCGCACGTGATGTCCTCTCATCACGTCGCGCGACGCGGGTGACGACGGCGTCACCTTCCCGCGCGACGCGTCGCGCGCGTCACTCCGCCGGCTGGCGGAAGTCGAAGCTCACGCAGTAGCCGCCGCGCCACATCGGGTACGGCACGTCGCAGCGGTAGCCGACGTAGCCTGCGGGGTCGAGGCCCGCGCGTTCGAAGAGCTGCGCGGTGAGCTCGTGCATGCGCGGGTAGCCCGCGGTCGGCGCGTCGCGGAGCCCTGTGCCGAGCAGCTGCAGCGGCGGCGCGTCCGCGAGCCGCGTCTGCCAGCGGTCGCCGACGTGCTCGTCGAAGTCCGGCCCCCACAGGTGCGCGTCGAGCGACGCGAGGCAGCCGCGCGCGAGGGCCGGGTGCAGGTACACGTCGAAGAGCAGGTGCCGGCTCGGGAAATTCACGAGCGCCCACACCTCCTCGATGCGCGGCGCCTGCTTCGCGGGGTGCGGGAAGAGCGTGCGCGTCGCGAGCATGAGGTCGACGGCGCGGCCCGCGTTCGCCGGCCGCTCGTCGATGGACTGCACGAGGAACTCGTGCGGCTGGCGCGCGGTGACGAGCGGCGGCGGATCCGACGTGAAGTCCTCGAGCACGACGGTCGGGCTGCGACCCTCGACCGGCGCGTTCGCGAGGCTCGCGAAGCGCTCGGAGTCGGCGCGCACGGGCTCGGCCTCGTGCGCGTCGTCGCGCGGCCCGTCCGTCGACGCCGAGCTGAAGTTGTGCACGACGAGCGGCACGGCGTCGGGGCGCGCGACGTGCCCGACGAGCCCGTTCGCGCGAACGACCTCGACGCGGTCCGGGTCGTCCGGCGCCGGGCGGTAGACGTACACGGCGACCCAGCACTCGGACGCGCGGCCCGTGAGCTCGCGCGCCGCGTCGAAGAGCGCGGTGCGCGCGGCGAGGCCGCCGTCCGGCGGCGCCGCGGGGGCGTCGGACGACGACCCGCGCGCGGCCGCGGTCGCGGCGCCGAGCGCGATGCGTCTCGTGAGCCGCGTGCGGCTGCCGCCGAGCGTCACGACGAGCTCCTGGTACTGGTCGAGCGCCGTCGTCACGGCGTCGAGCACGGGTGTCGGCGGAGCGGGCTCGGAGCTCCGCGCCGCCTCGACGAGCTGGCGCAGGCCGCGCACGCCGGGCAGCCGCTCGAGCATGCCCGGGCCGGTGCACGGCCGGTCCACGACGAAGACCGTGCGCTGGCAGGTCGTGCGGTCGATGCCCAGGTGGCGTGCCATGCCGCTCGCGTGGCGCGCGGTCTCCGGGAAGCAGGCGACGAGGCCGGCGAGCTCGTCGTGCAGGCGGCGGGCGACGCGGTCGGCTCGCGACCAGTCGACCGGGTCGAGCGCGGCGTCGGCGCGGGGCGGGGCGGAGAGGGAGGACGCCGCCGCGGGGAACGGGCCGGCCGCGGCGTCCCCGCCGCCCCCGCCGGGGGCCGTGGGGGCGGCCCCGGCCGGGGAGCTCGGGGTCTCCCCACCGGGATCCGGTTCGCGTGGCATCCTGTCCTCGGGGCTTGACACGTCGGCAGTGTACAGGAAGACTGCTGATCAGACCACTTCAGCACAGTTCAGCACACCCCCGACCCGGCCCGTTCCGCGGCGGGGGCAAGCCTCGGAGGACCTCCACCATGCGCACCCTGACCCACCTGCTCGTCGCGGCCGCCCTCGCGGGCCCCGCCTTCGCCGGCGGCACGACCGTCGACTTCGAGTCCGACACCCTCG
This sequence comes from bacterium, assembly GCA_030428785.1. Lineage (GTDB taxonomy): Bacteria > Planctomycetota > B15-G4 > B15-G4 > B15-G4 > JAUIEF01. The sequence continues at coordinate 12,758 of JAUIEF010000108.1, forward strand.
GCTGGATCGGCCCGTCGGGCACCGGCGGCGCGACCTTCCTGGACGCCGGCGCCGGCGCGGGCGGCAGCACCGGCCTGCACACCGTCTTCAACGACTTCGGCATCACGTTCCGCAACAGCGCGAACCCCGCCTACCTCGGCGACCTCGCGTCGAAGGGCACGGTGACGATCTCCATCGACACGCTCGTGAACCAGGTGAGCTTCTTCGGCTCGCCCGTCTCGCGCCCGTGGCTCGTCGAGCTCCGCGACTACGACCTCGCGCAGGGCGGCTACCCGTGGACGAGCGTCTGGTACCTCTTCGACGACATCTCCGCGGGTCCCGGCTACACGACCTACGCGGTGACCATCGCGGACACGACGTCGACGACGCTGCCCGCCGGCTGGGGCGGCTACGGCGACGAGGACGCGCTCGCGAACCCGATCCTGCCCGACGGCGTGACGTTCACGGACGTGCTCGCGGGCGTCGACGAGATCGCGTTCACCACGCTCCAGCCCGGCTTCTTCTTCGGGTTCACGGACTTCGACGTCGTCGTCGACAACATCACGATCAGCTACCCGGACGGCGACCCGTGGACCGACCTCGGCGGCGGCACCGTCGGCGCCAACGGCCCCGACACGCTCGCCGGCACGGGCACGCTCGTCGGCGGCTCGCCCACGAACCTCACGCTCACGGGCGCGCCGTCGAACGCGCTCACGCTCGGCTGGGTGTCCTTCGCGCCGACGCCCATGCCCGCCATCGGCGGCACGCTCCACGCGTTCCCGTTCAGCAGCCAGTTCTTCTTCGGCGCGGACGCCGCGGGCAGCGTCGCGATCAACGTGCCGTGGCCGGCCGGCCTCCCGTCCGGCACGGAGATCTGGTTCCAGTTCCTGGCCGACGACCCGTCGTCGATCCACGGGATCACCATGAGCAACGGCCTGAAGGCCACGTCGCCCTGACGCGACCCGCCCCGCGCGCGGGGCACGATCCACACGGCGTCCCCGACGGGGGCGGCGCGGCCGGGAGGCCCGCCGCCCCCGTCCTCGTTCGGGAGCCGACTCCCCCGGGCACCCGCCCGCACGCTACGCTGGCGGGGCGACGGGCGGGCAGCAGGTCGAGCCCCGTCGCGGGCCGGGCTGGCGCGCCGGCGCGGCCTCCCCCCTGGAGAGAAGCCATGCGCACCCCGCACGTCGCTGCGTTCGCGTTCGTCGCGCTCGCGTCCCCCGTCGTCCTCGCCGAGACCCTCCGCGTCCCGCAGGACCACCCGACGATCCAGGCCGCCGTGGACGCGGCGACCGACGGCGACCTCATCCTCGTGTCGTCGGGCACCTACGACGAGAACGTCGTGATCGACGGCTTCGACGGACTCGAGCTCCGCGGCAAGGGCAACGCCCGGCTGCGCGGCGGCCCGATCGAGGAGGGCGACGACGCGGCGCTCACGATCGTCGACTCCGCGGACGTGGTGGTGCGCAAGCTCCGCTTCGAGCAGACGCCGCTGTTCGCCGTGCGCGTGTCCGGCGGCGCGGGGATCGTCTTCGACAAGTGCCGCTGGAAGAACGGCGGCGATGACGGCCTCGACGCGACCGGCGTCGAGGGCCTCACCGTCTCGAAGTGCCGCTTCGAGGACATGGACGACGACGCCGTGCACGTGGGCGACTCCACCGACGTGACCCTCGAGAAGAGCCGCGTGCTCCGCGGCGCCGAGGACGGCTTCGAGGTCAACCAGTCCGTCGGCGTCGTCGTGGAGAAGTGCGTGTTCCGGGACCTCGGCGGTGACGCGATCCAGTTCTCCGCGGACGACCCGCTCGAGGGCACCGACGGCGTCGTCGCGATGAAGAACAAGATCCGCGACTGCGGCGACGACGGCATCGACCACTTCGGGGACGACGGCCGCTTCGAGAAGAACGTGATCCGCGACGTCGCCGAGGACGGCATCGACGTGGGCGGCGGCACGAACAACGTGCTCGTCCGCAACAAGATCCGGGACGCGGACGAGCGCGGCATCCAGCTCAACGGGTCCGGCGGCACGGCCGACCGCAACACGATCCGCGACGTCGAGGACGACGGGATCCTGGTCTCGGGCCTCGGGCACGCGGTCAGCGACAACAAGATCGTCAAGGCGGGCGACGAGGGCATCGACATCCTCGGGCCCGACGACGACGAGGGCGAGCCCTCCGGGGAGCACGTCATCCGCGGCAACCGGGTCGTGAGGTCCGCCGGTGACGCCATCGACCTGGAGTCGGGCTCCGACGGCTGCGACATCCTCGACAACCGCGTCTCGAGGGCCGGCGGGGACGGCCTCTCGATCGCCTCGACCGACACGGAGGTCGCGGGCAACCGCGTCTCGGCGTCCGTCGAGCACGGCGTGAACATGCTGACGTCCGGCAACGTCGTGACCGGCAACCGCGCCAAGGGCAGCGGAGGCTTCGACCTCGAGGACCTCGTGGGCGGGAACACGTACTCGGACAACGTCTTCAAGACGCAGAACGTGGACTGACGGCGGCCGTACGGCGGCGGACGGCACGCCGCGCCGGGCGGAGGTCGCGACGACCGGCTCGCCGCGAGCGCCGCGCCGCGCCCGGTCCGTATGATCCGCGGCTCCCCGCCGGAGCCCGTCCATGCGCCCCCTCCCGCTCGCCGCCTGCCTGCTGCTCCTCGCCTGCACGACCGCGGCTCGTGACCCGGCGCCGCGCGCCGCGCGCGTCGCGCCCGCCGCGTCGTCGACCGACGACGCCGCCGCCCCCACCCCGCTCCGGCTCATGGACGTCTTCGAGCTCGAGTGGGTCTCCGACCCGCGGATCTCCGCGGACGGCTCGCGCATCGCGTTCGCGCGGCACGGCATGGACGTGCGCACCGACCGGCGGACGTCGCGCCTGTGGATCGTGTCGACGGAGTACGGCGCGGAGCCGCGCCCGCTCACGGAGGGCGAGGTCGACGAGGGCCAGCCGTGCTGGCCGACCCGCGGCGCGGACGTGCTCGCGTACGTGTCCGTCGCGAGCGGCGGCGCGCAGATCCACAAGCGCTGGCTCGACACCGGCGCGTCCGTGCGCCTCACGCACCTGCCGCGCTCGCCGGGCTCGCTCGCGTGGTCGCCCGACGGGAAGTGGATCGCGTTCACGATGTTCGTGCCGTCGCGGCCGGAGCCGTTCGTCGAGCTGCCGTCGCCGCCCGAGGGCGCGACCTGGGCCGACCCGCCGATCGTCATCGAGGAGCTCACGTACCGCGCGGACGGGGCCGGCTACCTCGAGCCGGGGAACACGCACGTCTTCGTCGTGTCGGCGGACGGCGGCACGCCGCGGCAGCTCACGACCGACGACCACGACTACGGCGGTCCGCTCGCGTGGACGCCCGACGGCGCGTCGATCCTCGTCTCCGGCAACCGACGCGACGACCACGAGCTCGAGCCCGTCGACAGCTCGCTCTGGGAGCTCTCCGTCGCGGACGGCTCGCTGGTGCAGCTCACGGACCGCTTCGGTCCCGAGGCGCACCCGGTCCTGTCGCCCGACGGCGAGCGCGTCGCGTTCCTCGGCTTCGAGGACACGCGGCACGCGTACCAGGTGACGCAGCTCTGGGTCATGGACCGCGACGGCGGGAACGTGCGCTCGCTCACGCCCGACCTCGACCGTGACGTCGAGTCGCCGGCCTGGACCGGCGACGGGAGCGGCCTGTGGTTCCAGTACGACGACCACGGCGACACGAAGATCGGCCTCGTGTCGCTCGACGGCGAGGTGCGCGAGGCCGTGAGCGGGCTCGGCGGGCTCTCGCTCGGCCGCCCGTACAGCGGCGCGCAGTTCAGCGTCGCCGCGAACGGTCGGCTCGCGTACACGCGCGGCGACCCGGGGCGGCCCGCCGACCTCGCGATGCCGGACTCGACGGACGGACGCAGCGGGCGCATCACGGACGTGAACGGCGACCTCTTCGCGATCCGCCCGCCCGGCGCGGTCGAGAAGATCACCGTGCCGTCGTCGTTCGACGGGCGGCCGATCGACGCGTGGATCGTCACGCCGCCCGGCTTCGACCCGACGAAGTCGTACCCGCTCGTCCTCGAGATCCACGGCGGTCCGCACACCGCCTACGGCCCGCACTTCAGCATGGAGTGCCAGCTCTACGCGGCGGCCGGCTACGTCGTCGTCTACGCGAACCCGCGCGGCAGCACGAGCTACGGCGGCGAGTTCGGCAACCTCATCCACCACGCCTACCCGAGCGAGGACTACGACGACCTCATGAGCTGCGTCGACGCGGTCATCGCGCGCGGCTCCATCGACGAGGAGCGGCTCTACGTCACGGGCGGCAGCGGCGGCGGCGTGCTGAGCGCGTGGATCGTCGGCAAGACGAACCGCTTCCGCGCGGCCGTCGTCGCGAAGCCGGTCATCGACTGGGCGAGCTTCGCGCTCACGAGCGACGGCTACCCGTACTACGTGAGGTACTGGTTCCCGGGGCCGCCGTGGGAGGCGCACGAGGAGTACTGGCGGCGCTCGCCGCTGTCGCTCGTCGGCAACGTCTCGACGCCGACCATGCTGCTCACCGGCGAGGAGGACCACCGCACGCCCATCAGCCAGTCGGAGCAGTACTACCAGGCGCTCAAGCTGCGCGGCGTCGACACGGCGCTCGTGCGCATCCCCGGCGCGTCGCACGGCATCGCCGCGCGTCCGAGCCAGCTCATGGCGAAGGTCGCGCACGTGCTCGGCTGGTTCCGGAGGCACGGCGGCGAGGAGCTGCCGGTCGGCGACCGCTGACGGGAGGCGCGGGTCCGCGGGCCGCGGCGCGACGAGGGACGGTGCGGCGTCCCGCCGGACGTCGTGGCGCTCCGCCGCCACGTGCGTACGATGGGCGCGACCGGACCGACCACGCGAAGGAGCCACCGATGCCCTCGTCCGCCGCACGCCGCTGCGTCCCCGTCCTGCTCCTCCTGTCCGCGATGCTCGTCGGCTGCGCCGGCGCGCCCGTGAGCGGGCCGCGCGACGCCCTCGTGTTCGAGGACGCGTTCGTGCAGGCCGCGTGCGGTCAGTGCCAGTTCGGTCTCGAGGGCGACGGCTGCGACCTCGCGGTGCGCCTCGGCGACCGCGCGTGGTTCGTGGACGGCACGGCCATCGATGACCACGGCGACGCCCACGCCGACGACGGCTTCTGCAACGCCGTGCGGCGGGCGCGCGTGAGCGGTCGGGTCGTCGACGGGCGGCTCGTCGTGACGTCGTTCGAGCTCGTCGACTAGCGAGGGCGCCCGCGCGCGGGCCGGCTCGCGCCCGTCCGCCCGGGCGGCGACGCCCGTCGGCTCGCGGCCACCCGTCAGATCGCGGGTGTACCATGGGTCCGGGAGGGCGTGCCGACGCGCGACGGGCGCTCCGGCACGGACCGCGGATCGAGAGGAGACACGCCATGCGCACGGACCGACGGCGGACGACCCGGACGAGCCTCGTCCTCGGCGTGCTCGCGACCCTCGCCGCGCTGGGCCTCGCGAGCCCGTCGCCCCGTGCCCAGGCGCCGTCCCGGGCCGTGCCCGCCCCGCCGCGCGCGGCGCCCACCACCGCCAACCCCTTCGCCGGCGTGCGCGGGAACTCCGCGCGCGGCCTGCCGACGCGCGGCGCGTCGGGCCGGGTGAGCGGACGCGCCGTCGCGCGCCCCCTCGCGC
>JAUIEF010000109.1 GCA_030428785.1 bacterium
CGAGTGGCTCGCGGACCGCGTCTCCTCGGGCGTGCCCGCGGGGCAGTTCGGCCTGCACCAGGTCATCCGCGTCGGGCCCATGAGCGGCAAGTCGAACGTCATCCACTGGCTCGAGACGCACGACTACGAGGCCACGGAGGAGCGCGTCGACCGCCTCTTCCTCGCGGCCAAGGACGCCGACCGCCTGCTCGAGGACGCCGAGCTCCACGAGCTCGCGAAGCAGGAGGCCGCGCAGGCGAACTGAGCGGCGGCCGCACGGCGACCCACGGCGCACGACGGGGCGGACGGGGCCCGGCCTGCGTCGCGCGCCGCGAGGGCCGACGACGCGGCGCCCCTCGTCAGGCGCCGGCGTCGCGCAGGAACGCGAGCGCGCGGCGCGCGGTCGTCACCGGGTCGTGGCCGTGACGCGGGAGCTCGAGGCTCGCGAGGCCCGTGAAGCCGACGGCGTCGACGGCGGCGAGCAGCGCCGGCCAGTCGATCTCCCCCTCGCCGGGGAAGAGGTGCTCGTGGCGACGGTCGCGGCTGTCGTCGAGCTGCAGGCCGCCGAGCCGCGGCGCGAGCGCGCGGACCGCGTCGGCGGGCGAGACGTCCTCCGTCACCGGCACGTGACCGACGTCGAGCATGACCGCGAGGTCGTCGCGGCCGAGCCGCGCGAGGAACCCGTCGAGCTCCGCGAGCGACGCGACGAGCATCCCCGGCTCCGGCTCGAAGCACACACGCACGTCGGTGCCCCGCGCGTGGTCGAGCAGCGCGGTCGCGCCGGCGCACAACCGGTCGAGGAGCACGTCGCGCGGCGGCTCCTCGACGCCCTCGTCGCCGTGCGTCCCCGCCCAGAACGAGAAGGTCTCCGCGCGCAGCTCGACGGCGAGGTCGAGGCACCGACGCAGCCCGTCGAGCCGCCGCCGCGCGCCCTCGGGCGCCGAGAGCAACGTCGGCTGGTGCTTGCGCCGCGGGTCGAGCAGGAAGCGCGCGCCGGTCTCCACCGCGACGGCGAGGCCGAGGTCGTCGAGCAGGGCACGCAGCGCGCGCGCCTCCGCGATGGCGTCGCCCCCGAACGGGTCGAGCTGCAACACGTCGGGCGTGATCGCGACACCGTCGTAGCCGAGCTCCGCGAGCACGCGGCACACGTCGGCGGGTCGGTGCTGCGGGAACCCGTTCGTGTTGTATCCGAGCCGCACCGTCACGGACCCGGCGCCTTGACGAACCACGCGAACGGGGAGCGCGTCGGGAGCAGCGCGTGCTCCTCGCCCTCCTCGGGCTCCCGGCTGCAGCTCGAGAAGACGAGGCGGCCGCCGGGCGCGAGGTGACGGCGCGCCGACTCGATCATGCGCGTCTGGAGCGCGGCGAGCTCGGCGAAGGTCTCCGGCCGCAGCCGCCAGCGCGCCTCGGGCCGGCGCCCGAGCACGGCCGTGTTGCTGCACGGCGCGTCGAGCAGGATCGCGTCGAACCCGCGCTCGGGACGGCCCGGCGGCGGTGCCTCGTCGAGCACGTCGTGGACCGCGACCTCGACGCCCTCGAGGCCGAGCCGCGCGACCGACTCCGTGACGCGCTCGAGCCGGCGCGCGTCGCGGTCCGTCGCGACGACGCGGCCCTCGCCGGCGAGCGCCTCGGCGATCCGCCCCGTCTTGCCGCCGGGCGCGGCGCACGCGTCCCACACGACGTCGCCGGGCTCCGGCGCGAGCACGTCGACGGCGTCCATCTGCACGACGTCCTGCACGCTGAACAGCCCGCCCCGGAAGGCGCGCCCGCCGAGCAGGTTGCGCGCCTTGCCGACGACCTCGACCGCGTCCGGGCCGAGCTCGCGCGGCACGACGCCCGCGGACACGCCCTCCTTGCCGAGCGCCTCGACGAGCGAAGCGGCGTCCGCGCGCCCCGCCCGCGGCCGCAGGAAGGTCCGCGGCGTGCGGTTGCCCTCCTCCATGCAGGCGACGGCCTGCTCCTCGCCGACGCGCTCCACCCACCGCCGCACGAGGAACTCCGGGTGGCTGTGCACCGCGGCCAGCCACGCGACGCGGTCGACGGCGGGGTCCGGGAACACGGCGCGTGTGAAGAAGGCCACGGTGCGGCCCGGCCGCTCGAGGCGCTTCGTCGGGCTCGCGCCGCCGCGGTCGCGCGACGGGTCGACGATCTTCGTCTCGCGCGCGATGCGGCGCAGCACGCCGTTCGCGAACGAGCGGTGGCTGTGCAGCTTCAACGCGCCGACGGTCTCCGACACCGCGGCGTGCGGCGGGACCCCGTCGAGGAAGAGCAGCTGGTGGAGCCCGAGGCGGATCGCCGCGCGCACCGGCGGGTCGAGCGCGTCGACCGGGCGCTTGCCGTACGCGCCGTAGACCGCGTCGAGCGTCGCGCGCCGACGGAGCACGCCGAGCACGAGCTCGCGCACGAACGGCGGGTCGTCCGCGCGCAGGAGGTGCTCGGCGAACGCCGTCCCGGCCTCGACGGCCTCCAGGACCTGCAGCGCGCGCGCCCTCACGGCCCGAGCCGCGTGCCTTCGGCGAGCGCGAAGCCGCGCAGGAAGGCCTCCGCCGCCAGCGGCTTGCCGCCCGCGCGCTGGAGCCGCGTCACGAGGTAGGCGCCCTTGCCGCACGCGACGTGCACGCCTTCCGGGCCCGTCTGGATGACCTCCCCCGGGAGCGGACCGCGCGCGCAGGGCACGGGCTCGCCGGCGAGGATGCGCAGCGGCGTGCCGTCCTCGAGCAGCGCGAACGCGCCGGGCGTCGGCGTCACGGCGCGCACGCGGCGGTCGACGTCCGCGTTGTCGTGCTCCCAGCGGATGCGACCGTCGTCGCGCGACAGCTTCTTCGCGCGCGTCACCTCGGCCTCGTCCTGCTTCGTCCGCTCCACCGTGCCGGACGCCAGCCCGTCGATGGTCTCCACGAGCAGTCGCGCGCCTTCCTCGGAGAGCTCGTCGAGGAGCTCGCCGGACGTCTTGCGGTCGACCTTCGTGCGGCTCACCGAGAGCACGTCGCCCGCGTCCATCCGCTCGACGACGTCGATGATGCAGACGCCCGTCACCTCGTCACCGGCGAGCACCGCGGCCTGCACCGGCGCCGCGCCGCGCCACCGCGGCAGCAGCGACGGGTGGATGTTCAGGCAGCCCCACGGCGCCGCCGAGCGCACCGCGGGCCCGAGCTTCTGCCCGAAGGCCACGACGGCGACGAGGTCCGGCGCGGTCGACGTGAGCCACGCGAGCCCGTCGGGGTCGTTGACGTCCTCGAGCTCGACGGCGTCGAGCCCGAGCTCCGCCGCGTGCTCCGCGAGCGGCGTCGGTCGCAGGCCGCGTCCCCGGCCGGCGGGCCGCGCGGGTTGCGTCCCCACGCAGACCTCGTGACCGGCTGTCAGGAGCGCGTCGAGGGTCGGACGCGCGAATGCGGCGGAAGCCAGCAGCGTGACCCGCATGACGACCGGCCGCGGACGCGTGCCGTCAGACCTGGACGCCGAAGGCCTTCGCGAACTCCTTCTTGAAGTCGTCGGGCGTCTTGCCCGAGCCGACGATCCGACCGACCTCCTTGCCGCCCTGGAAGAGCAGGATGGTGGGGATGGCGGTCACGCCCATGGAGCTGGGCGTCTGCGGGTTCGCGGTGATGTCCATCTTGCCGATGGTGACCGTGCCGGCGAGCTCGTCCGCGAGCGCATCGATGGTCGGCGCGAGGGCGCGGCAGGGCGCGCACCAGTCGGCCCAGAGGTCGACGACGACCGGGAGGTCGGACTTCAGGACCTCGTCCTGGAAGTTGGCGTCGGTGAACTCACGGGTGTTGCTGCCAGCCATCGGGGCGTCCTTTCGTGCGGTGTGCGGGGTCCTGCGTGGATCCCGGGCGGGCGGCGGCCGTCAGTCGGCGGCGCTCTCCCCGGCCCGGGGCGCAGGGGGGGATACCTTACTGACCGGGTCCGATGCGGCCAAGCCGGGCGAGGTGTCGGAGGCGTCGTCGGGCGCGCGCGCCGTGTCGGCCGCGCTCCCGTCCGAGGGGTCGGACGACGTGTCGGCCTCGTCCGCGTCGGCCTCGGGGTCGCCCTCGGGCAGGAGCGAGCCCTCGGGGCGCGGCGGGAGCGGCTCGTCGTCCTCGGCCGGGTCCGGCTCCTCGCCGGGCAGGGCCTCGTCTACGGGGAAGTGGAGCAGGCTCGGATCCCGGTCCTCGCGGAGCGCCACGGCGATGGGCGAACGGCCGCCCTCCTGGCGCACGATGATCTGCTGCGTCTTCACGAGCTCGAGCAGCGCGAGGAACACGCCGAGCACGGCGTCCTCGCCGCCCGACTCGAGGACGAGGTCCTTGAGCGTCCACTCCCCGCTGTCGGCCAGGTGCGCGAGCGTGTCGCGCATGTACTCGCGGAGCGGCTTCTCGAGCGTGAGCGTGTGGAAGTCGCGCTTGAGCCCGATCTCCTCCATGAGGCGCACGAACGAGCCCACGAGGTCCCAGACGCCGATCTCCTCGAGCTCCGTGCCCGGGTCCGGCGGCACGTCGCTGCTGCCGCGCGGGTGGCGCAGCGACGCCTCCTCCGCGCGCTCGCCGAGCTCCATCGAGAGCCGCTTGTACTTGCGGTACTCGAGGAGCTGCTGGATGAGCTCGTCACCCGGGTCGAGCTCCTCCTCGAGGTCCACCTCCTCCTCGCGCGGCAGGATCTGGCGCGACTTGATGAGGATGAGCGTGGACGCCATGACGAGGAACTCGCCGGCGATGTTGATGTCCACCGCCTTCATGAGCTCGATCGCCGCGAGGTACTGGTCGCACAGCCGCGACAGGTCGACGTCCAGGATCTCCATCTCCTGCTCGCGGATGAGGTGCAGCAGGAGGTCGAGCGGCCCGCGGTAGTTGTCGAGTTCGAAGACCTGGTCGGTCATGGGTGCGGGAGCGGCGGGGGTCACGGTGTCGGGGTCGCGGGCGGCGGATCAGGTCGGCGGGCCGTCCTTCATGAGCGCGTACAGCAGCGCATCGTACTCCCCGAGCACGGACCACACGAAGCCCAGGAACCACTCGATCCCGCCCAGCCCGTACACGAGCGCGATGACGATCAGGATGCCCACGCGGTCGAGCGAGTACCACGCCCGCTTGAGCCGCCGGGGGAGCGCCCAGCCGATGACGCGCGAGCCGTCGAGGGGCGGCACCGGCACGAGGTTGAAGAACGCGAGGATCACGTTGATGACGATGCCGGACACGAGGACCAGCTCGAACGTGCTGTCGTAGGACTCGGCCGGCAGGAGGCGCGGGGTCGTCACGAGATCGGCGCGACCCACGCTCGCCAGGTCCCCGCCGGTCAGGATCCCCGCCCGCCACCCGACCACGAAGAGCGCGCCGAACAGCACCGCGAGCAGGATGTTCGAACCGGGACCCGCGAGCGCCACGAACATGAAGTCGCGCGTGGGCTTCTTGAAGTAGCGGACGTCGACCGGCACGGGCTTCCCGCCGCCGAACGCCCAGCCGAACGAGAAGTACATGAGCAGCGGCAGCACGAGCGACAGGAACGGGTCGAGGTGCTTGAGCGGGTTGAGCGTCACGCGTCCGCGGCTGCGGGCGGTCGGGTCCCCGAGCCGGTCCGCGACCCACGCGTGCGCCGCCTCGTGCCAGCTCAGGGAGAGCAGCAGGACGCCGAAGATGACCGCGACCGGGAGGTACCTGGCGACGAGATCGGCGAGGGCTTCGGGCACGAGGCTTGTTCTGCGATCAGGGCATGGGAATCGCTACTCTAGCAGCCTGGATGCACCAGACCGCGCGCGGGCCGGGAGTTCTTCGGGCCGCTCCGGAGAGCGCCCCTCCTTGACCGACGACCAGGACATCCTCGCCGGCGCCCGCGAGCTGCTGGCGGCCGAGAGCCGCGCGCTCGCCGTCCTCGAGAAGACCCTCGACGGGGACTTCGTGCGCGCCGTCAAGCTGCTCGCCGCGTGCGAGGGGCGCGTCGTCACGACGGGCATCGGCAAGGCCGGCATCATCGCGCGCAAGCTCGGCGCGACGCTCGCGAGCACGGGCACGCCGTCGGACTTCCTGCACCCGACGGAGGCGCTGCACGGCGACCTCGGCCGCGTGACCGGCGCGGACGTCGTCCTCGCGCTCAGCAACAGCGGCACCACCGAGGAGATCCTGCGCCTCGTCGGCCCGCTGCGCGAGCTCGGCGCGAAGCTCGTCGCTGTCACCGCGGACCCCGGGTCGCCGCTCGCGAACCACGCAGACGTCGTGCTCGACTACGGCGAGGTCGCGGAGGTCTGCCCGCTCGGCCTCGCGCCCACGACGAGCACGACCGTCATGCTCGCGCTCGGCGACGCGCTCGCCATGGAGGTGCTCAAGCAGCGCGCCTTCTCCACGGAGGAGTTCGCGCGCTTCCACCCGGGCGGCAACCTGGGGCGCTCGCTCATGCGCGTCGAGGAGGTCATGCGCAAGGGCGAGTCGCTGCCGCTCGTGCGCGCGGGCGCGAGCCTCGCCGAGGCCGTCGAGGCCATGACGGCGACGCCCGGTCGCCCCGGCGCGGTGCTCGTCGTCGACGGGGACGGCCGCTTCCAGGGCTTCTACACGGACGGCGACCTGCGCCGCTGCCTGCTCACGGCCCAGGAGACCGGCCGCTTCGACATGATGGGCCGCCCCATCGACGAGGTCATGACGCGGGACCCGATCACGATCCGCCCGGAGGAGCTCGTGGCCGCCGGCCTGCGCATGCTCCGCGAACGGCAGATCGACCAGCTCGGGGTCGTCGACGCGGACGGTCGGGCCGTGGGCCTGCTCGACATCCAGGACCTGCTGAACATTCGGGCACTCTGATGCACACCCGGGCACTCTGATGCACACCCGGGCACCCTGATTCAAACCCGGGCACTCCGACCAAGACCCGAGCACGCTGACGAACGGCCGCGCACTCCGCCCGGCCGACGCTCCCCGCGGGGACCCCACCGGTGACGAACCTCGCTGCCCTGCGACTCCTCGTGCTCGACGTGGACGGTGTGCTCACCGACGGCACCGTCATGCTCGGCGGCCACGGCGACACGGAGATCAAGGCCTTCCACACGCGCGACGGCGCGGGCCTCGCGTTGTGGCGCGACGCCGGCTACCACGCGACCTTCGTCACGGGCCGCTCCGGCCTCGCCGTGCAGCGCCGCGCGCGCGAGCTGCGCATCGACCGCTTCTGGGAGGGCGTGCGCGACAAAGCCGCGATCTTCGACGAGGTGCTCGCCCACTTCGGCGCGAAACCCGAGCACGTCGCCGTCATGGGCGACGACCTCCCGGACCTCGGCATGTTGAAGCGCGCCGGGCTCTCCGCCTGCCCCGCGGACGCTGCGCGCGACGTGCGGGAGCGCGTCGACCTCGTCGTCCCGTCGGCCGGCGGACGCGGCGCGGTGCGCGACCTCGTCGAGCACGTGCTCCGCGGTCGCGGCGAGTGGGACGACCTCGTGGAGCGGCTCTGTTGAGGCCCCCCGTCCGACGCGCGCTCGTCTTCGTCGGGCTCGTGGCCGTGGGCCTCGGCGCCGTCCTCTGGTTCGGCGAGGACCCGGTGCCCGCGAGCCGGCCGGTGTACGGCAAGGTCGACGACGAGGTCGCGCAGCACGAGGTCATCCGCACGATCGACGAGGACCGCGTCGAGACGCAGATCAAGCTCGGCGAGGTCGTCTACCCGGTGTCGGAGACGGTCGAGCTGCCCGACGGCACGCTCGCCAAGCGCACGGTGTACCGGCTGCACGTCAAGAGTGCGCGCAGCGACCCCGACGGCCGCATCGTGACCGACACGCCGCACGTCACGCTGCTCGAGCCGCTCACGGGCGAGACGCGCGGGACCGTCACCGCCGAGCTGGGCGTGCTCGTCCCGATCGGCGGCGCGACCCCGCAGCTGGGGCTCGGCCTCGCCGACCTCGAGATCGAGGCCTACACGCTCACGGGCTCCGTGCACGGCGAGATGCCGCTGGGCGACGCCGGCCCGGCGACCTTCGACACCGAGGAGCTCGTCGTGCGCGAGGGCGTGTACACCGCGCCGGGCGACGTCGTCGTCGTGCGCGACACGATGGAGCTGCGCGGCACGGGCATGACCTGGGACGAGGGCGCCGGGCACCTCGCGCTCGAGGTCGTCGAGAGCATCCGGCTCACCGGCGCGACGGGCGCGATCCTCCACTCACCCGGCGGGCTCGTCTGGGAGGTCGGCGCGGACGGCGAGGGCCGCGGCTTCGGCACGCTGCTCGGCCCGGTGACCGGCGAGGCCGACGACGGCTCGCGACTCGCCGGCGACCGCCTCCAGCTCAGCGACGACGCCTCGGCGATCACGCTCGTGGGGAACGCGCGCGTCGAGCTCGTGCGCGCCGACGTGCGCTGGGCGCTCACCTCGGAGCGCGCGACGTTCCGGTCGCGCGCCGACGCCGGCTGGGAGCTCACGCGCGCCGTCGGCGACGTGCGCGTCGTCTCGGACGACATGTCGGCGCCCGTGTGGCTCGAGACGGACCGCCTCGACGGGCGCGACGGCTCGCTCGTCGCCGAGGGTCCCGTGCGCGGCGCGTACGGCGTCTTCGACATCGACGCGACGGGCCTGCGCTGGGACGAGGACGGCTCGCTCGAGCTCGGCGCGGACGTCGTGCTCGTGAGCCGCGGCGAGGACGCGAGCGGCGCGCTCCCCGGCGCGCGCATCACCGCGCCGGGCGGCGTGACCGCGCGCCAGGACGCGGACGGCGCCGTGCGCGCCGTCTTCCGCGGCCTCGTCGAGGGCGACGCGCCCGGGCTCGGCGCGTTCCGCTGCGGCACGCTCACCTACGACGAACCGGGCGCGCAGGTCGTGCTCGACGGCGACGCCTTCCTCGAGCTGATCCAGGACGCCGGCCGCCGCACGGTGGCCGGTGCGCGCGTCCTCGTGGCGGTCGACGAGGGCGCCGTCCCCACCGCGATCACGAGCCGCGGCGACGCGCTCGTCGAGGAGTTCGACGCCGACGGAGCGGTCGTCGGTCGGCTGCAGGGTCCCTGGGTCGAACTCACGTCGACGCGCGTCCGTGCGCCGGAGCGCTTCACGTTCGCGCGCGAGGGTCTCGAGGCGGCGGGCGAGGGCCTCGTGCTCGACGAGACGGCGGGCCACCTGGCGATCCGCCGCGACGCCCGGCTCTCCCGCGACGCCCCGGACGGCGGCCGCGACTGGATCGAGGCCGACGGCGGCGCCGACTGGTGGATGCCGAAGGGCGCCGGGCTCCCGCCGCAGGACGGGCGCGGCAGCTTCCGCGGTCCCGTGCGCGCCGCCACCGCGGACGGCACGCGCATCGAGGGCGGCGCGCTCGAGGTCGACGGCGCTCTGGGCCGCCTCGTCCTCGAGCAGGACGCGTCGGTCGTGCTGCCCGACGGCACGCGCCTCGCCTCCGACCTGCTCGACCTCGTGGACGCGCCGGAGGGACGGCGCCTGCGCTCGACGGAGCGCGTGACCTTCGAGCGGGACGGCATGTCGGGGCACGGCACCGGCCTCGACTACGACGAGGTGCACGGCGAGCTCTCGTTCGAGCGCGACGTCTTCGTGCGCATGGTCGACGCCGACGGCTCGACCCGCCAGCTCGAGTGCACGGGCACCGCGCGGTGGACGACGCCGCCCGGCTCGGTGGACCCCATGGCGCAGGGCGTCGGCGAGTTCCGCGGCGACGTCGAGGCACGCGACGGCGACGGCAGCGGGTTCGCCGCGGACCGCGCGCTCGTCGACATGGCGCGCCGGCAGCTCGAGCTCTTCGGCGAGTGCACGGTGCTGCGCCTGGCGGACGGCGAGCTCCACAGCCTCCAGACCGAGCCGTCCGGCTACGTGCGGGCGCAGCTCGACGCCGCGGGCACCGTCGAGCAGGCCTCCGCCAGGGGCCGCCTCCGGTTCCGGGTGGGCGAGATCCAGGCCCACGCCGACGAGATGGACTGGAACGTGCCCGCCGATCACCTCAAGCTCACCGGCGACTGTCGCGTGTTCGCCGGCGGCATCTGGATGAACACGTCCTCGATCGACCTCTGGCCCGGCGAGCCGCGCTGGGTCATCCCCCCTTCGGTCAACAAGATCACCAAGATCGATGACGAGCGCTGACCGCCCGCCGGGCCGCCGCGAGGGACCGCTCCGCCGCGCCGCGCTCGCGATCGCGTGCGTCCTCGCGTGCCTCGCCGCGCCGGCGGCGAGCGCGCAGTCCGACCCGGTGGTCGTGCGCTCCGAAGGCGGGAACACGGCCTTCCCGGACGACGAGCACAGTGACCGCATCGTCTGGGTGTTCTTCGGGGGCGTCGACGTCGCCCAGGGCGACCTGCGGCTGCGCGGCGACACGCTCGTCGCGGTGCTCCGGCGCAGCGCGGAGCCCGGCGACGAGTCGCGCATCGGGCCCGGCGAGTCGCTGCTCCCCGGCAGCCGCATCGTCGAGCTGCTCGTCCACGGCGACGTCACCATGGAGCAGGGCTCGGAGCGGATCCTCGGCGCGCAGTCGATCTACATCGACAACGAGTCGGGCACGCTCACCTCGCTCGAGGGGACGTGGCGGTCGACACTCAGCGGCACGCCGCTCATCGTCCACTACCAGGTCATGCGCAAGCTCGCCGACGGCATCCGCGAGATGGAGGGCGTGTCGTACACGACCTGCGACTTCGCGCACGCGCACTGGTCGCTCGACACGCCGTGGACGCGGCTCGTGCCCACCGACGAGGGCGATGTGCTCCACACGAGCTGGAACACGGCGCAGATCGGCGGCCTGCCGTTCCTCTGGATGCCGGCGCTCCACCTCAACGTGGACAAGGATCAGCCGCCGCTGCGCAGCCTCGGCTTCGGGTCGTCGCGGCGGCTCGGCACGGAGGTGCGGACGCGCTGGGGCGGCGACGCGTCGGGCTTCCTGACCGGCGTGAACGAGGCGTTCGGGCCGGGCGGCGCCGTCGACGGGCAGTGGGAGCTCCAGCTCAACAACTACTCGAGCCGCGGGCTCTTCTACGAGCCCAAGTGGACCTACCGCACCGAGCGCTCGCGCGGCGAGTTCTTCGGCTCGTACATCCACGACCGAAACCGCTACGACGAGCTGGGCCAACCGATCTTCGACGACACGCGCGGCCGCGTGGACCTCGAGCACCGCACGGAGTTCGACGAGCACCGCACCCTCGACGTCGAGCTCTCCTACATCAGCGACGGTGAGTACCTGCACGAGTACTACGAGCAGGAGGACCGGATCGGGAAGCAGCAGGAGACGTACGCGAGCTACCGCGACGTCCGGGACAACGAGGCGTACACGGCGCTCGTGCGCGGCCGCCTCAACAACTACCAGACGCAGAATGAGTACCTGCCGCGGCTCGAGCACCGCTGGTCCGGCGAGCCCGTCGACACCGGTCCGTTCGGCACGGCGTACTTCAGCACCGTCGACTTCGTGGACGTCGCGACGCTGCGCGCGGAGACCGTGTACCCGCGCGGGTTCGCGGAGGACGGGTTCCCGCAGGACCCGCGCCAGCCGGACTCGCAACGGAACATCCGCGCCGGGACGCGCGGCATGCTCGAGTGGCCCGTCGACGTCGCCGGCGACCGCGTGTCGTTCACCGCGGGCTACGACATCACGGGCTTCGACCGGAACCAGCGCACGCCGGACGACCCGGACACGAACGCCGACGAGTCGGAGATCGACCCCGGCGGGTTCGTCCGCTACGGCCTGCTCGGCGGCGTCGAGTGGATGCGCACGTACTCGGGCAGCGACTCCGACTTCCACAGCGACGTGTGGAACATGGACGGCGTGCGACAGATTCTCGAGCCGCGCGTCGGGTACCAGAGCGTGTTCGAGCTCAACCACGGTCCCGAGGACCTCATCGAGATCGACCAGACCGAGGAGCTCCGGAAGCAGCACGCGTTCCTCGTCGGCCTTCGGCACCGCGTGCAGACGCACCAGAACAAGCGCGTCGTCACGACGCTCGACACGGACGTGTCCATCCCGTTCTTCCCGAACGAGGACCGCGACAACCTCCAGGAGATCGAGCCGGAGGCGCCGGACGACCTCGACGGGCAGACGGCCGGCCTGCTCACGCTCGACACGCGCTGGCGGCCGGGCGCCGACGTCTTCGGCCTGCGGACGGGCGCGCTCCGGTGGCGCACGCGCTACGACCCGGACGGCTGGAAGAACGTCGACTCCTTCGCGGCCTACTCCGCGAACCTCGGCGAGGACCAGCGCTTCCAGATCGCGCACAACCGCAGCCGCGACATCTCCGACTTCCTCACGGCCGGCGTCCAGTGGAACCTCACGCCGCGCTGGACGCTCGCCGCCTACAACCAGCAGGACCTGCTCGAGGGCGAGAACGCCCGCCGCGGCGTCATCCTCCGGCAGCAGGCGCACCGCTGGCTCATCGACATCGAGGTGAGCCGGCGGCGCGGCGAGAGCCGGGTCGGCGCGAACACGCCCGGCGCGCCGAGCGACAATTCGGACACCCGCTTCACGATCCGGCTCCAGCCGTCCTTCGTGACCCAGGACGAGACGCTCCTCGACCGCCTGGGTAGGATCCGCTGAATGGTCCTGGGCATCTTCAACATCGGCCCGCTCGAGTTCCTCATCATGGCGGCCGCGGCCGTCATGCTCTTCGGCGGCGACCTGCCGCAGACCGCGCGCAAGGCGGCGCGCATGCTCGGCCGGCTGCGCGCCCTGGCGTCGGAGCTCGGCCGCGAGTTCTCCGCCGCGGACGACCTGCCGACGCGCAAGGACATCGACCTCGACCTGCGGCGGCTGGCGGACCTCGACGACCGGCCGCGTCCCGAGCGGCCGAAGCTGCCCGGGCGTCGCGAGGACGAGCCGGTCGGCGACGCGCCGGCGACGGACGTCCCCGACGAGCTGCCGGCCTGGCGGCGGGAGCTCCGGAGCGAGCTGCCCGACGAGGCGGACGGGGGCGCGGCCGACGTCCCGCGCTCGGAGGAGGCGCCCCGCGACGGCGGTGGGAGCGAGACCGGCCCGGACGACGCCGGGAGCGCCGCAGGCGGCCCGACGGACGACGACGAGCCGTCCGAGCAACGCCGGGACCGCCCGACGACCGACTGACGACCGACTGACCCACGCCGGGCGCGCCCGCCTCAGACGTCCAGGTTGCGGACCTCGAGGGCGTGCTTCTCGATGAACTCGCGGCGCGGCTCCACGCCGGGACCCATGAGCGTCGAGAACAGGTGGTCGGCCTCGACCTCGTCCTCGAGCGCGACGGGGTGCAGCGTGCGGGTCTCCGGGTCCATCGTCGACTCCCAGAGCTGGTCGGCGTTCATCTCGCCGAGACCCTTGTACCGCTGGATGTCGACGCCCTGCTCCGCCGCGGCGCGCAGGCACTCGATGACCCCGCGCAGGCTCGTGCACGGCTGGGCCGTGTCGCTGCCGTCCACGAAGACCTCGAAGCGCGGGTCCTCGCCGGCACCGAGGTAGTCCTCGAGCGTCACGCCGTCCGCGCGCAGCTCGCCGAGCAGCGTCTCGAACGCCGGCGCGTCGTGGAACTCGCGCACCTGGAGCGCGTCCGCGACCTCGTCGTCCAGCGCGTCGCGCCAGACGCGGAAGGCCTCGGCGTCGGTGAAGAAGCGCGGGCCCTCGTCCTCCGTGACGAGCATCCGCGGCAGCGTGTCGCCGTCGCGCGCGCCGACGTACGTCCGGAAGTCCGTGCCGCGCATGCCGTCGGCGAAGGACTCCTCGAACCGGCCGACCTCGATGAGCCGCGCGACGAGTGTCTCGAGCCGCGCGTCTGCGAAGTCCTCGCCGGACCCGAGGAACCGCACGCGCGCCTCCTGCACCGCGATGTCGAGCAGCGCCTTCTTGAGCTCGAGCTCGGTGACGATGTACCGCTCCTTCTTCTTGCGGCGCAGCTTGTAGAGCGGCGGCACGGCGATGTAGATGCGGCCCGCCTTCACGAGCTCCTCCATCTGCCGGTAGAAGAAGGTGAGCAGCAGCGTGCGGATGTGCGAGCCGTCCACGTCGGCGTCGGTCATGATGATGACCTTGCCGTAGCGCAGCTTCTCGATGTCGAAGTCGCCCTCGCCGAACCCGGTGCCCAGGGCCTGGATGAGCACCTGGATCTCCTCGTGGTTCAGCATCTTGTCGAGGCGCGCCTTCTCGACGTTCAGGATCTTGCCGCGCAGCGGCAGGATGGCCTGGAACATGCGGTCGCGCGCGCTCTTGGCGGTGCCGCCCGCGGAGTCGCCCTCCACGATGTACAGCTCGGTCTCGTCGCGCTGCTTGCTCTGACAGTCGGCGAGCTTGCCGGGCAGGTTGCCGCTGGCGAGCGCGCCCTTGCGGCGCACGATGTCGCGCTGACGGCGGGCCGCCTCGCGCGCGCGCGCCGCGAGCAGCGCCTTGTTGATGATCGCCTTGCCGATCCCCGGGTTCTCCTCGAGGATCGTGTTGAGCTGGTCGTGCACGATCGACGAGACGATGCCCTCGACCTCGCGGTTGCCCAGCTTGATCTTGGTCTGGCTCTCGAACTGCGGGTCGGCGAGCTTGACGCTCAGCACCGCGGCCAGGCCCTCGCGGAAGTCGTCACCGGACGGCGCGACCTCGTTGGCCTTGAGCAGGTTCTCGCGCTTCGCGTAGGTGTTGAGGGAGCGCGTCAGGCCGGCGCGGAAGCCCGAGAGGTGCGTGCCGCCCTCGCTCGTGTTGATGTTGTTGACGAAGCAGTGCACGTCCTCGCGGTACGTGTCGTTGTACTGCATCGCCAACTCGACCGAGACGCTGTTCGACTCGCTGTCCGTGGTCTCGGTGGCGATCGAGATGACCTGCTCGTGCAGGACCGCCTTGTTCTCGTTGATGAAGGTGATGAAGTCGGACAGGCCGCCCGGGTAGTTGTAGGTGTCGGAGCGCTCGCCGTCCTCGGTGCCGAGCTCGATGGTGAGCCCGCTGCTGCCCATCAGGAAGGCCATCTCGCGCAGGCGCCGGCTCAGCACGTCGTACTGGAACTCGGTGGTGTCGAAGATGGTGCCGTCGGGGACGAACGTGAGCTTCGTGCCGTGCTTGTCCGACGCGCCGAGCTGCTCGAGCTCCGAGGTCTTCACGCCGCGCGAGAAGCTCATGCGGTGCGCGGCGCCGTCGCGGTGGATCTCCACCTCGAGCTTGTCGGAGAGCGCGTTCACGCACGACACGCCCACGCCGTGCAGGCCGCCCGACACCTTGTAGGTGTCCTTGTCGAACTTGCCGCCGGCGTGCAGCTTGCACAGGATCACCTCGACCGCGGGCACGCCCTCGGTGCGGTGGATGTCCACCGGGATGCCGCGCCCGTCGTCCTCGACCGTGACGGAGCCGTCGCGGTTGAGCGTGACCTTCACCCAGCTGGCGAAGCCGGCGAGCGCCTCGTCGATGGAGTTGTCGACGACCTCGAAGACGCAGTGGTGCAGGCCCTTGGAGGACGTGTCCCCGATGTACATCGCCGGGCGCTTGCGCACGGCCTCCAGGCCCTCGAGGACCTGGATCGAGGAGGAGTCGTAGGCTTTGCTCATGACGACACCTTGAAGACGAGACGCTGCACGGGAGGGGCCTCCGCGTCGGCTTGCAGACGGCTCAGGAGGGCCGCCCCGCGGAAGGCTTCGAGCTCGTACCGGAGGGCGGCGGAGGAAACCTCCATGGTAAGGATCCCGTCGCGGAATTGGGCCACCCGACAGCGCTCGGAAAGGTCGGATCCGGCCACCCGGGCCCAGGCCGCCCGAGCCTGCTCGAGCGAGAGCGGGCGGGCGTAGCCGCGGCGCTGCATGAGCCGCGCCAGGACCTCGGCCAGCGGGGCCGGATCACGGTCACGTCGCTGCGCCATGGCACCTGCCCTCCCCGCTTGCCCGCGGCTGCCCCGAGCTGTCCCAGAACGCCTGAACCGGGCTCAGGACGTGATCGGCATCACCACGTAGACCGAGCTCTCCTGCGAGCTGAACAGCCCCGCCGAGGCCCGGTCCTTGAAGCGGAAGGTGACCTGGCTCTCGGGCATGGTCTTCAGGTACTCGCCCAGGAACAGCGGGTTGAATCGGATCTCGACCTCGTCGCCCTGGTAGTCGACGGAGAGGTCGCTGCGTGACTCGCCGAGGCCTTCCTGGCGCGAGGCCACGCGCAGGCTGCCGGGGCTCAGGCTGAGCGCCACGGCGGGGCCCTCGTCGCCGGCGGTGATCGTGGCGCGCTGGATCGCGCCGGCCAGCTCCTGCCGGTCGACCGTGACCGTGCTGGGCACGTCGCTCTCGTTGGGCATCACGGCGCGGAAGTCGGGGAACTCGCCCTCCACGAGCTGCGCGCGCACCTCGGTGCCGGGCACGGCGAAGGCCACGAGCGTCTGGCGGAACTCGAGCCGCAGCACGGTGTCCTCCGGTGCGCCGAGGCGCTGGAGCTGCTGCAGACCCTTGAGCGGCACGACCACGCTGAAGCGCTCGCTCACGCCCGTGTCGACGGCCAGCGCGGCCTTGGAGAGCCGGCGCCCGTCGGTGGCGACCATGGTCAGCTCCTTGGGGTCCACCTCGAGCAGCACGCCGTTGAAGGCGTAGCGACCCATCTCGCGCGCCGCCGCGAACATCGTGCGCTGGCACAGGTCGACGAACGCGCCCAGCGGGAGCTCGAGCCCGCGCTCGGCCTCGACCTCGGGCACGGCGGGGAACAGCTCGGGGTCGTCGCCGTGGAGCTTGAAGTAGGCGCTGCCGCCGGTGAGCTCGTGCGCGCCGGCCTGGGGCGCCAGGCTGAGCGTGTCGGAGCTCATGGAGCGCACGGCCGAGAGCAGCGTGCCCGCGGGCAGCGCGGCCTGGCCTTCGCCGGACACGTCGTCGTGCTCGTAGCTGCGGCGCACGGTGATCTCGCCGTCGGTGGCGGTGATCTCCACGCGCTTGCCGTCCACGCTCACGAGCACGTCGGTCAGGATCGGACGCGTGCTCCGAGTGGGACAGACCGAGGCGGCCGCCTGCAGGTGCGCGAGGAAGAGGTCACGTGGTGTGTCGAGTTTCATGGGGTGCTGTTTCCGAGGTGGGCGCTCGGCGCCCGCTTGAGTCCTTCTTCTCTTAATTAATTAGAGACTTCGTCTCCTTGAGTGCGCTCGGATTGTGGAGAGCGCGGGGCCGCGTGGGCGTCGAGCCTGCTCCCGCTGGGCTGACGCGCTCCGCGGCTTGCGGAAGAACCTCCGCAGTATGCCGCCGCGACCTGTGTGGTTCCACGAGCCGGGCCCGCCGCGGCGCGCGCCGGCGCGGCTTCTGCCCGCGGGCTCACCACGCTGACCGCAGGGATCCCACGAGTTCTCAAGAATCGGCGCCGCCGGTTCGAACCTCCCCGTGGTGGTCGCCTCCGCCGGTCGCCGGATCGCCGTGTTCGAATTCACCTCAGCGACGCGCCTTTTCCTGCAGCTCGTTGAGCAGCGTGCGGAAGGACGGGTCGCGCTCGGTGCGATCCTTCATGCGCGACACCGCGTAGAGCACCGTGGAGTGGTCGCGGCCGCCGAAGCGTCCGCCGATCTCCTCGAGCGAGAGGCCCGTGAGGCGGCGCGCCAGCGCCATCGCCACCTGCCGCGGCAGCGCGATCGACTGCGTGCGACGACGCCCCTGCAGGTCGGCGATCTTCACGCCGAAGTGCTCGCAGACGACCTCCTGGATGCGCTCCACGCCGGTGACCGTGCGCGTGGAGATGCCGCTGTCGCCGGTGCCGAGCGCGTCGTGCGCCATGGCCACGTCGACAGGACGGCCGATGAGCTGGGCGTAACCGAGCACCTTCGTGACCGCGCCCTCGAGCTCGCGGATGTTGCTGTCGATGTGTTCGGCGAGGAAGTTCAGCACGTCGTTGGGCAGCTCCGCACCGCGGTCGATGGCCTTCCGACGGAGGATCGCCAGCCGCGTTTCGAAGCGCGGCGCCGCCACCTGGGCCACGAGGCCCCACTTGAAGCGGCTGCTGAGCCGGTCGCGCAGCGTGGGGATCTCGTCGGGCGGGCTGTCGCTGGCCAGCACGATCTGGCGCTCGGCGGTGTGCAGCGCGTTGAAGGTGTGGAAGAACTCCTCCTGCGTGCGCTCCTTGTGCGCGAGCAGGTGGATGTCGTCGACCAGCAGCATGTCGACGTTGCGGTAGCGATACCGGAAGCGCTCCAGGTCGCCCTGCTCGATCGACGCGATGAACTGGTTCACGAAGGTCTCGCTCGACAGGTAGAGCACCTTGAGCGAGCGCCCCGACGACATCGCCTTGTGGCAGATGGCCTGGAGCAGGTGGGTCTTGCCGAGCCCGACGCTGCCGTGCACGAACAGCGGGTTGTACGACCCCGCCAGCGCCTCCGACACCGCCGACGACGCGGCGTGCGCGAGCTGGTTGCTGGGCCCCACGATGAAGTTGTCGAAGGTGTACCGCGGGTTCAGGCCGACGTCGGAGTTCGACATGAAGTAGTCGCGGTTGCGCTCGCCTGAGTCGCGCTGCGGTTGCGCCGGCTCCGGCTGCGCCTGCGGATCCACGGCGAAGCGCACGCGACGCGGCTCGCCGAGGCACTCCGCC
>JAUIEF010000110.1 GCA_030428785.1 bacterium
AGAACGAACAGATGATGCACTCTGGCTGGCCGCGCGCCTGTTCGAGCGCTTCAATGCCAGGCGCTCGCGGCCGCTGGTTGGCCTAAGCAGTCTGGCTGAGGAAGCCATTCGGGGCCACGACTGGCCGGGCGGCGGTCGCGAGGTGCGCGCTCCGGTAGCCCTTGAGCACGCGCTCGCCCTCGTCGTCGCGGACGTGCACGACGATGCGCCGCTCCGGGCGGTACGCGAGGACGCGCACGTCGCCGCGCTCACGCAACGTCGGCAGCTCGCGCGCGAGCGCCAGCTTGCGGTCCTGCTCCGGCGACACGGGGACGCAGTCCTCGCCGCGCACGCGGAACCAGCGGCTCTCCTCCCCCACCTCGACCTGCACGAAGAGGCCGCCGTCCTTCTTGGGGTCCATGCGCTGCACGCGCACCCGGGGGCCGGCGAGGTCGGGGACCTCCGCGAGCCGACGCTCCACCTCGTCGAGCCGGATCACGCGAACACGCTCCCCGCGGGCGCGACGGCGCGCGCGACGGCGAGCAGGGCGGCGGCGCGCTCCTCGGCGCCCTCCTCGAGGCGGCGGACCGCGCCCGCCGCGCGGTGCACGAGGTGCAGCGCGACGTGGGCCGCGAGGCGGTCGGGGTCGGGGGCCGCGCCGCCCGCCGCGCGGTAGGCGTCGAGCAGCGGGCCGGCGGCCTCGCCGGCGTCCGCGTCGGGGGCGCCACGCTGGCCGACAGCTTGGCCGACAGCTTCGCCGACACCTTCGCCGACACCTTCGCCGACACCTCGGCCGACGAGCCGGGCGACGACGTGGTCGGCGATCCAGCTCGCGAGGTCGACGGCGGCCTCGCGCGGCGCGAGCTCGTCGAGGTCCATGAGGCGCGTCCCGCCGGACGCGCGGTCCGTCGCGACCTGGTCCGGGTGGAAGTCGCCGTGGCTCCACACGGGCGGCGCGGCCTCGCCCGGGAGCCGGCCCGTGAGCCCGGCGGACGCCTCGACGAGCGCGGGGCTCCACGCGAAGAGCGGCTCGAGGTGCCCGAGCCCGGCGTCGGTCGCCGCCTCGGCGGCGACGCGCGCGTCGGCCGCGAGCGCGTCCGACAGGGGCCGCGCGTGGAGCGCCGCGAGCACGGCGCCCGCGCGCTCGACGTGCGCGAAGAGGTCCGACTCCGGGACCTCGACGTCGAGCCACTCCTCGATGAGCAGGCCCGTGTCGCCCGTCTCGCCGAGCAGGCGCGCGCCGAACGGCAGCGCGCCGCACGCGCGCCGCGCGGCCTCGACACGGCGCGCGACCTCGACGGGCAGCGCGCGCGCCGCGACCGTCTCCTTGGTCTTGACCGACTCGTCGTCGTCCTGGCGCAGCGCGAGGTCGAGCCGCAGCACGGCGCGGCGCTCCGGCCGGTAGCGCAGGAGCACGGCGCCCGAGCGGCGCTTGCGCACGCTGCGTCCCGGGAACGCGTCCGTCGCGCGGATGAGCCCGCCGCGACGGCGCATGTCCGCGACGACGCGCAGCGCCGGGAGCTCGCGGTCGTCGTGCGCGGCCCAGAGGTAGAGCAGCTCCTCGGGGATGGACACGGGCGGGCCGAGCCGGCTGGACCAGCCGTCGTCCTTGTCCGCCGAGCGCGGGTGCGGGCGCGTCGGGCCGCGCTCCGACATCGTGCGGCTCTTGTCGCCGACGTGGCGCTTCGTGACGACGGTCTCGGTCGCGCCGTCCGCGTAGAGGAGCTCGAAGCCCGCGCAGAGCGACACGCCCGGCTTCCAGCGCGCGTACGTCCAGGTCGCGCCGGTGAGCTCCGGCGCGCCGGGTCGGATCATGAACTCGCGCACGAGGTCGACGACGGCCTCGGGCGACAGCGGCGCCAGGACGTCGTCCCCGCCACGTCCCGGCAGGTCCGCGTCCCTCGCCCAGGCGCGGAGCCCGGGGCCCCTCACGACGCCTTCCCCGCGGGGACGCGCCCGAGCACCTCCCGGTACTCGGCGCAGCGCTGCACGAGCTCGTCGTGGGTCCCCTGGTCGAGCGCGCGGCCCTCGTGCACGAAGACGACGCGGTCGAAGACCTCGAGGTGCTCGGGCTCGTGGCAGATGACGATCACGATGCCGTCGCCCGCGCCCTCGACGAGCGAGTCGCGCACGCGGAGCACCGCGGCGCGGTCGAGCCCGGAGAACGGCTCGTCGACGACGAGCACCGGCGACCGCCGCAGGAGCGTGCGCGCGAGGGACAGCCGGCGGCGCTGTCCGCCCGAGAGGCCGCCGCCCGCCGTGTCGAGCACCGTGTCGATGCCGTCCGGGAGCGTGTCGACGAACACGTCGGCGGCCGCCGCGCGCAGCGCCGCGTGGAGCCGCTCCTCGTCGGCCTCGGGGTCGGCCAGCAGGAGGTTCTCGCGGATGGACTCGCCGAAGAGCGTCGTCTCCTGGAGGCACATGCCGAAGCGGTCGCGCAGCGACTCGAGGTCGAGGTCGCGCAGGTCGCGCCCGTCGAGGCGCACGGCGCCCTCCTGCGGGTCCGCGAGGCGCACCGCGAGCGACGCCATGGTCGACTTGCCGGCGCCGCTCTTGCCGAACACCCCCACGACCTCGCCGCGCCGGAACGCGGCGTGGAAGTCGCGCAGCACGGGCTCGCCCTTCACGTAGCCGTAGGTCACGTGGTCGTACTCGAGCGACTCCGGCCGCTCGGGCGCCTTCGGCGCGCCGGGCGCGCTCGCGATGGAGATCTCGGAGTCGAGGATCTCGAGGATGCGCTCGCCGCAGGCCGTGCCGCGCGCGATCTTGTCGGAGTGCTTGGCCGCCGCGCGGATGGGCTTGAGGAGGTTGCGCACGTAGCTCAGGAACACGGTGAGCGTGCCCACCGTGAGGTCGCCGTGGAGCGCGCGCACGCTGCCGTACGCGAGCGTCGCGACGAACACGAGGCCCAGCAGCGACTCGACCGTGAGCGCCATGCTCGCCGTGAGGCGCGTCGCCTTGAGGCCGGCGCGCGCCGACCGCCGGTTGCCGCGCGCGAAGCGCCGCACCGTCTCCGGGCCGCGCCCCATCGCCTGGATGACCGACACGCCGGCCACCGCCTCGTGGAGGAAGTCCGCGAGCGCGCCCTCCTTCTTGCGCTGCTTCTGCACCGCGACCTTGATGCGGTGGCTGAGCAGCTTGACGACGAAGAGCAGGATCGGCGCGACGCTGAACACGACGACCGTGAGCAGCACGTCGTTCGCGAGCATGACGCCGATCATCCCGGCGATGAGCAGCACGCGCGTGATGACCTGCACCGTCGAGTCGACGAGCATCGTGCGCAGCATGGGCACGTCGCCCATGAGCCGGACGAGCAGGTCGCCGGACTTGTTCTTCGCGTGGAAGCCCAGCGGCAGGTCGGTGAGGTGCGCGAAGATGCGGTAGCGCAGGCTGCGCGTGACCATGTGCCCGACCGCCGCCGTGCGGATCGTGCCGAAGTACTCGGTCACCGCGCGCCCGATCTGGATGAGCAGCGCGGCCGCGGCGCCGGTCCAGAGCACGAACACGGGGTCGAAGGGCAGCTCCCCGTCGACCATCACCTCGTCCGTCGGCGCGAGCGCGTAGTCGAAGATCCACGCGATGGTCCACGGGCGGAGCAGGTCGAGCGCCGTCCCGAGCAGCGAGAGCCCGCCGACGATCCCGAGCTCGCCCTTGTGCTCGGCGAGCTGCGGCCAGAACCGCCGCCACATCCTCAGGCTCTCGAGGCGCTTGCTGACCCAGCGGTTCACGACGGCGCGCGCCTCCGCTCGAGGTCGGCGAGCACCTCCTTCGCGAGGGCGCGCCACGAGTTCTCGCGCGCGGTCTCCACGGCGGCCCCGCTCAGGCGCGCGCGGAGCGGCGCGTCCGTGATGACGCGCTCGAGATCGGCGACGAGGGCGTCCGTGTCGCCCGCCGGGTAGACGAGCCCGTTCACCTCGTGCCGCACGACGTCCTCGAGGTCGCCGAGCCGCGGCACGACGGGGACGGCGCCCACGGCCATGGCCTCGAGCAGCTTGAGCGGCGAGAAGTAGCAGGGCGCGTCCGGCGAGTACGTGAGCGCCAGCGCGTCGTAGCGCGCGACGTGCTGCGCGACCTCGTCGTGCGACACCCACTCGGTGTGCGACCAGCGCTCGTCGGGGACGCGGCCGCGCAGGTGCTCGCCGTAGTCGCCCTTGCCGACGATCTCCATGCGGACGTCGTGCCCGCGCTCGAGGAGGCGCGCGAAGACGTCGGCCAGCCGGTCGAACGCGTGCCACGGACGGAGGCGGCCGTGGAAGCCCAGCACGAACGGCCCCGCGGGCCCGGCGTCGCGACGGCGCGGCAGGAAGCGGTCCGTGTCGACGCCGTTCGCGCGCACCCACACGCGCTCCGGGTCGACGCCCCGCTCGAGCACGGAGTCGGCGACGCCCTGCGACACGGCGAGGATGCGGTGCGCGCCGCGGTAGGTGGCGGTCTCGCGCGCGACGGCCTCGTCGGTGATCTCGAAGTCGCGGTGCTCGGCGGCCTCCTGCATGAGCGGGGCGTTCACCTCGAGCACGTGCGGCACGCCCTCCGCCGCGCAGAACCGGCTGCCCGCGTCCGCGCCGAGCGCGTAGCGCTCGTAGACGACGTCGAGCGCGCCCTCGCCGTGCAGCTCCGCGAGCCGGCGCGCGACCTCGGCGCCGTCCTTCTCGTCGATCTCCAGGACCTCGGCGCCCTCCTTCGCGAAGGCCTCGCGCATGCACTGGAGGTGCACCGCGGCCCCCTTCGCGCCGCCGGGCTTGATGCCCTTGTCCTGGTTGACGGAGGCGAGCCTCACGATGCGAGCGCCCCCTGGTGCCACTCGTGGAGCACGGCCGTGTTCTTACGGAGGTCGAAGAGCTCCCGCGCGCGCGAGACGCCGGCCTCGGAGAGGCGCGTCCGCAGGGCGGCGTCGTCGAGCAGCGTGCCGAGCGCGTCGGCCAGCGCGCCCGCGTCGTCCTCGGGGACGAGCAGGCCGGCCTCGCCGCCGTCGAGGATCTCCGGGATGCCCGTCACGGGCGTCGAGATGCACGGCAGGCCCGCGGCCTGCGCCTCGAGGAGCACGGTGGGCAGCGCGTCGCGGTTGCCGTCGTCGCCGACGCGGCAGGGCAGCGCCATGCAGGTCGCGCGCGCCATGAGGTCGCGGACGCCGTCCTGGCCCAGCGCGCCCACGAGCTTGACGCGGTCGCCGAGCCCGCGCGTCGCGATGTCCGCCTCGAGGCTGCTGCGCTCCTCGCCCTCGCCGACGATCGTCACGCGCAGCTCCCGGCCCGACGTCGCCAGCGACTGCGTCGCCGCGAGCAGCAGGTCGAAGCCCTTCTTCTCGACGAGCCGCCCGACGCCCAGCACGTGGTCGACGTCGCGCGAGAGCCCCTGCTCGCCGTGCGCGCCCAGGTCGATGCCGTTGTAGAGGCGGCGGATGCGGCCCTTGGCCTCCTCGCCCACGAGCCCGTGCAGGTGGGCGACGTTCGCGTCGCACACGGTCACGCTGTACTCGGAGCCGCCCACGAGCCGGTCGAGGATCGCGCGGTCGACCGTGTTGCGGTAGATGTCCTTGGCGTGCAGCGTCATGCTGTAGGTCGCGCCGCCCATCTGGCTCACGAGGTGCGCCACGACCGCCGCGTCCGTGCCGAAGTGCACGTGGAGGTGCTCGATGCCGAGCTCGCGCGTGCGCGCGCGCAGGTGGACGGCCTCGGCGAGCAGCGACGGGAAGCGCTCGTGCCCGAGCGCGCCGAAGTCCTCGATGACGCCGCCGAGCTTCGCCATGAGCTCGTCGCGCAGCGCCTTGTCGCCGCCGAAGAGCACGCTCCACGGGTCGAGGTGCCGGACGTTCGGCAGGTACTCGATCTCCGCATTCAGGCGGGCGAGCTCCGGGTGCCGCGGCTCGTCGTCCGGCTGGCGCCGGGAGAACACGAGGAGGTCCATCCCCTGCTCCTCGAGCCCGAGCAGCTCGTTGAGGATGAACGTCTCGGACGTCCGGGGGAACTTCTTCAGGAGGTACGCGAGGCGCGGTGTGCTCATGCGGTGGCGGTCTTCCGTGAACGGGAGCGGGCCTGGTCGAGGAGCTCCCGGGCCACCACGCACATCTGCTGCGCACCGTCCAGCCGCAGGCCGTCGACCTGGGACGGGCGGCGCGAGAGAGCCCTCTCGAGGGCCCCCCGCAGCGTCTCCGGCGTGGGGTTCGGGAGGGTCTGGACCAATCCCAGTCGTGCCAGTCTGTCTGCCCTGATCTCCTGCTCGCGACGGGGGTGCGTCCGCGGCAGGAGGACCGCCGGGACACCGCTCTGCAGGGTCTCTGTGGTCGTATTGTATCCCGCCATCCCGACGATGGCGTCCGATGCGGCCATGCGGCTCGGGAGGTCCTCGAGGAACGCGTGCGCCGACACGCCGCCGAGCACGCGCGCGCGGCGGCGGATGCGCGCGGCGCCCTCCGGGTCGAGCAGCGGACCGAGCACGAGCGTCGTGTCCCAGTCGAAGGGCTTGAGCTGGAGGCTGTCGAGGTACGTCTCGAGCCGCGACGCCGCGTCCTCTCCCCCGCCGACCGTCACGAGCACCTGCGGTCGCTCGGGCGGCAGCGGGCGCACCTTGACCTTGGGCGCGGGGCGCACGACGTAGCCCACGAACTCCACGCGCTGGCCGATCTCCGGCGGCATGGGGTACTCGACCCGCGGGTCGAAGACGAGCGGCGAGCCGTACACGCAGACGCGGTCGTAGGACTCGGAGAGCGCGCGGCGCACCTCCTTCCGGCCCCACTCGCGCGCCACGACGTCCGGCTCGTCGACGATGTCGCGCATGCCGAGGATCGTCGCCGTGCGGAGCGTCTCCGCCTCCTCGAGCACGGCCTGGAGCTCGCCCTTGAGGCCCACGACCTGGTGGTCCACGACGAGCAGGTGCGGGCGGAAGGCGCGGAAGGTCTCGAGCAGGAGGCGCGACCGGAACTCGACGAGCTCGGCCAGGGAGCACGGCAGCGCGCGCGAGACGTAGGTCCCGCCGGTCTCCTTCGTCACCGACGGGAGCTTGAGGACCTCGACGCGCGGCGGCAGCCCGAAGTGCGACGAGCAGGGCGAGCCCGTCGCCACGAGGATGCTGCTGTCGGGGAAGGCCTCCGAGAAGGCGGCCGCGAGCGTCACCGTGCGCCGGAAGTGTCCCAGCCCGAACGAGTCGTGGCTGTACATGAGGATGCGCGTCCCGGATCCGGGGGCGCCCGTCGTCGCGTCGGTCTGGGAGGTGGCCATGGGTCCCCGGAGGCGGTCGCCGGGCTCGTCAGCAAAGGAGGTGCCAAGCCCCTCCGAGCCTCCGGCCCCGACGGGCAGGGACGACGTCGACCGCTCCAGCCGGCCTCGATCGGAATCGGCCCATGCTACCGCCGCTCCGACCGGCCCCCGCCCCGAATGTCGACATTCTGGACACTGCGCTGGAGTGTCCAGACACCAGACACGCGCCTTCATATGTCCTTCAAACGAGCCCGGATCCGCGGCTCCGGGCCCGAAATTGCGATCAAAGGACCTCCTCGCCGTTTCTGGCACGGCCCTTGCATCAGGAGCCGCCGGTCCGATCCACCCGCCCGGACGCCGGGCCCCACCACTCCCTCGGACCCCGACCCGGAGACCTCTCGTGAACGCTCACCGCTTCTCCCAGCTCGCCGCGACGACCCTCGCCGTCCTGCTGCTGCTCTCGATCGAGAGCCGCGCGCAGACCTTCATCGTCGGGCAGGTCGTCGACCCGAACGGCGTCGGCGTCCCCGGCGTCGACATCGACGTCGACAACCTGCGCGGCGGCGGCGACCCCGACCTCTTCAACGACGGCACCGACCCCGGCGGCTTCTTCACGACGACCGTCGAGAACGCGGGTGTCTTCCACTTCTTCTTCCGTCCGCCGCCGCCGCCCGCGACGAGCCTGCTCGTGAAGGTCGTGCCCGACGTCGTCACCGTCGGCACGACGAACATGGGCGTCATCCAGCTCGAGCAGGGCGTGCCCGTGAGCGGCCGCGTCGTCGGACCCACCGGGCTGCCCGCCGGCGGCGTGAACTTCGACCTCCTCGACGGCGCGGGCAACCTGCTCGAGATCGCCGGCGGCTTCAGCGACCTCTTCGGCAACTTCTCGTTCGCCGCACCGGCGGGCCCCGTCGAGTGGCGCTTCAACACGCTCGGCGTCATCACCGAGGTCCTCGCCCCGACGGCCCTCGACGTGACGATCACCGGCCCGAGCATGGCCATGGGCGACGTCGTGCTGCCGCGCGGCTACCACTTCATGGCCACGCTCCTGCGCCCGAACGGCCTGCCCCTCCCGAACACGGACACGGACACCTTCGACTCCGCGACCGGCGAGCTCGTCTACACGCCGAGCGACAACTCGAGCAGCACCGGCCTCGTGGACCTCGTCCTCGCCGCGGGCACCTACGACTTCGTCGTCTGCCCGACGGTCGCCACCGGCATCGCGGCCATGGGCGCCAAGGGCATCCCGGTCGTGGCCGACTTCAACGCCGGTCCGATCATGACGCAGTCCGGGTTCCTGCTCTCCGGCGTCGTCCGGGACGGCGCGGCCAACCCGGTCGGCGGCGTGAACATCGACATCGAGGACAGCAACGGCGACGACATCTTCCTCTGCGGCGACTCCACGAACGCGGCCGGCCAGTACCAGCTCATCGTGCCCCCGGGCACCTGGACCCTCGAGTACAAGCCGAACTACGCCCTCCCGCTCGGCGCCTCGATCCAGGGCGGCGTCACGATCGGCGCGAACATGGTGAACAACGTCGTGCTGCCGGCCTGCCCCACGCACACGCCCTACGGCACCGGTCTCGCGGGCAAGGGCGGCTTCGTCCCGGCGCTCTCCGCGTCCGGCGGCTCGGCGCGCCTCGGCAACCCGAACTACGCGCTCGAGATCACCGGCGGCCTCGGCCGCGGCCAGGCCATGATCGTCTCCGGCCTCGAGCCCGCGTCCATGCCCTTCCAGGGCGGCACGCTGCTCGTCGACGGCGTGACGCCGCCCACCGGGCAGTCGAACGGCCTCGCGGCGACCGGCATCGGCTTCGCCGACCTGCTCGACAGCAACAACCCGGTGCCCATGGTCTTCGGCGTCACGACGGTCCGCCTCGGCGGCACCCGCGGCGTCGCCGGCACGGGCGCCCTCTCCTGGCCCGATCCGATCCCGAGCACCCCGGTCCTCGCCGGCCTCACGCGCTACGTGCAGGTCGTCGTCAAGGACAAGAACGCGGTGCAGGGCGTCTCGCTCAGCAACGGGATCTCGATCACCTACTGCGAATGACACCGTGGACGCCCGCCCCCCCGGCGCGCCCGTGCCGGGCGGGCGGGCACCTCTCCTCCCCCCGCACGCACCCTCACGAAGACGGCCCCCCTCAGGAGCCGGGCGCCCTTGCCCGGTCGCGACCGCCGGTCCCCGAGCCGAAGACGAGAACGCACGTCATGCCCGGGCTCGACGTTGCCACCACGCCCGCTCCCGAGGGGGCCCTCCCTCGCAGGCACCCGTGGTCGGATCCTTTCGATCCGTCACGGGTGCCTTCGACCTTGTAGGCTCGAAGCACGGATCCTCCGCCGGCCGCGACGCACGGCCGGCCCCCGCCATGAGCACACTCCCCCCTCCGACGGCCCCCCGGGCACGCCGCCGCGCGACGGTCGTGCACGGCCCGGGGTCCGCGCCGCGACGCAGCGCCCGCCCGCGTGACGCCCGCTCCGTGCGGCTCGCTCTCGTCGGCCTCGCCGCCCTCGTCCTCGCGCTCGGCGCCTGCTCCGGCCGGCTCTCCGGCGACAAGGACAAGATCCCGCTCCCGAAGATCCCGGACTTCCCCGAGCTGCCGCCGCCCACGGCGCCCACGACGCCCTCGCTCGTGTCGGCCGCGCCCGGCGCCGGCTCGGTGCGGCTCGACTGGATCCGCGGTGACGAGGACGACCCCGCGCCCCCGGAAGGCGACACCGGCACGGTGCTCGCGCTCTTCGTGGGGACGACCCCGTCCGACGTCTACGACGCCGCGCCCGTCGTCGACCCGCTCGAGGGCACGACGCTCACGCTCACCGGGCTCGTCGACGGCACGCCGCTCGTGTTCGGCCTCGCCGAGGTCGTCGAGGCCGGCTTCGCGCCCACGGGCGAGGTGCTCACCGTCGTGCCGGGCGCGCCCGTCTACTGCCGCGCCGACGCCGACCCGACCCTCGCCGACGGCCTCACGCCGGCCACCGCCTTCGCGAGCCCGTTCCTCGCCGTGCTCACGGCCTTCGGCGCGGGCGGCGGCAACGTCTGGCTCGCCGGCGGCGACTACGCCCCGTTCGCGTTGCCCATCTTCCCGGGCGTGCACCTCTACGGCGGCTTCGACCCGACCTTCGACCTCGCGCTGCGCGACCCCGAGGCGCTCCCCACGGTCCTCCGCGGCGTGCCCAACCAGCCGGTCGCCGCGATCCAGGACACGGTCGAGACGATGGTCGTCGACGGCCTCGTGTTCGACGGCGGCACCGTCGCGCGCGCGGGCTTCGAGA
The DNA here is from genome assembly GCA_030428785.1 of bacterium. GTDB lineage: Bacteria > Planctomycetota > B15-G4 > B15-G4 > B15-G4 > JAUIEF01. The sequence continues at coordinate 10,443 of JAUIEF010000110.1, forward strand.
TCACGGACTCCGAGGTCGAGCTGCGGCGCGTCATCGCGCGCACGTGCCTGGGGCCCGGCATCCGGCTCAACGCCGCCGACGACCAGAACCCGCTCGGCGTGAAGCTCGTCGACTGCCTCGCGACCGGGAACCTCGCCGAGGGGCTCTCCCTCTCCGGCGCGCTGGACCTCGTCGCGCACGGCTGCCGCTTCGAGACGAACGTCCAGGAGGGCCTCGACGGCGACGACCTCATCGCGCCCGACGACGAGACGGCGAGCGCGCGGCTCGTCGAGTGCCGCTTCGCCGGCAACGGCGCGGAGGGCCTGGACATCGACCTCGGGACCCCGCTCTTCGGCGGCGTCGTCGGCGGCGTCGCGCGCATCTCCGTCGAGCGCTGCGTCTTCGAGTCGAACCTCGGCGCGGGCGTGATCGTCGACGTGGACTTCGAGGCCGAGCCGCTCTGGAGCGGCACGGTCGAGCTCATCGACATCACCTCGCGCGGCAACGGCGCCGAGGGCCTGCTGCTGGACATCGACGGCCCGGCGCCGACCTTCGTGCACGGCGGGCTGTTCGCGGCGAACGCCGGCGACGGCGTCACCGTGCGCTCCGAGGTCTTCCCGGGCCTCGCGGTGATCTCCGCGTCGGCGAGCCTCGGCAACATCGGCGCGGGCATCCGCTCGACCGTCGGCAACACGGCGGTGCTCGTGTCGCACGGCGTGGTCTCGGGCAACGGCGACGGCGGCATCGTCGCCGAGGCGGTGCGCGGCGGCGTCTCGTCGACCGTCGCGTGGCTCCAGCCCTCGCCGTTCGCGAACGCGGCGGAGGCCGGCACGGTCGTCGTCGACGACGTCGCGTCGCCGACCCTCAACGCGCTCCCCGTCCTGTTCTCCGACGTCGCGTCCTTCGACGACGTCGCCGGCTCCGTGACCCTCGCCGCGGGCGCGCCCGTGCCGGAGGCCGACGCCGTGCTCGAGCTGCAGGCCGACGACGTCGCGCGCACGATCTTGAGCTTCGTCACGGAGACGGAGCTCGCGGTCGACCCCGCGCCCGCCTTCCTCGTGACGCCGACGCGGCTCGCCGCCTGGCCCGCCGGCTCGGACGTCCTCGAGGACTGGCGCGTCCTGCCGGGCACCGCCGCCGAGGGCGCCGGCATGGCCCCGCCGGGCGGCGACCCCGTGGACGCCGGTCCGCTCGCGTCGCCCGCGGGCGACCCGCCGGGCGCGGTGGGCGACCCCGCCGGCGCGCTCTTCCGCCTCGCGACGACGTCACCGCCGGCGGGCACCACGCCCGGCCCGGGCGAGACGCTCGTCCTCGGATTCCTCGGCGGGGTCCTCGACCCCGGCTCCGTCGGCGCGTCGTCGGTCGTGCTGCGCGACGGCACGGGCGCCGAGGTGCCCACGACGCCCTTCGCGCAGGACGGCGACCTCCACGTCCCCGAGCCCGCGGGCGGCTGGCCGGCCGGCGCGACCCTCGAGCTCCACCGCACCCTCGGCGACACGGACGGCGCCCCCCTCGCGGCGCCCGTCGTCGTCCCGTTCGCCCCCTGAGGCCCGACGCCATGACGCGCGCCCCCCGCACCCGAAGTCCCGCGGTCGCCCTGCTCCTCGCCGCCCTCGCGGCCTGCGGCGGCGAGCCCGCGCCGGGCGCCGACGCCCCCGGCGCGGCCGACGACGGCCCGCGCTCGGTGCTGCTCATCTGCCTCGACACGGTGCGCGCCGACCACCTCGGGTTCATGGGCTACGACCGCCGCCCCACGACGCCCGCGCTCGACGCGCTCGCGGAGGGCGCGCTCGTCTTCGACGACGTGACGGCCGCCGCGTGCTGGACCAAGCCGTCGGTGCCGTCGTTCATGACGGGCTCCTTCCCCGCGACCCACGGCGTGTACGAGGGCAGCTCGAAGGCCGCGGAGGGCATGGCGACGGACGTGCTCGACGAGCGCTCGACGACGCTCGCGGAGGCGTTCGCCGAGGCCGGCTACGCCACGGCCGGCTTCCTGCGCAACGGTCAGCTCGCGCCGGGCTTCGGCCTCGACCAGGGCTTCGAGCTCTACGACAACGGCTCGCACGACGCGTCCGACATCGCGGACCTCGCGCTGGACTGGCTCGGGACGCGCGACCGCGACCGCCCGTTCTTCCTCTACCTGCACATCCTCGACGCGCACTGGCCGTTCGACGTGCCGGACGACGCCGCGCTGCGCTTCGCCGACGCCGCGGACCTCGCGCTCGTGCGGGACGGCGACTGGCACGACCTCATGGACGACGTCCACGACGGCGAGCGCGAGCTGACCCCCGACGAGGCCGAGGGCATCCTCGACCTCTACGACTCCTCGCTGCGCTACGTCGACGACCACCTCGCGCGCGTGTTCGACGCGCTCCGCGAGGAGGGCCTGCTCGACGAGCTCGTCGTGAGCGTCGTCGCCGACCACGGCGAGGAGTTCCTCGAGCACGGGCGCTACGGACACGGGCACGGCCTCTACGAGAACCTCACGCGCGTCGGCTGGCTGCTGCGCGCGCCGGGCGTGCCGGCCGGGCGGCACGAGGCGCCGGTGAGCCTCGTCGACCTGCACCCGTCCGTGCTCTCCGCCGCGGGGCTCGAGCCCGACGGCGAGCTGCTCGCCGTCGACCGCGTGCGCCGCCCCGACGCGCCGGGCGTGATCTTCGCCGAGCACAAGTCGCCGTCGCACTACGAGCAGTCCCTGCGCGACGGGAGCTGGAAGCTCGTGCGCGAGTTCCGCAACACCGTCCCGCCGCTGCCGACGGACGCCCTCGAGCCCGGCACGCGCTGGGAGGCCGAGTTCACCCGGACGCCCGACGGCGGCCTCCTCGCCACGCAGCTCAAGCCGCGCGACGACCCGCCGCTCGACCCCATGGAGCTCCGCGGCGCGCTCGCCGGCGACGCGGAGGCCGGCTGGTCCGTCGCCGGCGTCCCGCTCGTGCTCGCCGAGGGCTTCGAGGTCTACGGCGAGGCCGAGGACCCGTCGGCGCTCGCGCCCGGCCGCATCGTCAAGGCGAAGGGCGACCTCGTCGACGGGCGGCTCGTCGCCGAGCGCATCAAGCTCTACGCCGACGACGAGGACGACACCCCCGAGCTCCGCGGCCCGCTCACCTCCTGGGAGGGCGACGACCGCGGCGGCACCCTCCGCCTGGGCCCGCTGGCCATCGCCGTGGACGGCGAGACGCGCTTCAAGGACGTGCCCGACAAGCCGCAGGTCCAGCGCCGCCACGTCGAGGCGCTCCTCGCGGCGGGCGCGCCGGGCGCCGAGGCGCTGGGCTTCACCGTGCGCCTCGAGCTCTTCGACCTGGCCGCCGACCCCGCCGAGGCGACCCCCGTGGAGACCTCGGAGGACCCCGCCGCGGGCTCGGATCGGCTGCGCGCGCTCTCCGCCTCCCTCGACCGGGTCGCCGCCGCCGCGGCGGGCCGGAGCGTCTGGGCCGCCGAGGGCGCCGGGCTGCTCGACGAGGCCCTGCTCGAGGACCTGCGGGCCCTCGGCTACGTGCGCTGAGCGGGCCCGACCGGGCCGTCGCCGGTTTTTTCGGATTTTCCGGCCGTCCTCCGGGCTCCGTTGACGCACCTACTCCCCGTGGGGGCGCAAGCCACCGCGAGGGACCCGCCTGAGGAGAGGCCCCCTGGTCCGAGACATCTGGGGGAATGCGGGGACCGAACGTTTCCGGCCCGCCGGGTGATGAGCCCGGCGGGCCGGAGCGTTCTTTGAAGGGAGAGCACGTCGCGAGGGCCGGGCCGTCATCGCACGGTCCGGCCTCGCCCCCACGTCGCGTCTGGCCCCGCCCCCGCCCCGCGGGCTCAGCGCTCGGCGGGCTGGCCGGGCTTCACCGTGAGGACCGGGCACGGGCAGTGGCGGACGACCCGCTCCGCCGTGCTCCCGAGGAGCACGTGGCCCAGGCCGGTCGTCCCGTGGGTGCCCATGACCACGAGGTCCACGCCGTTCTCCCGGACCATCTCGACGAGGCGCCGCGCGGGCGTCCCCACCTCGACGATCCGCCGGGCCTTCACGCCGTCGCCCGCGAGGCGCTCCACCGTCTCGTCGAGGCTCTTCTCGACGGCGGCGCGCGCCTCCTCCTCGACGGTCACGGCGCCGAGCGGCACGGCGCCGAAGGCCACCGGGTACATGGCGGGCACGATGACGTGCGCGACGAGGAGCTCCGCGCCGAGCTGCTTCGCGAGCCCCTCCGCGTGGTCGAGCGCGACGCGGCTCGGCTCGGAGAAGTCGACGGGACAGAGGATCGTGCCGAAGTCAGTCATGGGTCGACTCCGTCGGGTGCTCGAACGCGTGGCCGGGCTGGCGCACGGTGAGCACGGGGCAGGCGGCGAGCTGGACGACGCGCTCGGCGACGGAGCCCAGCACGACGTGCTTGAGGCCCGTGCGACCGTGCGTCCCGAGCACGATGAGGTCGAAGTCGCCCTCGCGGGCCGCGTGGATGACGCCGAGCTCGGGGCGCAGCGCGCGCACGACCTGACGCTCGGCGACGACGTCCTCGGCGCCCGGCGGCACCGCCGAGAGCAGCAGGTCCGACGCGACCGCGGGGTCCGCGTCGTGGAGCGCGAGGACGTGGATGAGGTGGATCTCGGCGCCGAGACGACGCGCGAGCGCGGCCGCCTCGGTGAGCGCGTGACGCGACGCCTCCGAGAAGTCCGTGGCGAACAGGATGCGCTGGAAGGTCATGGGCTGGGCTCCGGTGCGCGCGCCGGCGCGTCGTCGCCCGCCTGGGCCACGAGCCGCGTCACGAGGCGCGAGAGCAGGACGTCGACGTCCGAACCGCTGTCATACTCGAGGAGGAGGGTCTCGTGCACCTCCCGCGGCGGCTCGAAGGCCCCCGCGACCTTGCGGTAGACGTCCATGTCGGCGTCCGAGACCTCGGTGGGGTCGTGCGCGCGCGCCTTCATGCGCGCGGCGACCGTCTCCTCGTCGCAGCGCACGTGGAGCAGCACGACCGGGTAGGACAACCGGCGCGCGGCGTCGAACACGCGACGGCGCTGGCGTTCGAGCGAGAACATGGCGTCGACGACGACGGACCGGCCGCGCGCGAGCGCGCCGAGCGCCCGGTGCGCGAGCTCGCCGTAGAGCGCGTCCGACACCTCCTTCGAGTAGAGGCGCTCGGCCTCCTCGGCGGCGGGGCGCTGCGTCGGCGGCAGGCCCGCGAGCTGCTTGCGCACGACGTCGCTGCGCACGACGCGCGCCTCGAACGGCCGCGCCGCGCGCCGCGCGAGCCAGCTCTTGCCGGAGCCGGGCAGGCCGCACGTCAGGAGGAGCACGGGCGGGAGCTGGTAGGAGGCCGCGAGGTGCACGGACGCCATCGCCTCGCGCCGCGCGGCGTCGCCCTCGGGCGTGTCCGTGCCGAGCTGCCGCGCGCGGATCGCCGCGACCTTCGCGCGGACGAGCGCGCGGTGGGTCTTGTAGAAGTCGACGAGGTAGCCCAGCTCCCGGTCGCCCTGGAGCGCCTGGTAGCGCTGCACGAGGTGACGCGAGAAGGCGCGGAAGCCGCGCGCGTCGAGGTCCATGGCGAGGAACGCGAGGTCGGCCGCCGTGTCCGCGCAGCGGAACGCGCGGCAGAACTCGATGCGGTCGTACGCCACCCAGCCGTCCGCCGTGCGGCAGAGGTTCCCCGCGTGGAGGTCGCCGTGGCCGTCGCGGATGCGCCCGTCGGCGACGCGCCGCGCGAGCAGGCGCTCGTGGGTGTCGAGGAAGGCGGCGAGCCGCGCCCGCAGGAACGCGTGGACCGCCGGCGGGAGCACCGCGTCGCCGGCGGCGGGGTCGCCCGTGAACGGGAGGAGCTCGTCGACGTTGCCCAGCACGAGGCGCCGCACGGCCTCCGGCGTGCCGTGCTCGTCGACGCCCTCGCCCGTCGGCGCGTCCTGGTGGAACATCGCGAGCAGCTCGGCGAGCTGGTGGACGACCTCGTTGTCGATGGCGCCCTCGTCGAGGAGCCGGTCGAGCATGCCCTCCTCGGGCAGCCGCTCCATCTCGACGACGGCCTCCACGACGTCGCCGTCGCCGTCGAGGCACAGGGTGCCGTCCGATTCGCGCGTCACCGGGATGACGGCGCGGTAGACGCCCGGCGCGAGGCGCTCGTTGAGCCGCACCTCGTCGGCGCAGACCTTGCGGCGCACCTCGAGCGAGCGGTGGTCGAGGAAGCCCAGGTCCACGGCCTTCTTGAGCTTGTACACGCGCGGCCCGGCGAAGAAGAGCACGGACACGTGCGTCTCGAGCACCGTGACCTCGTCGGGCTCGTGGACGTGGAACCCCGGGTCGGTGAACGCCCGGACGAGCTCGTCCAGGTCCTGGTGCGTCGCGGTCGTCGCCTCACCCATGACATCCCCCGGATGGACGGATGCCCGCGGGCCGGTCGAGCCCGCGGGCATCGTGGCGTGATGAAGGGTCACGACCCTCTCCCGGCGTCCTGTCAGTCGGAGAGTGGTCCAGACGCCCCACTCCCGCGACGGAGAGGCGCCCGGACCGTTCGTCTCTTGCTCGTGGTCCGCCGAGTCGCCGGAGCGTGGCGCGCGCGACCGACCACGACCGCGACATTACGAGACCCTCGTCCCGCGGTCTGGTCCCCGGGATCCGTAGGCGCATGCGGAACAGTGCGTAGGGATCATGGACGCGCCCCTCACTCCTCGAGCAGCCCCTCGCGGATCGCGAGGCGCGCGAGCTCGGCGGCGGAGTGGCAGTCCAGCTTGCGCTGCAGGTTCTCGCGGTGCTTCTTCGCCGTGCCGACGCTCAGGTCGAGCTTGCGCGCGACCTCCTTGTTGCTCAGGCCGATCGCGAGGAGCTGGAACACCTCGCGCTCGCGCGGCGTGAGCGACGAGAGACGGCTCGTCGTGCGCTCCTCCGCCGGACCCTGGCGCGCGCCGTCCACGAGCCCGCGCGCGACCTTCGGCGACAGGTACGCGCGGTCCTTCATGACGGCCTTCATCGCGAGCGCGAGCTCCTCGGGCTCGCTGTCCTTGGAGAGGTAGCCGTCGGCGCCGTGCTGGAGCGACTGCTCCACGAAGGTCTCGCCCTCGTGGTGGCTCAGCATGAGCACGCGGACGCGCGGGTGCACGGCGCGCACCTGGTCGAGCGCGTCGATGCCCGAGAGCCCCGGCATCGTGATGTCCATGAGCACGAGGTCGGGCTTGTCGCGGGCGATGACCTCGACCGCCTCGCGCGCGTCGCCGCAGTCGCCGACGACCGTGAAGCCGTCGAGGCCGTCGACCAGGCTCCGGATGCCCGCGCGGGTCATCGTGTGGTCGTCCACGAGGTAGACGCGGACCGGCTGACTGCCCTGGGCGTTCATGACACCTCCTCTCCGGCCGGCACCGTCTCGGTCACCGACCCGCGGAGCGGGAGCAGGATCCGGAAGCAGGCGCCCCCGAGATCCGAGTGGTCCTCCACCTCGAGGCTGCCCCCGTGCTCCTCGATGATGCGACGGCAGATGGGGAGACCGAGGCCGGTCCCCTCCGTCTTCGTCGTGACGAACGGTTGGAAGAGGCGGTCGCGCACCGACTCGGGCACGCCCGGGCCGTCGTCGTCGACGCGCAGCCGGACGGTGCCGCGGTCCGCGAC
>JAUIEF010000111.1 GCA_030428785.1 bacterium
CCTCGTCGAGGCGACGGGCGAGACCTCCGAGGTCGCGAGCGCGCCGCGCTGACCGCGCGACGCGATCTCGCGCCGGGATCACGCGCCCGGGCGCAGCGCCGTGCCGCGCTGACCGCGCGCGACGCGATCACGCGCCCGGCTGCAGCTCCGCCGTCGCGCGGCGCTTGCCCTTGAGCAGGCAGGCCCACTGGTAGCGGCGCAGGAAGCGGCGGAACTCCGCGTCCTCGTAGCGCGGCAGGCCGCGCAGCATGGACGCGACGTAGCCCCACCACATGGCGAGCCCGCCCGTGACGTACGGCAGGCGCGTCATGCGGAAGAGCGCGCTCGCGGTCATGTACGCGAGGCCCGTGCCCATGAACCACTGCCCGTAGCCGTGGCGCCGCCGCCCGGTGAGCACGCCGTGCTGGCTGCTGCCCATCGGTCGCAGGTGCACGAAGCGCAGCTCCGGCTCGTCCCAGCTCCGGGCCTTCCAGCCGAGCATGCGGCAGCGGTGCCCGTCGATGCCGTCCCACATGACCTCGCGCACGAAGCCGCCGATCTCGCGGAAGCACGCGACGCGATAGAACTTCGTCATGCCGACGGAGTGCTCGTCGCCGCAGGCCTCGCTCACGAGGTCGCCGTGCGGGCCGAGCGCGTACGGCTTGCCGCTGCACGTCCCGAGGCGCGGGTCGGCCTCCATGCGCTCGACGAGCCGCTCGAAGTAGGTCTCCGGCAGCGAGAGGTCGAGGTCGAGCTTCACGACGTAGTCGTAGTCGTCGAGGTCGACCGTGCCGAGCCCCGCGTAGAACGCGTCGACGACGCCGGGGCCCACCGCGCGCGCGCCCCGGTCCTCGCGCCGCAGCACGGAGATCCAGTCGAAGCGCGCCGCCCACTCGGCGAGCAGCTCGGACGTGCCGTCGGTCGAGCCGTCGTCGACGATGACCCAGCGGTCGGGCGGCGTCGTCTGCCGCGTCACGCTCTCGAGCGTGTAGCGGGCGAAGGCGATCTCGTCGCGGCAGGGCGAGATGACGAGCGTGCGGGCCATGCCGTCATTGGATCACGCGTCGCGGAGCGCGGGCCAGCCGCGCGGCGCGCACGCATGGAGCGTCGCGCATGCCGCCTCAGAGCCCGCCGCTGATCCAGAGCCCGAGCAGCACGAAGGCCGCGCTGCCGCCCACCGCGAGCGCGTCGAGGCGCGGGAGCCACGCGTGGTGGCGGCGCGTCGCCCACGCGAGCACCGGGTACTCGAGCAGCGGCGCGACGGCCACGCCGACGAGGCAGCCCGGGAAGCCGTGCAGCGCGGTGCCGACGCCCATCGCCGCGGCGAGCATCGCGACGCGCACCGTGCGCACGAGGAAGGCCGTCGCCGAGTCGCCCACCGCGAGGAACACGGGCCGCGCCGTCTCGTTGACCACGGTGAGCACCGCGCCCGCGCAGAGCAGGCGCAGCATCCAACCGGCCTCGGCGAACTGCTCCGGCCAGAGCAGGTCGACGACCTCCTGCCCCCACACGACCAGCCCGCAGAGCGGCGGCAGCACGAGCGCGAGCAGCGACGCGCGGATGGGCAGGAAGCGGCGGCGCAGGTCGTCCGCGCCGACGGACGCGAGGCGTGCGTAGACCGGGAAGAGCACCTTCGACGAGAGCTCCGCGATGACGTTCACGAAGAGCGCCGAGAGCTGCACGGCGATGCTGTACGCGCCGAGCGTGCCCGCGTCGAGCAGCTTGCCGACGAAGAGCCGGTCGCCGCGCCCGGCGAGGAAGCCCATGGCCGTGCCGAGGAAGATCCAGCGCCCGAAGCGCATCATGCGCCGCGCGCACTCCCTGTCCCACGCGAAGCGGTCGCGCTCGCCGGGCAGCGCCGTGTGCGACAGCACGACCTTCACCGCCGTCTGCACGATGCCGCCCGCGACGAGCGCCCACACCGTCGGCGACACGAGCGCCCAGCCGATCATGACCGCGATGCCCGAGAACTGCGTCGCGAGCTGGATGACGAGCAGCCGCCCGAGCATGACGCGCCGCTCCTGGAGGTGCATGCGCGTCGACGTGAAGCCGGCGACGAGCGACGACGAGCCCGCGACCATGACGAGCGCGCCGAGCTCCGGCTTCTCGTAGAAGGTCGCGTACGGCACGGCGAGCGCGACGGAGACCAGCCACAGCCCCGCTCCGCGCAGCACCTGGAGCGTCCACGCCGTGTCGAGGAAGCGCCGGTCCTCGCCCTCCCGGTCCTGGATGATGCTCGCGCGGATGCCGACGTCGGAGAGCTGGCTCAGGCCGACCTGGAAGACGGTGACGAGCAGCATGAGGCCGAAGTCGTCGCGCACGAGGAGCCGCGCGAGGACGAGGTTCGCGGCGAGGCGCACGACCTGCTCGCTGCCGTTGCCGACGAGCGTCCAGAGCGTGCCGCGCACGAAGAGCTTCTTGAGCGGGTGGGCCGCGGGCTCGGCCGCGACGCGCGCGCCGTCGTCGCCGGCGGTCTCCCCGTCGTGCGCCGCGGCGCGTCGCCCGCGGGGGACGTCCTCCTCGTCGGGTCCCGGGCCGGGCGCCGCCGGCGGCCCGGGCGGCCGCGTGCCGATGACGCCCGCGCCGGACACCTCAGGCGCCCCGGCCCCCGGGACGGAACGCGACGCCGCGTGGACGATCCGACCCGGCGCGCTCCATACTCGACCTCCGCGGGACGCCGGCCCGGCCGCGCGCCGGGCTCCCGGTCCTCGACCTCGACAGTGACACAACCCACCCGGGCGAAGGAAGCCACCAGGACATGCGGGCCGAATTCCACGGAGTCCTGTCGCCCGCCGGGCTCGACGACGCGGCGCGCGACGCGTTCGAGGCGCTGCACGCGTCCGCCGCGCCGGCGGGCGCGCGGTCGTCGACCTGGTCGTGCGCGTGGGCCGCGGTGGGCGTCCACGCGCTGCGCGGCGGCGCGCGGCCGCTCGTGCGCGAGGCGGAGGGGCTCGTGCTCGTCGTCGCGGGGGACCCGTCGCCCGCGTGGGACGTCGCGCGGCTCGCCGAGCTGCGCGACGCGCTCGCCGCGGGCCGCGCGCCCGCGCTGCTCCGCGAGCCGCCGCCCGCCGCGGCGTGCCTCGTCGACGTGGCGGCGCGCCGTGCGTGGCTGCTCGCCGACCGCGCCGGCCTGGTCCCCGTGCACGTCGCGCGTGCGGACGGCGCGCTCTGGTTCTCGACCCGGCTGCGCCCGCTCCTGCGCTGCGGCGCCGTGCCCGACGACCTCGACCCGGAGGGCGTCGCCGACCTGCTCGCGTTCGAGCACCTCACGGGCGACCGCACGCTCCACCGCGCGGTGCGCGTGCTGCCGCCCGCGACGACGCTCGCGCTCGACGCCGACGGCGAGCGCGCGACCGTCCGCGAGGAGCCGCCCGTCGACGCGCCCGACGACGGGCGGCCGTCCGACCGTCTGCACGCCGCGCTGCTCGGCGCGGTCTCCGACGCCGTCGCCGGCGCGGGCACCGTCGGCATCACGCTCTCCGGCGGCCTCGACTCGCGCGCGCTCCTCGGCTGCGCGCTCGAGGTCGGCGCGCACGTCGAGACCTTCACCTTCGGGCTGCCCGGCTCGCGAGACATCGAGCTCGCGGAGGAGCTCGCGCGCCGCACGGGTGTCGCGCACAGCACCGTGCCGCTCGACGGCTCGCACCTGCCGCGCGACCTCGAGCACGTCGTCGACGTGACGGGCGGCGGCGTGGGCGCCGTCCACGGACAGATCCTCGCGGTGCTCGACCGCGTCGCCGCGGGGTCGGACGTGCTCCTCGACGGGCTCGGCGGCGACATGCTCTCCGGCGGGCACCTCGCGTGGGACCTCGTGACCGCGCGCGACCCCGACCGCGTCGTCGAGCGGACCTGGCGCCGGCACGCGAGCGCCTTCGCCGACGACGCCGCGCGCGCGCGGCTGCTCGACCCGGACCTCGCGGTCGTGCTGCCCGACCCGCGTGACGCCGTGCGCGCGTGCGTCCGCCGCGACGAGCCGCCGTGGCGCGGCGCGCACCGCTTCGACGTCCTCGAGCGGCAGCGGCGCTTCGTGCAGCACGGGCCGCACCTGTGCCGGCACGCCGTCGACGTGCGCACGCCGTTCCGCGACGCGGACGTCGAGGCGGCGTTCGGCGCGCTCCCGCTCCGACAGCTCGTCGAGCAGCGCGCGTACCTCGACCTGCACCGGCGCGCGTGGCCGGAGCTCGCGCGCGTGCCCGACGCGGCGCGCGGCGTGCCGCTCGCGTGGCCGCAGGGCTTGCGCTTCCTCAAGCGCGCCGGCGACGCGTCGGCGCGACGACTCGCGCGCGCGCTGGATCGTCCGGCACGCGGTCGCCCCGGCACGACCGACTACCCGACCTGGCTGCGCACGACCTGCCGCGCGCTCGTCGAGGAGCGGCTGCTCGACGGCGGCGACGTCCTCGAGGGCGTGCTGAGACGCGCCGAGGTCGAGCGCGTCGTCGCCGAGCACATGGGCGGGCGCACCGACCACACGACGCGTCTCGGCGCGCTCCTCGCGCTCGCGACCTGGCTCCAGCTCCTGCGCGCGACGCCGCGTGGACGCGCCCGGGGCGCGATCGGTGTGGGAGGCCCCGGCGGGCTCGCTGCGGATCGCGACATCGGCGGGCGCCCCCCGGCTCGCGGCGCGGGCGTCGCGACGCGCGACCTCGCGGCCCGCCGCGCACGCGCCGCGGCCGACGCCGCCGTCGGGCTCGTCGTCGTCGGGCGCAACGAGGGCCCGCGCCTCGAGCGCTGCCTGCGCTCGCTCCCCGCGGGGCTCCCGGCGGTCTACGTGGACAGCGGCTCGACGGACGACAGCCTCGCGATCGCGGCCTCGCTCGACGTGCCGATCCACGCGCTCGACCCCGCGCGGCCGTTCTCCGCGGCCCGCGCGCGCAACGAGGGCTTCGGCGTGCTGCGCGCGGCGCACCCGACGCTGCGGTGCGTGCAGTTCGTCGACGCGGACTGCGAGCTCGAGCCCGGCTGGGTCGACGCGGGCCGCCTCCACCTCGACGAGCACCCCGAGGTCGGCGTGCTCTGCGGCCGCCTCCGCGAGCGCGAGCCGTCGCGCAGCGTCTACCACCGCCTCGCCGACATGGAGTGGGACGAGCCCGTCGGCGACGTGCGCACCTGCGGCGGGAACGCGCTCGTGCGCACGGACGTCTTCGAGGCGGCGGGCGGCTACCAGGAGTCGCTCGTCGCGGGCGAGGAGCCGGACCTCTGCCTGCGCGTGCGGCGCGCCGGACACCTCGTGCGTCGGCTCGACCTCCCGATGACGACGCACGAGGCGGACATCACGCGCTTCGCGCAGTGGTGGCGACGCGCCGAGCGTTGGGGGCACGGCTACACCGAGATGCTCGTCGACCACGGCCGCCGCGCGGAGCGGCGCTGGGTGCGCGCCGCGGCGTCGTGCGTCGCGTGGGCGTTCGTGCTGCCGGTCGTCGCGCTCGCGTGCGCCGCGCCCACCGACGGCTGGAGCCTCCTGCTGCTCGCCGCGTACGCCGTGCCGTTGTCGCGCGCGTACCGTTCGCGACGCCCGCGCCGCACGCGCGCCGACGCCGCGCTCTACGCCGGCGCGTGCCTGCTCGGGAAGTGGGCCGAGCTGCACGGCGTGCTCATCTGTCTCGGAAACCGGTTGTCATCAAGGCGCAGGACGGAGCTCTTCGAGTAAAAGGTGCTCCCGAGTGACGCGCGCCCGTCCGGTGACGAGGGCGCGCGCCGACGTCCCGCGCGGTCCGGGGGCGTCCCGCTCCCACGTCGTCGCGACGCCTCGTGCGCGGGATCCTGCACGAGACGACAACGACATGTCGGTTGCAGTCGTCCCACCCGACGGACGAGAGTGACGGGGAAGTCCGGAAACGGGCTCAGCTCTCGGATGGAGGGAATCCGATATCCGGGCTTCCGCTGGACCGGAGCTGCCGCTCCGGCCCGCGGGCTCCCGGACCCCGCCAGGCACACACCATGCTCCGCACCTCGACCCGCGCTCCCCGGAAGCCGCTGCGTCGCACCGCGCTCGTCGTCGCGCTGACGGCCGTCACCACGCTCGCCGTCCTCGCGGCCCTGCCCGCGCCGCCCGCCGCGGACCTCGCGTCCGCGCGCGCCACGCTCCCGACCCACGGCCCGACGGCCGACGTCGCGCGCACCGCGACCGACCGCGCGCCGCTCGAGTCCTTCGCGGGCGTCGTGCCGCCGGCCGGCCTCGACGAGATCGCCCTCGCGGCGCTCACGCCCCAGGAGCAGAAGCAGCTGAACAAGCTGCAGAAGAGCCTGACCAAGGCCGAGGCGAAGCTCTCCAAGCGCGAGGCGAAGCTCGCGGACTGGCAGGCGAAGCTCGCCGCCGCGCAGCAGGCGCACGCCGACGCGCTCCTGCTCCCCACCGACACCAAGAAGCAGACCAAGGCGCGCAACAAGGCGATCAAGAAGGCGCTCAAGCGCATCGCCAAGGCGCAGAAGCGCATCGCGTACTTCCAGGCGCGCATCGCGAAGTCCGAGGGCGTCGTCGCCGTGCTCACGGCCGCGATCCTCGAGCTCGACCCGACGGCCTTCGACGACGAGCCCGCCGTGCCGGCCAACCTCGTCGCCGTCGCGGACTCCGACTCGGTGCTGCTCGACTGGAGCCTCGTCCCGGGCGCGACCTCGTACAGCGTGTACTGGTCGTCGAGCCCGGACGTGGACCCCGCGACCGCCGACACGATGTCGGTCGCCACGAGCTCGGCCGTCATCGACGGGCTGGGCGTCGAGGAGACGGTGTACGCCGTCGTGACCGCGTGGACCGGCACCGCGGAGAGCGACCCGTCGTCGGAGATCTCCGCGACGACCGCGCTCGAGAGCGGCGACCTCGTCCCCGACGTCGTCGTGAGCCGCGCGAGCGGCGTCGCCCCGCTGTCGGTGTTCTTCGACGCGACGGGCACGACCTCCGGCTCGACGGACCAGCCCTTCCACGACCTCTCCTACGCCTGGGACTTCGGCGACGAGACCGCGGGCACCTGGGCGACCACGGGCAAGAGCCGCGGCACCGCGCGCGGTCCGGTGGCGGCGCACGTCTTCGAGGAGCCGGGCATCCACACCGTGACGCTCCTCGTGCGCGACGCCGACGGCAACGTCGCGCAGCACGAGGTGCAGGTGAACGTCGCGGACCCGGACGTCGTGTTCCTCGGCGCGCAGACCGTCTGCGTCTCGCAGACGGGGAACTTCGGCGGCGCGCCGACGGGCTCGCTCAAGGTCACGACCTCCGACTGGTCCCAGGCGATGTCGCACGTCGCGTCGGGCAAGCGCGTGCTCCTCCGCCGGGGCGAGAGCTGGTCCGCGAGCGCCTCCGTGAAGATCAACGAGGCCGGCCCCGGCATGATCGGCGCCTTCGGCGACCCGGCCGCGCCGCGCCCGGTGGTGTCGGCGAGCAGCGTCGTCTTCGAGCTGTCCGGCAAGACGCCGGCCTTCGACGACTGGCGCTTCGTGGACCTCGAGGTCACCACGGGCGGGGCGCACCACGCGTTCCAGGCCCAGGGCGCGGTCTCGCAGATGACCGTCCTGCGCTGCGACCTCGTCGAGTGCAACCGCGGCATCGAGCTGGGCGACGGCATCATCGAGTACTGGAACAACAACGGCACGCCGATGCCCTACCACGACGGCCTCGTCGTGGCGGACACGACGATCCGCGACGCCGCGTACCACCACCTCTACGTGGCGAGCTCGCGCCTGGCGCTGCTCGGCAGCACCTTCGACACGAGCATCAACTCGCACATCCTCCGGCTCACGTACGTCGGGCAGGGCGTCATCTCCAACTGCGAGGTCCGCGGCGCGACGTCCTCGCGGCACGAGATGAAGCTCCACGCGCCGAACTACTCGGGCGCGGGGTTCGGCGCCGGCATCGCGACGGAGGAGCTCGTCGTCAGCGACAACACCTTCGAGTCGGTGAACAGCGCCTGGTCGATCCGCCCGGGTCCGCAGAACGGCGAGCGCGACGAGCGGCTGCACGACGTCCTCTTCGAGCGGAACCTCTTCCGCGCGGGGCCGTCGACCACGGTGCTCGTGAACATCGCCGCGACGGACTCGACCTTCCGCAACAACGTGTTCGACATGAGCGGCGCGACGTCGTGCATCGGCGTCAACGTGGCGCCGGGCTCCATCGAGCCGCAGCCGGACGGCACGGTCATCGTGAACAACACGTTCTACCGCTCGGATTCGGCGAGCGTCATCGGCGTGGACATCGAGGCGGAGACCAGCAACTCGATCGTCTGCAACAACCTCGGCTACGCGCCGAACTCGCCGACGGCCGCGCTGACCATCCTGGACGGCCAGGGCGTGCTCGCGAGCCACAACCTGCTCTCGGTGACGTCGCCGTTCGTGTCGGCGAACCCGACGGAGGCGACGGACTTCCGGCTCGCCCCGGCGAGCACGGCCATCGACTCGGGCACGATCGTGCCGGGCCTGTACTACGACTTCGACCTCAACACGAGCCCGGTGGACGGCGACGGCGACGGCACGCCGGTGCCCGACGTCGGCGCGTTCGAGGCGAACTGACGGCGCTCAACCGCGCGCGGCCTCCACGGCCCGCATGTCCTCGTCGAGCGCGCGCGCCAGCACGGAGACGTGCGGCGGGCGCAGGATGCCGAGGTGCGTGCCCGGGACCTCGCGGCAGGTGAACGGCCCGTGCCCGACGTCGCGCCACACGGCGACCGGGTCCTCGTGGAACGCGTCGAACTCGGGCCGGTCGAGCGAGCGGTAGAGCGCGAGCGGACCGGAGTAGGCGGCGAGGTCGTAGCGACGTCGCGCGGCGCGGTAGGTGCGTGAGCGCGCCTCCTCGAGCCGGGCCTCGCGCGCGAGGGCGGTCGAGCTGCGCGCGTCGGCGGGGCGGCCGTTCGACGTCGGGGCGGGGTCGTCCCGGACGTCGCGCGTCCACCGCCGGCGCGCGCGACGCAGGTGGTGCGCGAGGCGGCCCAGGTGGTCGACGCGTCGCAGGCGCGGCGGCGCCGTGTCGAGCAGCCCGACGAGCCCGACCTCCTCGCCCGCGTTGCGCAGCGCGTGCCCGAGCTCGAAGGCGACGAGCCCTCCGAACGACTCGCCCACGACGTGGAACGGTCCGGTCGGCAGCACGCCGCGGATCTCGGCGAGGTACTCGGCGGCCATCGCCTCGACCGTCGCCGCGCCGCGCCCGCCCCGGAGCGCGTCGAGCTCCGACTGCACGAAGACCGCGTGCACGGCGCGCCCCGCGGGGAGCGCCTGCGCGAGGTGGCGGTAGAGGAAGAGGCCGCAGACGAGGACGACGGGCAGGCCCTCGTCGCCGTCGCGGAGCCGTACGCACTGCGTGTGCGCGAGGGCCGGGTCGTCGTCGAGGTGCCGCGCGAGCGCGGCGACCGTCGGCGCGGCGAGCAGGTCCTGGAGCGCGAGCCGGCGGCCGAAGCGCTGCTCGATCGCGCCGAGCAGGCGGACCGCGAGCAGCGAGTGGCCGCCGCGGTCGAAGAAGTCGTCGGCCGCGCCCACGGGGGCGTCGCCGAGCACCTCCTCGAAGAGCGCGGCGACGCGCAGCTCGGTCTCGTTGCGCGGCGCGGCGGTCGGCGGACCCGATGCCGGCGGGGCGGCCCCGGCGTGCGGCGCGCGCCGCACGCGCGCTGCATCGGTCGTCTGTGCGAGGCCGTCGCCGCCCGGGACGCGCTCCGCCGCGCCGACGCCCGCGAGCGTCCGGCGGTCGACCTTGCCGCCGGGCAGCCGCGGCAGCGACGCGTGCGCCTCGAAGCGCGAGGGCGTCGCCGCGAGCGGGGCGTCGGCCGCGAGCCGCGCGCGCCAGGCCGTCGCGTCGACGGCGGCGCCGGGCGTCGGCACGACGTGCGCGACGAGGCGCGGACCGCCGGGCGCGTCCTCGGCGACCACGGCGACGTCCGCCACCTCGGGCAGCGCCGCGACCGCCGCCTCGACCGCGCGCAGGTGCACGACGCGCCCGTCGACGTTCACCGCGTCGTCCGCGCGGCCGCGGTGGTGGAGCACGCCGTCCGCGTCGAGCACGCCTAGGTCACCGGTGGGGATCCACACGCCGGGCCAGGGACGCGGCGCGCGTGCGGCGGGGTCCCACACGCCGACCGAGCAGGCCGTGCCGCGCACCGCGACACGGCCCGTCGCGCCGGGCGCCGCGGGGCGGTCGTCCTCGTCGAGCACCGCGAGCTCCACGCCGTCCGCGACGCGGCCCAGCGGCGGCGCGTCGCGCTCGGCGCCGGGCGGCACGGTCCAGCGGCACGCCGTCCCCGTCTCCGTCGTCGCGTAGGAGTTCACGAGCCCGGCGTCCGGCCCGCACAGGCGGCGCGCCGCGACGAGGTCGTCCGCGCGGAGCGACTCGCCGGAGAGGCTCAGCAGGCGCAGGCCGCGCAGGTCGCCGTCCGCCGCGGTCGGGAGGAGCGCGCGCAGCGAGCTCGCGATGAGCGCGAGCACGGTGACGCCGTCCTCGCGGACCGCGCGGGGCACGCCGTCGACGCCCGCGCGCGGGTCGAGCAGGTGCACCGAGGCGCGGGCGCGCAGCGCGGAAAGCACGGTGGCGAGGAGGCCGCCCGTCGACGGCGCGTAGAGCGCGGCGAGGCGGTCGTCCTCCGAGAGCGCGTAGCCCGCGACGCGCGCGTCGGCGTTCGCGAGCAGCGAGCGGTGCGTGTGGCAGACGCCGCGCGGCGTGCCCGTGGAGCCGGAGGTGTAGAGCACGCACGCGAGCGCGTCGGGGCCGGCGAGCGACGCCGCCGCGGGGGCGCCGTCGTCGGCCGCGCGGCTCGACGCGTCTCCGGAGACCGACCGCGCCGCCGCGCCCGCCCCGTCGAGGAGCGCCGCGAGCCGCGACACGCGCGGCGCCCCGCGCGCGGGCGCGACGTCCGCCGCCCGCGCACACGCCTCCTCCGCGAGCGACGCGCACGCGTCCGTCGTGACGAGCGACCCCGCCCCCACGTCCGCGAGCAGCGCCGCGAGCCGCGCCGCCGGGAACGACGGATCGAGCGGCACGATCACGCGCCCCGCGAGCCACGCGCCGAACGCTGCGGTCACGAGGCCGGCGTCGGGCGGCAGGAGCGTCGCGACCGGACCCGACGGCGCGCCGTCGAGCGCCGCGGCGATCCGCGCGGCGTCCGTCGCGAGCCTCCCCCACGAGCGCTCGCCGCCCGCCCCGCGCAGCGCGACGCGCTCCGGCCGCTCGCGCGCCGCGTCGCGGAACCACGCGAGCGCACCGCCGACGGCCCGCGCCCCGAGCGCCGCGCCGCTCATGCGCCGCCCGTCGCCCCCGCCTCCTCCACCAGGTCGATGTGGTAGTAGAGGCAGTCGGCGGGACCGACGTCGTCGACGTACTCGTCGCGCAGGTGGTGCACGACGTACGCGCCGAGCGAGAGGTTCACGCGCCACATGGCGTCCGCGACGCCGACCCGGTTGCGCCCGGCGATGCGCCGGTAGCCCGCGGCGCGCGCGGCCTCGACCTGCCGGTGCTTGAGCGCGCGCGCGACGCCCGAGTTGCGCCAGCCCTCCGCGACGACGAGGTCCGCGGAGAAGAGCGTGTCGCGCCGCCCCCAGCCGGGGTCGTCCTGCGCGCCCCGCTTCATGGGGAAGAACTCGAGCGGCGCGGCGAGCGAGAAGCCCGTGAGCCGCTCCCCGTGGAAGGCGGCGAAGCAGAGACGGCCGGGACGCGAGAGCACGTACGCCAGGTACTCGGCGGTGTGGCGCCGCGTCGGCTCGTAGCCCGTCTCCTCGAGGTCGAGGATCTCGCGGAAGCGCTCGGCGAAGAGCGGCGCGTCCAGGTCCCGGACGAGCGCCTCGCCCACGACCCGCGGCCGGACGGCCGGTCGCGCTGTCTTCCCGCTCACGTCCATGCGCGCTCCTCGCGCTCCCGCGGAGCGTCTCGGGCCCGCGGCGGTCGCAGCCGGGCGACGACCGGGGACGTCCCGTCGGGAGGAGCGCTGTTGATATCTTGTTGAGTCGCGTGGACAAAATCACGACAGCCCATGCGTCACATATGTGAATCGGTTGTTGAAAGGCCGTTTCCCTTGCCGGACGAGCGGTTCGTGTGATGATCTGCCGGGTCTTCCGGTTCTCCACAGGGCGCCCCACTTGTCCACACCCGTACCCGGTCACCACCGCGTGACGACGCTCGCGGCGCTCGCCGTCGCGCTCGTCGCGTCCGCTTGCTGGACGCCGCGCACGCCGCCCGGCGCGCGCGAGGAGTCGCCGCCGCTCTTCCGGACGATGGAGCCGCGCCGCACGCTCCCCGACTCGGACGCCGCGGCGCTCGAGCTCTTCGCGGGCGCCGCCGACGACCGGCCCTATCGGCTCGGACCGGGCGACGTGCTCTTCCTCGACGTCTGGGGCCGGGAGGAGCTCGGCGGCCGGCACGTCGTCGGCCCGGACGGTCAGCTCAGCCTGCCCGTCGTCGGGTCCTTCCCGTGCGCCGGGCTCACCCGGGACGAGGCGGCCGCCGCCTTCGCCGAGGCGCTCGAGCCGTACTACGCCGACCTCGCGGTGACCGTGCGCGTCGAGGAGTACGTCTCGCACCGGCTCGCCGTGCTCGGCGACGTGAACGACCCCGGCTCGTACCCGCTCGAGAACGCGCCGCGCCTGCTCGACGTGCTGTCGCGCGCCGGCGGCGTCTCGCCGCAGGACGGCCCGCTCGGCGCGCCCGTGCGCTGCTCCGTCTTCCGCGGCAACGACACGATGATCCGCCTCGAGCTCGACGAGCTGCTCGAGCGCGGCAACACCTCGCTCAACATCCCGCTCCGCCCGCAGGACGTCGTCGTCGTGAAGCACGCGACCGACGAGATCGTCTACGTGCTCGGCGAGGTGAACAACCCGGGCATGTACCCGGTGAAGGGTCGCGGCCGCATGTCGGTGCTCGACGCGCTCGCGCTCGCGGGCGGCCTCACCGAGGACAGCCAGCCCGAGGACGTCATGCTCATCCGCACGACGGAGGGCACGGAGCTCCCGCTCGACATCGAGGCGCTGCTCGAGGACGGCGACGTCGCGCTCAACGTCGCGCTCGTCGACGGCGACATCCTCTTCGTGCCGCGCAGCGGGCTCGCGCACTTCGGGTACTTCATGCGGCAGATCAGCCCGTTCGCGCTGCTCGTCACCGCCGCCGCCATCGCCGACGACAACAACGACGACAACTGATGCGCCCCTTCCGACAGGACGACCGTCCCCGCGCCGGCACGTTCGGCGCCACGACGCCGCTCGGCGCGGTCATCGCGGACGGCGTGCGCCGCCACCGCCGCCTCGTGCTCGGCGTGTTCCTCGCGATCATGCTCCCCGGCACGATCGTCGCGCTCGTGAAGGGCCGCCCCGCGTACGTCGCGGAGGCCACCATCCACGTCGCGCCGCGCTTCCCCAAGACGCTCGAGGCCGACGCGGAGATCGAGGGGCAGACGCGCGACTACCAGGCGTTCCTCCAGCAGCAGGTCTACCTGCTCACGCGCTTCGGCGTGCTCGAGAACGCGCTCGACCGCATGGACGCGCCGACGCGCGCGCTGTGGCAGGCGCCGGACGTGCCGGTGAGCCGTGCCGTCGCCGCCCTCGGCCGCTCGATCGAGGCGCGCGCGATGCGCGACTCGTTCCTCGTGAGCGTCGCGCTCGAGGGCCCCGAGCCGGACGGCCTCGCCGACACGGTGAACGCCGTCGTCGACGCGTACCTCCACTCGCAGAAGGACGAGACCTTCTTCCAGCCGGAGGCGCGCATCGCCGACCTCCGGACGCACCGCACCCAGGTCGAGGGCCAGCTCGACGGCCTGCTCGCGGAGGAGGCGGAGCTCGCGCGGCGGCTCGGCGTGTCCGGCTTCGGCGGGGCAGCGACGCAGCCGCTCCAGGCGCAGCTCGACGCGACGACCGCCGAGCTGGGCGTCGCGCGCCGCGCGCTCGTCGAGGCGCGCGCGTTCCGGCAGGCGCTCGACGAGGACGGCCTGCAGGTCGCGCTGCTCCCCGAGGAGGAGGTCACGGGCGTGCCGGCGACGCTCCTCGAGCGGCGCACCGAGCTCGCCGCGCGGCTCGCCGGGCTCACCGAGGCGCACCCCGGCTACCAGGCCTACGCGAGCCAGCTCGCGGAGACCGACGCGCGCGTGCTGCAGTCCGCGAAGGACGCCGCCGACGCGCGCATCGCGCGGGCCGACCGCTACGTGACGGGCCTGCGCACGGAGCTCGACGAGCTCAAGCAGAGCGCCGGCGACCAGGTGGCGGACCACGCGCGGGGCGTGCGCCTCGCGGGCTCCATCGCGGACGCGCAGGCGCGGCTCGGCGAGATCGACCGACGCCTCGCGTACCTCGACCTCGAGTCGGCGGGCCCGGGCTTCGCGCGCGTCTTCTCGCCCGCACGCACGCCGGACTCCCCGACGCGCTCCCGGCGCCTCAAGTACTTCCTCGCGTTCGCGGCGCTGGCCGTCGCGTCCTCGGTGTGCGCGTCCATCGGCGCGAGGGCCATGGACCGCACCGTGCACTCGGAGGGCGACCTCGAGCGCGCGCTCGGCTTCCCGCCGCTGGCGCTCCTGCCGGCCGGCGCGACGGACGACGCCGCCGCCGAGCTCGCCGACCAGGTGCGCCGCCTCTCGCTCACCGTCGAGCGCGAGCGCCGCAACAACGGGACGCGCGTGTTCGTCGTCACGCCGACGCGCGACGACGCGGGCACCTCGACGCTCATCGCGCGCGTGGGCCGAGAGCTCACCGCCATGGGCCGCGCCGTGCTCTCCGTCGACGCGCACGTCGGCAAGACCGTGCCCGGCAACTCGCCGCCCGGCCTCGTCGACGTGCTCAAGGGCGCGACGACCGCCGCGACGGCGATCATCCCCGGCACGCCGAGCCACCTGCCCGTCGGCGACAGCGTCGGCTACGCGCGCCTGCCGTACGGGCACCGGCTCGCGGACGTCCTGGGCGAGGTCAGCAACCTCTACGACATCGTGCTCGTCGAGGCGCCGCCCACGCTGCGCTCCGCCGACGCCGAGCTGCTCGCGGAGGCCAGCCAGGCCACGCTGCTCGTCGTGAACGCGGAGACGGACACCGTCGACGAGGTCAAGCGCGCCATCGGCACGCTGCGCTCCGCGTCGCCGCCGCTGTTCGGCGCGGTGCTCCAGCAGGGCGGCATGCGGCTGCGGCTCTCGCCGGGCGCCTTCCCCGCGGCGGACGACGACCTCGCCGACGACACGCCGCTCGTGACCGCCGGCGCCGACGACCCCGGGAGCGATCCGCGGTGGACGTGATCGCGCTCGCGCCGGCGTTCCTGGCCGCGCTCGTGTGCCTCGTCGCCTCGCCGGCCCGCGCCTTCCTGCTGGTCTACCTGCCGGTGCTGCTCCTCGTGCCGTCGGAGCTCCGGTGGCAGCTCTACGGCCTGCCGGACGTGGCCTTCGAGGACGCCGCCATGGCGCCCGTCGCGCTCGCGGTCGGGCTCACGTGCGCGTGGCGCTGGCGGCCGTCCGTCACCGACGCGCTCGTCGCGGGCTTCGTGCTGCTGCAGGTCGCGTCGGAGTGGCGAGCGGGCGGCGCGACCGCCGTGCAGGACAACCTCTTCTCGTGGACGTGCGGGCTGCTCTTCCCGTACCTCGTCGCGCGCTGGCTGTTCACGTCGGCGGAGCTGCGCCTCGCGGCCGCGCGCACGACGGTCGCGCTCCTCGCGCTCGTCGCCGTGCTCTCCTTGTGGGAGTTCCGCATGGGGAGCAACCCGTTGTTCGGCGACGCCTGGCGCGGGCTGTTCGGCGACCAGCTGGACCAGTTCGGGCCGCGCAACGCGTTCCGGTTCGGGTTCGCGCGCATCCGCGGACCGTTCCCGCACGCGATCCTCGCGGGGATGCTCTTCGGCGCGGGCCTCGTGCTGCAGCTCGCGCTGCACCGTGCGCGGGCGTGGCGGAACCGGGGGGTCAGCTTGCTGCTGCTCGCCGCGCTCGCGGGCGGGATGGCCATGACGCTGTCGCGCGGGCCGTGGCTCGCGCTCGCCGCGTCGCTCGCCGTGCTCGTCGTGCACCCCTTGCGTCGGCGGCCGCGCCTGCTCGCGGGGGCGCTCGTGACGGCGGCGCTCGTCGGCGGGCTCGTGCTCGTCGCGATGGACCGCTACGCGACGTCGGGCGGCGGCGCGGCGGACACGCTCCAGCGGACGGTGAGCTACCGGCGGCAGCTGCTCGACCTCTACGTGCCGCTCGCTCTCGAGCGGCCGCTGCTCGGCTGGGGCAACCTCGGCTGGGAGGCCGTGCGCGGCATGGAGTCCGTGGACAACCAGTACCTGCTGCTGAGCCTCAACAACGGGCTGCTCGCGGCGGGGACCTTCGTCGCGCTCCTGCTCGGGACGGCGGCGCGGCTGTTGCGGCTCGCGCTGCGGACGACGCCGACGTCCGCGGCCGCCTCGCCGACGGACCGCGCGCTCGTCGCCCTGCCGCGCGACGGGGCCTGGCGCGCGGGCGGTGCCGCGCTCGCCGAGCGGTCGACGTCCCGGGCCGGGCTCGTGCCGCTCGGTGACGCGCCGGGCGCGTCGCGCCGCGTGTTCCTGCCGGCGGACGCCGCGGCCCTCGCGCCGACGCACCCGTCCGACGACGGCGCGGACGACGGCGCCCTCGCCTGCGTGCTGCTCGCGGTGATCGTCGGCATCGCGGCGTCCATCGCGACGGCCTGGCTCGGCGGACAGACGCAGCCGCTGCTGTTCCTCGTGCTCGGCGCGTCCGAGGCGCTGCTCCAGCGCGACCGCCGCCCGGCGACGGCCGGCGCGCGCGTGGACCGCCGCGCGTTCCACGGGCTGCCGGCGGTCGGGGGGACGTCGTGACCCGGGTCGCGTACCTCGTCTCGCGGTACCCGGCCGTCTCCCACACCTTCGTGCTCGACGAGGTGCTGCGCCTCCGCGCGCGCGGCCTCGACGTCGTCACGGCGTCGATCAACGCGCCGGACCACGGCGACGCGCGGCTCACGGAGACGGAGCGCGACGAGGAGCGCGCGACCTTCTACGTGAAGGGCGCCGGACTGCGCGGCGCGCTCGCGGCCCACGCGCGCACGCTGCTCGACCGGCCGGGACGCTGGCTCGCCGGGCTCGGGCACGCGCTCGCGCGCGGCGGCACGGACCCGGCGCGGCTCGCGAAGAGCCTCGCGTGGTTCGCGGAGGCCGTCATGGTCGGCGACTGGATGCGCCGCGTCGGCGCGCAGCACCTGCACGTGCACTTCGCGAACCCGGCGTCGGTCGTCGCGTCCATGGCGCGGCGCGTGTTCCCGATCACCTTCTCGCTCACCGTGCACGGCTCGCCGCCCTACCACGACGAGCCCGGCACCTGGTTCCCCGGCACGGCGGCCGTCGCGGACTTCGTGTGCTGCATCTCGCACTACTCGCGCAGCCAGGTGCTCCTGCGGATGCCGCCCGGGCGCTGGTCGCGCGTGGAGGTCACGCCCATGGGCCTCGACCTCGACCGCTTCCGGCCGGGGCCGCCCGCAGGCGGGACGACGGACCCGCGCCCGCTCGAGGTGCTCTGCGTGGGGCGGCTCGCCCGCGTGAAGGGCCACGACCTCCTGCTCCAGGCGCTCGACCGGCTGCGCGAGGAGGGCCGCGAGCTCCGCCTCACGCTCGTGGGCGACGGGCCGGAGCGCGCGCGCCTCGAGGGCCTGGCCGCCGCGTGGGGGCTCGCCGACCGGGTGCGCTTCGCCGGCGCCGTGAACCGCGACGGCATCCGCGAGCACTACGCCCGCGCGGACGTCGTCGTGCTCCCGAGCCTCTCCGAGGGCGTGCCCGTCGTGCTCATGGAAGCGATGGCGATGGAGCGCGCCTGCGTGGCGCCGCGGCTCGCGGGGATCCCGGAGCTGATCCGCGAGGGGCGCG
>JAUIEF010000315.1 GCA_030428785.1 bacterium
GCACTCGTTCGCTCGCCCCCAAGAGGTCCGCGTCAAGCACCTCGACTGGACCGCCGAGGTCGATTTCGAGACCCAAACGCTCACCGGGGTCGCCGACCTTTTGCTCGCGCGCTCGCCCGGCGCGGACGGGGCCGTGGGCGCCGCGTCCGGCGCGCCGGCCGTCGACGACCTCCTGATCGTCGGCGCGGGCCCGGCCGGTCTCGCCTGCGCGCTCGAGGCGAAGCGGCGCGGCCTCGCGTTCCGTTGGATCGACCAGGAGGAGCGGCCGGGCGGCACCGTCGCCAAGTACCCGCGCCGCAAGCTCGTGCTCACGCGGCCGCTCGACCTCCCGCTCGTCGGCCGCCTGCGGCGCACGACCTGGGAGAAGGAGGAGCTCGTGGCGCTGTGGGATGCGCTCGTCGAGGAGCACGCGCTGCCGCTCGCCTGCGGCACGGAGCTGCTCGACGTGTCCCGTGACGAGGACGGCGTCTTCACGGCGCGCACGGGCGACGGCGAGCGGCGGGCGCGCCACGTGTGCCTCGCGCTCGGCCGGCGCGGCACGCCGAATCGGCTCGACGTCCCCGGCGAGGACCTGCCGAAGGTGGCGTACAGCCTGCTCGACGCGCAGTCGTTCTCCGGACGGCGCGTCGCCGTCGTGGGCGGCGGCGACAGCGCCGCGGAGGCCGCGCTCGCGCTGGCCGAGCAGCCGGGCAACGCCGTGACGCTCGCGTATCGCGGTCACGAGCTGTGGCGCCTCAAGGCGTCGAACGCGGAGCGGCTCGGGAAGGCCGAGCGCGACGGGCGCGTCGAGGTCGTGCGCGGCGCGGTCGTGCGCGCAATCCGGCCGGACGCCGTCGAGCTGCTCGTCCGCGCGGCCGACGACGACGTCGCGAGCGTGCGCCGGCTGCCGAACGACGAGGTCTTCGTCATGGCCGGCGGCAAGCCGCCCGTCGAGCTCCTCGAGCGCGCCGGCGTCTCGTTCGACCCGGCCGACCGGGCGCCGGCGGAGCCTGTCGTCGAGCAGGGCACCGGGCTGCTCCGTGCGCTCACCGCCGCGGGCGCGCTCGCGCTCGTCGCGCTGCTCTTCGCCGTCTGGAACGCCGACTACTACCTGCTGCCGCGCGTCGTCCGGCCCGAGCACGGCAAGCACGAGCTGCTCCGGCCGAGCCTCGGCCTGGGCCTCTGGCTGGGCATCGCGTCCGTGGGGCTCATCCTCGTGAACCTCGCGTACCTCGTGCGTCGCGCGTCGTGGGGCGTGCGGATCGGCTCGCTGCGCGCGTGGATGACGAGCCACGTCGCGACGGGCGTGCTCGCCGTGCTCTGCGCGATGCTGCACGCGGGCATGGCGCCGCGGAACACGGTGGGCGGGCACGCCTTCCTGGCGCTCACCGTGCTGCTCGTGACGGGCGCCGTGGGCCGCTACCTCTACGCGTGGGTGCCGCGCGCCGCGAACGGCCGCGAGCTGGACCTCGCCGAGGTCCGCGCGCGGCTCGCGCTCGACGAGGCTGCCTGGCCCGTCGACGAGCGGCGCTTCCGCGAGCGCGCCCGTGAGGAGGTCGCGGCGCTCGCCGAGCGACGGCAGTGGGGCGGCGGCCTCGCGGGCCGGCTCCTCGCGCTCGTCGGGCTGCGGCGCGACCTGTCGAAGGTGCTGCGCGACCTGCGCGCGCGCGGCGCCGCGGACGGCGTCGACCCCGTCGTCGTCGACGAGACCTGCCGTCTGGCCCGCCGGGCGCACCGGTCGGCGGTCATGGCGGCGCACTTCGAGGACCTGCGCGGCCTGCTCGCGACCTGGCGCTGGGTGCACCGCTGGGTCGCGCTGCTCATGGTGCTGCTCCTCGCGCTGCACATCGTCTTCGCGCTCAAGTACTCGGTCACGTTCTACGACGAGACGACGGTTCCGGAGATCGTCGAATGAAGGTGCGTCGTCCCGGGGTCTGGATCGCGTGCCTCTCGCTGGTGCTCGTCGGGCTCGCGGGGGTGACGGAGTTCCGTCGCGCCGCGCCGGGGCCGCTGTCGGCGGTCCACCAGGCGGATCCGGACCTCGCCGACATGGTCGACTGCGCCGCCTGCCACGGCGGCCTGCTGGGCACCCTCGCCGACTCCTGCCTCGCGTGCCACGACGCGATCGACTCCCAGCTCGGCTCCGCGGACGGCCTGCACGGCACGCTCCCGCCGGGCGAGGCCCGCCGCTGCGCCGTCTGCCACAGCGAGCACCACGGCGCGGGCTTCTCCATCGTGAACCGGCAGAGCTGGACGCGGACGGGCGTTCCGGATCCCGACGCGTTCGACCACGTGCTCGTCGGCTTCGCCATGGACGGCGCGCACCTCGAGCTCGACTGCATCAAGTGTCATGAGCACGCGCGCGATGAGGTGCTTCCGCGCGGCGCCTCCCGGTTCCTCGGGCTGGACCAGAGCTGCGCGAGCTGTCACGAGGATCCCCACGAGGGGCGCATGGCTCTCGGTTGCGCGCAGTGTCACGGCCAGACGGCCTGGGACGGGTAC
Source organism: bacterium (assembly GCA_030428785.1). Lineage (GTDB taxonomy): Bacteria > Planctomycetota > B15-G4 > B15-G4 > B15-G4 > JAUIEF01. The sequence continues at coordinate 2,482 of JAUIEF010000315.1, forward strand.
GACTCCGTCGGGCACGACCGCTTCCTGCGCCTCGAGGGCGCGCACGCGGCGACGGACTGCGCGACGTGCCACGTCGACGGGAGCCGTCGCGACCTGCTCGTGATCGGCGAGCTCGTGGAGCGGCCGGCGGCGCGGACCTGCGCGGCCTGTCACGACGCGCCGCACGACGCGGCCTTCCTCGCGGGCGCCGCGGAGGCGCACGGTCGCGCGGACCCGCCCGGCGCGCTCGCCGCGTGGGAGGAGGTCGAGGCGCGGCGGGAGGCGGAGCCCGACGGCGACGCGGCGACGCGGCGCACGGCGGTGGCTCGCGTGGACGCCGACGGCGACGCGGACGACGCCCGCGTGTCGCCCGCCGCGCGCCCGGCCGTCGACGCCGAGGTCCGCGCCGCGGGCCGCCGGGCCTCCA
>JAUIEF010000112.1 GCA_030428785.1 bacterium
ACCGACGTGACCCTGGGGGGTCGCGGCGCCGTGCACCTTGCCGAGCGTGTGGCCGCCGGCGATGAGCGCGACGGTCTCCTCGTCGTTCATGGCCATGCGCGCGAAGGTCTCGCGGATGTCGTGCGCCGCGAGCAGCGGGTCGGGGTTGCCGTCCGGGCCCTCGGGGTTCACGTAGATGAGGCCCATCTGCACGGCGGCGAGCGGGTTCTCGAGGTCGCGGTCGCCGCTGTAGCGGCTGTGGGGGTCGTCGCTCGTCGCGAGCCACTCGCCCTCGGGGCCCCAGTAGATGCCCTCCTGCGGCTCCCAGACGTCCTCGCGGCCGCCGCCGAAGCCGAAGGTCTCGAAGCCGGACTTCTCGAGGGCGACGTTGCCCGCGAGCACCATGAGGTCGGCCCACGAGACGCTCTGCCCGTACTTCTTCTTCACGGGCCAGAGCAGGCGACGCGCCTTGTCGAGGTTCGCGTTGTCGGGCCAGCTGTTGAGCGGCGCGAAGCGCTGCGTGCCGTCGGAGGCGCCGCCGCGGCCGTCCTGGACGCGGTAGGTGCCGGCGCTGTGCCAGGCCATGCGGATGAAGAGCGGACCGTAGCTGCCCCAGTCGGCGGGCCACCAGTCCTGCGAGGTCGACATGACCTCCGCGATGTCCTTCTTGAGCGCCGCGAGGTCGACCGCCGCGAACGCGGCGGCGTAGTCGAAGTCGGCGGCCAGCGGGTCCGCCTTCGCCGAGTTCTGGTGGAGGACGTCGAGGTCGAGCTGGTTCGGCCACCAGTCCTGGTTGGTCATCGGGTCGGCCATGCGGTCTCCTCCTCTGTCGTCGCCGTCGACGGCGGTGACCGTCTCGCCGTGCTGGGTGGGTCCGTGGCAGGCGACGGCGAGGAGCGTCGCGGCTGCGAGGAATCGGTTCGGGGTCATGTGTCTCCTCCTGAGTGCGAGGTGGGACTCCGGCGCCCCGTGGGCGGGGGTGTCGCCGGGCGGGCTCTCGTCGTTCCGCGTGCCGCGACCGGTTCGAGGTCCCGTGGGGGTCGGATGCGTGAGCGCCGGGCGGGGTGCCGGCCTCCACGCACGCCCAGAGCATCGTCGACGGGGTCGTCGATCTCCAATCGCGCGCCCCCATGCCGCTGATAGGGCGGGCCTATCGTTCAGCTCGGGGGCGGGCGAGGGCATGCGGCGGGTCCGGGCGGTCGGGCGGCGACCACGATCGCCGTGGCCCCGCGCCGTCGCCATACGAGCAGCGGTGCAGGGCGCGCGGGCGGTGTGCGTACCGCGATCCGGGATCGGCGGAGATTCCTTTCATCCGATTCCCGCGCCCGCGCGAAGCATGGGTCATGACCACCGGATCCCGAGCCCCTCGCTGGATGAGCCGCGTCCTGCTCGCGGCGGCCGCGTACAACGTCCTGTGGGGGAGCTGGGTCGTCCTGGCGCCCGGCCGTGCCTTCGCCTGGATCGGCCTGGAGCCGCCGCGCTACCCCGAGATCTGGCAGTGCCTGGGCATGGTCGTCGGAGTCTACGGCGTCGGCTACGCGCTCGCCGCCCGCGCACCCTACCGGCACTGGCCGATCGTCCTCGTCGGCCTGCTCGGCAAGGTCCTCGGCCCGATCGGCTTCGTCTGGGCCGCCGCCCGCGGCCGGCTCCCGTGGGAAGCCGGCTGGACGATCGTCACGAACGACCTCGTCTGGTGGGTCCCGTTCGCGCTCCTCCTCCGCGGCGCCGCGCGGGAGCACCGGCTGCGCAACGCGCCACCCGTCCTGCCGCTCGACATGGCGCTCTCGCTCTACCACGACCGGGACGGCACGGACCTGCTCACGGCCTCGCGGGAGCGGCCGCAGTACCTCGTCTTCCTGCGCCACTTCGGCTGCACCTTCTGCCGCGAGGCGCTCGGCGACCTGCGGGGCATCCGCGAGCAGCTCGAGCGGACGGGCGCGCGCCTGGTCCTCGTCCACATGTCCGAGGAGGCGGAGGCGCGCGCGTTCTTCGCGGGCTACGGGCTCGAGGACGCCACGCAGATCAGCGACCCGGACCGCGTGCTCTACCGCGCGTTCGCGCTGCGCCGCGGCCGGCCGTCGCAGCTCTTCGGCTGGACGGTCTGGAAGCGCGGCTGGCAGGCCGGCGTCCGCCAGGGGCACGGCATCGGGTGGCTGCGCGGCGACGCGGCGCAGATGCCCGGCGCGTTCATGGTGTGGCAGGGCCGCATCGTGGGGCAGTTCGTGCACGACACGGCGGCCGACCGGCCGGACTACGTCACGCTCGCCGAGGAGGGCGCCGACTGCGTCGGCTTCCAGGAGGACCTCGAGGACGCGGGCGTCGGCTTCGCGTTCCAGGACCGGCTGCGCCGGGCGCTGGCCGGATCGACGCGCCGCGGCGGCGGCTGAGCGCGACAGGGCGCTCCGCGCGCGCCGGCCCGCGTCAGCTCAGGGCCGACTCGAGCGAGTCGATGACGGCCCCCATGTCCTGGATGATCGTGCGCATCGAGGCCTTCAGCGGAGCGGCATCGTCCAGCACCGCGGTGATCTGGGACGTCAGGCTCTCCACGGACGCCGTGCTGAGCTCGGCCTCGAGCATGGTCGCGAGACCCTTCACCTTGCCCTCCCACGCGTCGTAGAGTCCGCGCAGGTCCGCCGCCGCTTGCTCCAGCTTCGCGAAGCCCTCCTCGACGTCGGCCCGGCCCCGCTCGGCCGTGTGGCGCAGGTTCACGTCCTGCACGGAGTCGACCGCCTCGGTCCACGCCTGCTGGAAGGCCTCCTCCTTCTTGCGCACGCTCTCGCCGAGGTCGCGCAGTCGGCCGCGGACGGCCTCCAGGCTGGCGATCGACTCGGTGAGCCCCTCGAAGGCCCCGCGCAGGTCCGTCTCGGCGGCCGACTGCAGGGCGGCGAGCGCCTCGGTGACGGAGTCGACCTGGAACACGCCGTCCTTGAGTTCCGTCTGGATCGCATCCAGGTCCCCCGCGACCTCCTGGAAGTAGTCCACCGACGGGGGAGGCGGGGGAGGGCTCTGGCAGGCCGAGAGGGCCAGGCCGAGGACGAGCGGAAGGCCGGCGGCAACGAGGAGCGTGGGCTTCATCTGCGGAAGTTCCAGCGGATGGGATCGGGGTCCCGCGACGGCCTCGGCGGAACGCCGGGCCTGAGGACGACCCAGACTGGCATCCCGGCCGCCAGGGTCGCAAGGCGTCGCGTCAGGCGGCCGGGGGGACGTTGATGGCGGACTGGTCGGGGTGACTGGATTCGAACCAGCGACCTTCTGCTCCCAAAGCAGACGCGCTACCAAGCTGCGCCACACCCCGATCGGCGGGGGAGTCTAGCAGCCCCTGCGCACCGGGCTGAACCGGTCTTCCTCACACGAGGGACCGAGCCGACGGCCGCCGCTCAGGTGGTCGGGCCGCTCCGCGGTCCCATGCGGCTCTTCACCGCGCGCAGCGCCTTCGCGAACGGCGAGCCCGGGGCCTGCCGCAGCGCCTCGTCGAGCTGGTCGACGCGGTGGCGCAGGTGGTCGCGTTCGACCTCCATGGTCTTCACGTAGGCGCGCAGCCGCTGGAGCTCCGCGGCGTCGACCGCGGGGTCGCCGCCGCCTCCGGCGCCGGGTCGGTCGAGCTCCGCCTTGAGCTGCTCCATGCGCCGCATGAGCGCCGGGTCGAAGCCCCACTGCGTCTCGGTGCCGGCCCGCGCGATCCGCGAGCGCCCGTCCGTCCCCGGGATCACCGTGATGGGCTCGCCGTTGATCGTGTGCGGCACGGGCTCCTTCGTCGTGAGGTCGATGACGTCCTTGAGCTTGTACTCACCGAGCGCGGGGTTGCTGAGGATCGGCGCGTAGTAGGTGCAGCCCTCGAAGTAGTAGTGCGTGACCTGGCTGATGCGCGTGACGCCCGGCCGCGTGACGGCCGAGCCGCCGTGCAGCAGGTTCGCCGCCCAGATGAGCACCGAGCCCTTGGGGACCGTGAGCTTCTTCTCCTCGAGGCCGCGGTCACGCACGATCGCGCGGACGTAGTTCTCGTAGAAGCGGTACGCGCTGCCGTGCGACGTGTACCCGTCCATGCCCCATTGGCCGAGCTGCGCGAGCTGCACCTCGGGCAGCTTGTGGCTGCCGGGGTAGTAGACGAGCGCGCCGTTCTCGAGCGTGACCTCCTCGAGCGCGACCCACACGCCGCACATGTAGCCGGACGGGATGCACCAGAAGTGGATGGCGTCGCTGTGCGTCGGTTGCTGGGTGCCGTACTTGAAGTTGAGCGTCTGGAACGGGACCGGCCGCCGACCGTAGAGCAGGCCGAGGAGCTCGAGCACGCGCGGGTGGCACGCGAGCTGCCGCACCTCCTCGCAGACCCACCACGCGTCGAGGCGCCGCGCCGGGTCGAGGTTGAACAGCTCCTGGACGTGCGGCGGCAGCGTCCCGATCGTCGCGGGGTCGAACAGCCACTCGTACTTGCCGACGAGCGCGTCGACGAGCTCGGGCTCGAACACGTCCTGGAGCACGACGAAGCCGTCGTCGTGGTAGGCGCGGGCGAGCGCCTTCATCTCGTCGGTGATCTGCGAACCCGCGAGCAGCGACTCGAAGAAGACCGACTCGACGGGCGGCACCTGGAGCGCCGCCGGGTCGTGGAGCAGGGCGTCGACGGTGGCCGCGTCGTTCGGGGAGAGGGCCTCGTCCCGGCCGGCGGCGGCGTTGTGCTCCGGGGGCGGGGCCGGGCGCTCCGGATCGGGGGTCTTCCCATCCACGGCGGGGATCTCCGGTCGAGACGTCCCGACGCGGGGATGTCGGGGCCCGCGCCGGCGAGGGCGCGCCGACCCGGGCGACCGGGCTGCCGCGGACCCTCGTGTCGGGAGTCTACACCAACCGGAACCGCCTGCCCTGCGACGACCGGGACCGGGGAGGGCGGACGGGAGAGCCGCTCCCGCGCCGGGGAACGCTCAGAGCCGCGAGCGCACGACGCCGACCACGCGCCCTTCGATCTCGACGTCGGGCCGCGCGAGCACCATGGGCTCCATGCTCGCGTTCGCGGGCTGGAGGCGCACCCGGCCGCGCTCCTTGTAGAAGCGCTTCACGGTCGCCTTCTTGCCGCCCGTGTCCTCGTCGTCGATGCGCGCGACGACGATCTGCCCGTTCTCGGCGTCGCGGGCCGGCTGCACGAGGACCAGGTCCCCGTGGCAGATGTGGGCGTCGATCATCGAGTCGCCCTCGATGCGCAGCATGTAGCAGTCGTGGACGTCCCGAGCGAGGTCGTCGAGGGTGAACGCCTCCTCCGCCTCGACCTCCTCGATGAACGCGCCGGCCGCGACCCGGCCGCGGATCGTGATCGACGGCGCCTCGGCGACGGGCGCGTCGGCGATGCCCGGCTGGCCCGCGTCCTCGACGAGCTCGATGGAGCGCTTGCGGTTCGCCGTCTTGCGGATGGCGCCCTTGCCCTCGAGCGCCTTGACGTGCTCGTGGATCGTGATCTTGGAGACGCCGAAGTACTGCGCCATCTCCTCGAGCGTGGGGGAGATGCCCTTGTCCGCGATGAAGTCGCGGATGAACGCCAGGACGTCGCTCTGCTTCTCGGTCAGGAACACGGGCACGCTCCGGCGGGGCGGGGAACTCGGGAAGACCGACGACGCCCCGCCGGGGTCGGGGACCGGGCGCCGGTGTGCGCGGCGTCCGGGGTCCGACCTCGACGGGGCGGCGTGCGGGTCCTGCTGTCAGAAGGTGCGGGATCTCGTGCTGGTGAGGATCCGAGGTGGGAGGTTCCGGTCGGCCCCTCGCGCTCCGGGGTCCGCCCCCCGCGGCCGCACGGGAGGGCGGCGGCAGCCAGGAGGCGGGCGGAGGACGAGGGGGCGACCGGAGGACGCACGACCGGCAGGCGGAGCCGGACGCGCGGGGTCGGGGGCTGCGGGAGGAGCGCGTGCGGTGCCGCGCCGGTCTCGCAAGATCCGGGACGAAGGACTGCGCGGACGCAGCGGATCCCGGCGATGCGGGAGCCTTCGTGCGGGGTCTCACGGGACGTGGCGGCGCGGGGCGTCACGGGCGGCGGGTCTCCTGTCCGTCGGGCTCGGGCGGCCGGCTCAGATGAGCAGGCAGGCGAGGAACATGACGAGCATGGCGACCAGGGCGAGCGTGTCGCTGCCCACGATTTCCCGTATCATGCCGAGGTGCCTGGCGCGGCTGCCGAGGCGCGAGGAGAGGGCTGCGATGGCGGCGGTCATGGTGTCTTGGAACTCCGTGCGGGGGCTCGATGCTGGTGGCGGGCGACCCGGGATCCGTTAGGTGCCCTTTACCCTAACATCGGCTGAACACCCCGGACCTTCGGGACTTGTTAGGAAAAACTTTCGGTCGCCGTTTGGTGTCGCATGCGGCGGGGTCGATCCCGCCTCGCGTCCCGGCGCGCACCGTCCCGACGCCGGTACTCCCCGCCCCCGGAGCCTCGCACCCGCGTGACTGAACTCGCCGCCCCGCTGGAGCTCGCGGGACCGGAGGTGCCCCGGTACCTCGTGCACATGAGCCCCCTGCACCTGCCGAGCCTCACGACGGACGTCCTCGTGGTGGGCGGCGGCGTCGCGGGCCTGAGCGCCGCGATCGCGGCCGGCGAGCGCCGACGGGTGCTCGTCGTCCTCAAGGGCGGGCGCTCCGAGACCGCGACGAACTGGGCGCAGGGCGGCATGGCGGCCGTGCTCGGCGACGACGACAGCCCGGCCGTCCACGAGGACGACACGACGCGCGTGGCCGCCGGCCTGGCGCACGAGGACGTCGTCAAGGAGATCGTCGGCGACGGCCCGGAGGTCGTGGACCGCTGGATCTCCTGGGGCGGCCGCTTCGACAAGGAGGACGGCGCCGAGGACCTCAAGCTCGCGATGGAGGGCGGCCACTCGGTGGCGCGCATCATCCACGCGCACGGCGACCAGACGGGCGCCGAGATCCAGCGGCTGCTCATCGCGAAGGCCGCGTCCATGGACTCCATCGAGGTGCACGAGGAGACCTTCGTGCTCGACCTCGTGACGCACGGGCAGACCGTGCGCGGCGTCATCGCCTGGAGCCACGAGCAGGGCTACCACGTCATCTGGGCCGGCTCGACGATCCTCGCGAGCGGCGGCATCGGGCGCGTCTACCGCGAGTCGAGCAACCCCAAGGGCGCGACGGGCGACGGCTTCGCCATCGCGTACCGCGCGGGCGCCTCGTTGCGCGGGATGGAGTTCGTCCAGTTCCACCCGACGGTGCTCTACGTCGCCGGCATGGCGCGCTTCCTCGTGAGCGAGACGGCGCGCGGCGAGGGCGGCAAGCTCGTCGACCGGACGGGCGAGCGCTTCATGCCGCACTACCACCCGGACGCCGAGCTCGCGCCGCGCGACGTCGTGAGCCGGTCGATCGTGCGGCAGCTCGGCAAGGTGCGCGACAGCAACGTCTACCTCGACATGCGGCACCTCTCGGCGGAGCGCCTCAAGGAGCGCTTCCCCGTCATCTACCGCGCGTGCGCCGAGTTCGACATCGACATGGCGACGGACCTCATCCCGGTGCACCCGGCCTGCCACTACATGGTGGGCGGCGTCGCGACGGACGCCTGGGGGCGCACGGACCTCGAGGGGCTCTACGCCTGCGGGGAGGTCGGCTCCACGGGCTTCCACGGCGCGAACCGCATGGGGAGCAACTCGCTGCTCGAGGGCGCGGTCGTCGGGCACCGCGCGGGGACGGACGCGGCGGAGGCGAACCGCAAGGCGCGCGTCGCGACGGACGCCGAGCCCCACCCGCAGCGCACGCACAGCGCCGCGCTCGACCTGCACGACATGGACAACGCGCTGCGCTCGACCATGTGGCGGCTCGTCGGCATCGAGCGCGAGGGCGCGGGGCTCGACTCCGCGACGCGCCGCCTCGACACCTGGCTGCACCTCGTGAGCCAGCGCGTGCTCGGCGACCCGTTCGGGTGGAGCCTCACGAACAAGCTCCTCGCGTCCTCGCTCATCACGCGGTCGGCCGCCGCGCGCGAGGAGAGCCGCGGCACGCACTTCCGGCGCGACTACCCGCAGCCGCGCGACACGGCCTGGCGGCGCGACATCCTCGTCTCCCGGCAGGGCGGTCCGTGAAGGGTCGGCTGCACGACAGCGAGACCCGCCCGCCGACCGCCGTCCTCTTCGGACGCGCGGACGGGCACCTCGGCGAGGAGGCGCTCGACGAGCTCGCGGGCCTGGCCGAGGCGGCCGACGTGGGCGTCGCGGGGCGGCTCGTCCAGCACCTCCAGCGGCCGGTGCCCGCGACCTACATCGGCTCGGGCAAGGTGCAGGAGCTCAAGGAGCTCGTGCGCGCCAAGAAGGCGGACGTCGTGCTCGCGGACGTCGACCTGAGCCCGGCGCAGGCGCGCAACCTCACGAAGGCGGTGGGGGTGCGCGTCGTCGACCGCTCCGAGCTCATCATGGACATCTTCGCGCGCCGCGCGCGCACGGCGCAGGCGAAGCTGCAGGTGGAGCTCGCGCAGCTCGAGTACATGCTGCCGCGGCTGCGAGGTCAGTGGGCCCACCTCGACCGCTATCGCGGCGGCGGCGTGGGCACGCGCGGGCCGGGCGAGAAGCAGCTCGAGACGGACCGGCGGCTCGTGAACAAGCGCATCCGCGACCTCCAGCAGCGGCTCGAGGTCTACGAGCGGCGCACGCAGCTCAACCTCGCCGGCCGCGAGGACGCGCGGAAGGTCGCGCTCGCCGGGTACACGAACACCGGCAAGAGCACGCTGTTCAACCGGCTCACCGGATCGGAGCGGCTCGCCGCCAACCGGCTCTTCGCGACGCTCGACACGCGGACGCGCAAGTGGGCCGTCCCCGACTGCGAGGAGGTCATCCTCTCGGACACGGTCGGGTTCGTGCGCGCGCTGCCGCACCACCTCGTGGCGTCCTTCCACGCGACGCTCGAGGAGGTCGTCGAGGCGGACCTCGTGCTCCACGTCGTGGACGCGGCGGCGCCCTACGTCGAGGACTGCATCCGCGCCGTCGAGGAGACGCTCGCGGCCATCGGCGCGAAGGACGTGCCGCGCGTCACGGTGTTCAACAAGGCCGACCTCGTCTCGGACACCATGGAGCTCCAGGCGCTGCTCAACCGGCACCCGGGCGCCGTCGTCATCTCGGCGCGCACGGGCGCCGGGCTGCCGGACCTCGAGGCCGCCGTGCGCGACTTCTTCGTCTCGCGGCTCGCGGAGTTCGAGCTCACGGTGCCGATCCACAAGGGCCGCGAGGTCGCGCGCGCCGGCGAGCTCGCCGAGGTCACCGCGACCGAGGCGGACGAGACCGCCGTACGCCTCCGGCTGCGCGTCGAGGAAGGCCGCATCGCGCGCCTCAAGGCCTGGGCCGAGGCGGAGGGGCTGGGCCTCGAGCCCTGGAGCGACGGCGTCCGCGCGACGCCCTCCGGCGACTGACCGCGCGGCGACTCGACGCCCCGGCGGAGCGCCCCGGGCCGCCTACTGCAGCCGGATGCGGTCGCCGGGCGTGAGGTGGTCCGGGTCGTCGAGCGCGTTGAGCCGCGCGAGGTCCTTCGCGTGGGCCGCGGAGCCGAGCTGCTCGAGCGCGATGCTGCTCAGCGTGTCGCCGCGGCGGATGACGTACCACACGCCCTCCTCGGCGAAGCCGTCCGCCACCTCCTCGTCGCCGGGCTCCTCCGCCTCGTCCGGCAGCGGCGCGAGCGGCGCCGGCTTCTCGCCGAAGAGCAGCACGAGCTCGTCGTCGTGGCTGATGCGCGCGGGCTCGTCCGCCGCGAGGACGGGGAAGCGCTCCACCATCGTGACCGCGAGGGCCACGAGGGCCAGGAACAGCGCGAGCGCCAGGAGCTTGGTGCGGGTCAGGCCGGCACTCCCTCGGGCGAACGTCCGCCGGACTTGCGGCCCTTGCCGGACGACTTCGCGGTCGGCGGCGGCGCGTGGTGCCCGTGCTTGTCCTGGATCATCGTGAGCACGGGGCTCGCGACGAAGATGGACGAGTACGTGCCGACGAGCACGCCGAGGATCATCGCGAACGAGAAGCCCTCGAGCACGTTCTGCTTCCCGTAGTTGAACACGAAGATGATGATGAGCGCGACGAGGGTCGTCATCGACGTGAGCAGCGTGCGCGACAGCGTCTGGTTGATCGAGATGTCGAGGACCTCGGGGAAGTCCTTGTCCGTCATGCGCGGCAGGTTCTCGCGGATGCGGTCGAACAGCACGATCGTGTCGTTGAGCGAGTAGCCGATGATCGTCAGGAAGGCCGCGATCATGGCGAGGTCGATCTCGACGTCGACGATGCCCGAGAAGTGCATGAGCGCGACGACGCCCAGCGTGATCGACACGTCGTGCGCGAGGGCCACGATCGCCGCGATGCCGTAGCGGTACTCGCGGAACCGCACGCGGATGTAGAGCACGATCGCGATGAACGAGAGCAGGATGGCACGGATGGCCGAGTCCCGCAGCTCGGTGCCGACCCGCGAGCCGATGGTCGTCGACGCGAGGAACGGCTTGCTGGGCTCGGGCAGGTCGCCGGCGGCCCCGACGGCCGTCCGGAGGCGCTGCACGAACTGCGGCGTGTCGACGCCGACCCGCGGCCAGGTGCCGCGGACGGAGACCGCGCGTTCGCCGGCGGCGGCCGTCTCGAGGTCGGTGAGGAAGCCGAGGTGCGCCGCGACCTTCTCCGGCGTCACGGCCTCGCCCGGCGCGGCCGGCTCGCTGAAGTGGAGCACCGCGGACACGGCCGCCGTCGCCGCCTCCTCGTCGACCGTCACGGAGACGTCCGTCGCGAAGTCGGGCAGGATCCGCCCGGCGAGCGCCGCCTTGAGCGGCTCCTGGTAGCGGGCGAGGAGGTCGGTGGCCTCGTCGAGGACGCCCGGCTTCTCCTTGACCTTGATGACGAACTGCGAGCTCGCGTCGCCCGAGGCGTCCTCGTCGAAGACGGAGATGACCTGCGCCCCGTCGAAGGCCGCGCCCACCGCGTCCGAGATCTCGCCCTGCGTCGCGGGCGCCGAGAGCTGGACCTGCGCCGTGTAGCCGCCCACGAAGTCGAGGCCGTACTTGTCGCGGTCCGCCGTGAAGAACGCGACGAGGCTCGCGATGACGAGCACCGCCGAGATCCGCAGGGCCGTCTTCGCCTTCGACATGAACGGGATGCGCGAGTCGCCCTTGAGCAGGCGGCCCATCGAGATGCCCGTCCAGCCGCGCTCCACGAGGCTGTCGTAGAACACGCGCCCGACGAGCAGCACGCTGAACACGGACGTCACGATGCCCATCATGAGGATGACCGCGAAGCCGCGGACCGGGCCCGTGCCGACCTTGTAGAGGATGAAGGCCGTAACGAAGGTCGTCACGTTCGCGTCGAGGATGGTGGAGAACGCCTTCTCGAAGCCGAGGCGCACCGCCTGCTCGACGCCCTTCGCGCGGTCCGACTCCTCGCGGATGCGCTCGAACACGAGGATGTTCGCGTCGACCGCCATGCCGATCGTCAGCACGAGGCCCGCGATGCCGGGCAGCGTGAGCGTCGCGCCCAGGAACATGAGGATGCCCGTGAGGAGCACCATGTTCACGAGCAGGCAGATCGACGCGATGAGCCCGTTCGCGCGGTAGTAGATCACCATGAACGCGATGATCGCGAGGAAGCCGAAGAACGACGCGGACACGCCGGCGTCGATGGCGGCCTCGCCGAGGCTCGGGCCGATGGTGTTCTCGAAGAGCAGCCGCGGCTTCATCTGCAGGCTGCCCGACTTGATGACGGTCAGGTAGTCCTTGATCTCCTGCGTGCTGAAGCCGCCGAGGCCGCCCGAGGAGATGATGAAGTAGTCCTCGAGGCGGTCGTTGATCTGCGCCGGGGACTCGGCGAGCCGCCCGTCGAGCAGCATCCCCATGCTGCGGCCGATGTTCGGCTCGGTCCAGTCGCCGAACTCGCTCGCGCGCGTCGGGTCCATGTAGATGCCGACGGCCGCGCTGCCTCCGCTGTCCTGCGCCTGCTGCGCGCGCTGGATGTCCGCGCCGGTGAACGTCTTGGTGGCGGCCGCCTCGCGCTTGATGAGCCGGAAGTCGTTCACGGTGAGCGGCTGCGCGGCGAGCAGCGCCTCCATGTCGACCTCGCCGGCCACCGTGTCGGCGCCGCGGAACGACGCGATCATCTTGTCCGAGAACGGGTACCACCGGTAGAGCACGTCCGGCGTCCTGATCTCGAGGTCCGTGACGTCGATCTCGTCCGCGGGCTTGCCCTGGTTCTCCGGCGCCTCGAGGAGCTCGCGCAACCGCCGCGTCTCCTCGGCCATGACGACCCTGTTGCGCACGTCGTCGTCGGAGCCGTCCCCGCGCATGACGATGCGGAACTCGAGCCGGCCGACGCGCGACACGGCGCTCTTGATGCTCTCCGCCTCGTCCTTGCTCGACCCCGGCAGCTCGATGACGATCTCGTCGTCACCCTGCGGCGTGATCGCCGACTCCTTGATGCCGTAGGTGTTGATGCGCTCGCGGAGCGTGTCGACCGTCGACGCGATCATCGCCGGGATCTCGTCCGGCGGCGTGTCGGTCGGGGGCGTCAGCTCGTACCGCATCGTGACGCCGCCCTGCAGGTCCAGACCGAGGACCAGCGGCTTGCTCATGATGCCGTAGACGGCGAGCGCGAGGGAGAGGACGATCCAGGTCAGCCTGCTGGCCACGGCGGTGCTCCCGCGGAGGGCGGAGGGGACGGACGATCAGTCGGCGGACGCGCCGTCGCTCTTGTCGGACTTGCGCACCCGGCTCTCCTTGATGCGCGCGGCCTTGCCGCTCTTCTTGCGCAGGTCGTAGAGCTTGGCGCGGCGGACGTCACCGCGGCGGATGACCTCGACGCCCGTCACGAGCGGCGAGTGGAACGGGAAGACGCGCTCGACGCCCTCGCCCTGCACGACGCGACGCACGGTGAACGAACGGCCCAGGCCGGTGCCGCCCATCGCGATGACGTCGCCGATGAAGTTCTGGATGCGCTCCCGATCCTCCTGCTTCTTGGCGCCCTTCGGGGCGGCCTCGCGGATGAGCACGGCGACGGACACGTGGTCGCCGACGCTGAACTCGGGGAGCTCGGACTTGCCGAGGGTCTCTTCGATGGCCTGGAGCTTCGTGCTCATCTTCTGCCTTTCCGGTGGGTCTGGCGGGGGGCGGGCGCCGTCGGCGCGCGTCTACCGCGGTGTGTCGATCCTCTCCGCCCAGCGCGCGGTGCGCTCCTCGGACCGGCTGCGACGCCAGCGGGCGATGCGTTCGTGGTCGCCGCTCAGCAGCACGTCCGGGACGTCCCGGTCGCGGAAGCTCGGCGGACGGGTGTAGTGCGGGTGGTCGAGCAGGTCCTGCGCGAAGCTGTCCTGCGCGGCGGACTCCTCGTGACCGAGCACGCCGGGCAGCAGCCGCGCGGCGGACTCGATGGCGGCCATCGCCGCGATCTCGCCGCCCGACATGACGAAGGGCCCGAGCGAGAGCTCGACCCAGTCGAAGCCCTCGTGGATGCGCTCGTCGAAGCCCTCGTAGCGGCCGCAGAGCATGAGGCTCTCGGGCTGCGCGGCCAGCCACTCCGCGCGCCGCTGCGAGAAGGGCTCGCCCTGCGGCGTGAAGAGCACGAGCGGCATGTCGCGGCGCTCGGCGCGCGCGAGCACGTCCTCGACCGCGGCGAACACGGGCTCGGGCTTGATGACCATGCCGGGGCCGCCGCCGTACGGCCGGTCGTCCACGGTGCGGTGCCGGTCCGTCGTGTACGCGCGGTAGTCCACGGTCGAGACCTCGAGCGCACCCTTCTCGCGGGCGATGCCCACGATGCTCTCGTCGAGGAAGGCCTCGAAGAGCCGGGGGAAGAGCGTGAGGACATGGACCTTCAACGACGGGACTCCACCGGGCGGCCGACCGGCAGGCGACACCGGGGGCGGCGGGGCGGACCCAGCGCTGGCGCGGCTCGCCGGACCGGTCCCGGACTCGTGGTCTTGAACCCCTGGACGAAACCGGCCAGTGTAGGTCCGCGGCGGCCCGGGTCAAGGCCGCGCCCGCCCGCCCGGGGCAGCCCCGAGGGAGCCCAGGACCCCATGTTCACCGGCATCGTGGAGGCCGCCTGCCCCGTGCTCGAGGCCCGGGACGGCGGGGGGGCCCGCCGGCTGCGGCTCGACCTCGCCGCGCTCGCCGCCCTCGACCGGGAGGCCGCCGCCGCGGACGGCCCCGGCACGGCCCCGCCCGCGGCCCTCGCCCGGCTCGGGGACAGCGTCGCGGTGGACGGCGTGTGCCTGACCGTCGCCGCCCTCGACGGGACCGCCGCCGCTTTCGACGTCGTGCCCGAGACCCTCTCCCGGACGACCCTCGGGGCGCTCGCCGCCGGGGGGCGGGTGAACGTCGAGCGCGCCCTGCGCTTCGGCGACCGGGTCGACGGGCACCTCGTCCAGGGCCACGTCGAGGGCACGGGGACCGTGCGGGGCCGCGAGGAGCTCCCCGGAGAGCTGCGCCTCACCGTCGGCTGCGGCGGCGCCTTCGCCCGGCGCTGCCTGCCCAAGGGATCGGTGACGGTCCAGGGCGTGAGCCTCACGGTGGCGGCCCTCGGCGAGGACACCTTCACGGTCGCGCTCGTGCCGCACACCCTCGAGCGGACGACGCTCGGCGACCTCGAATCCGGCGACGCCGTGAACCTCGAGGCCGACATGATCGGCCAGTGGGTGCTCCGGGCCGTGGAGCAGACGCGGTAGCGACGCGCCGCGGGTCGCCCGCGGCGACCGTCGGCGACCGTCGGCGACCGCGGCCGGCTAGAGATCCGGCGGCGCGTCCGCGCCCCGCGCGGGCGGGGAGCCGGCGGCGTCGGCCCCGTCCACGCCGCCGCCGAAGGTCTCCGCGAGCCCCGCCTCGAGCGCGCGCGGCGCGAAGCCGAGATCGCGGCGCGCGTCGGCGCTGTCGACGACGTGGTCCACGACGTGGAACGAGAGGACGTCGCGCGCCCGAGGCTTGCCGAGCAACGCGAGGGCGCCGGCCGCGAGCTGGAGCACGCCGAGCGGCAGCCCGCGGATCCGCGCCGCGCCGCCGCTCGCGTCGCGCACGGCCTCGCGCCAGGCGCGGACGCTCACGGGCTCCGGTCCGCCGAGGCGGTACGTGCGGTCGTGGAGCTCGCCGCGCTCGGCGGCGGCGACCGCCGCCTGCGCGACGTCGTCGACGTGCACGGGCTGGATGAGCACGCGGCCGCCGCCCGGCAGCCAGTGCGTGCCGTGCGCCATGCGCGCCACGAGATCGGGCGTGTTCGTGCCGTCGCCGCGCCCGTAGACGAGCGTCGGACGGAGCACGACCTGACGCAGGCCCGACGCACGCACGACCTCCTCGGCGGCGAGCTTGCTGCGGCTGTACTCGGTGGGCGGCGGGTCCTCGACCGCGAAGGTCGAGACGTGCACGAGCCGCGGCGGCGTCGGCAACCCGCCGAGCAGCTTGCAGAGCGCGGCCGTGCCCTCGACGTTCACCTGGTGGAGCTTCGGGTCGTGGTCGACGACGACGGCCGCCGCGTGGACGACCGCGTCCGGCGCGAGCGCCGCGAGCCGCTCGCCGAGGTCGCCCGGCGCGGTGAGGTCGCCCTGGACGAGCGTCACCTCGTCGGCGACGTCCCGCGCGCGCTCGGGGTGTCGGCTGAGCACGGCGACCTCGTGCCCGCGCGCCCGCGCCGCCGCGGTCACGTGGCGACCCACGAAGCCCGCACCGCCTGTCACGAGGAGCTTCACGGCGCGTCGTCGGTCCGGTCGGGGAGGAGCTTGGATGCCTCCGGGGGCGCTGCTAGCCTCCGGCGGGCGTCCACGTTAGGCGACGCGGCGGTCGATTCCCACCGCGCGCCCGCCCCGACCCGAGTCCTCCCCGGCGGAGTCCCGCGACCGTGCGCGTGCTGCAGGTCATGGAGTGCACCATCGGGGGCACGCGCCGGCACCTGCGCGACCTCGTGCTGGGGCTCCTCGACCGGGGCGTGGACGTCGAGGTCGCCTGCGCGGCCCTCCGGGAGCCCGCCATGCGCCGCGACATGGCGCTCATGGAGGAGCGCGGCGCGCGCGTGCACGAGGTGCCCATGGTGCGCGCCATCCGTCCGGCGACCGACCTCCGGCACGCGCTGCGCCTCGCCGGGATCGTCTGCGACCGCGGGTTCGACGTGATCCACACGCACTCGAGCAAGGCGGGCGCGCTCGGACGCGCGGTGGGCGTGCTGCTCTCGGGCGCCGTACGCATCCACACGCCGCACACCTACGCGGCCTCCTTCGGCGACGGCAAGGGGCAGGGCGGCGAGGACCCGGGCTCGCGCAGCCTCATCCTCAGGGTGGAGCGCGTGCTCGGGCGGGTCACGCACCGGCTCGTCCACGTGAGCGCCGACGAGCGCGACGAGGGGCAGCGGCTGGGCACGATCCGCGCGTCGCGCGCGCGCGTCGTGCCGAACGGCATCGACCCGGCACGCTTCGCCTCGCCGACCGGGGGCGCGGAGCTCCGGCGCGAGCTCGGCGTGCCGCCCGACGCGCCGCTCGTCGGCACGGTGGGGCTGCTCAACGACGCGAAGGGACACGACGTCCTGCTCGACGCGGTCGCCGAGCTGCCCGCGGACGTCCACGCGCTGTTCGTCGGCCACGGCGAGCTCGAGGCGGACCTCCGCGCGCGGGCGAAGCGCCTGGGGCTCGCCGGGCGCGCGCACTTCGCCGGCTGGCGCGACGAGGTGCGCTCCGCCCACGACGCGATGGACGTCTTCGCGCTGCCGTCGCGCTGGGAGGGCCTGAGCTACGCGATGCTCGAGGCGCTCGCCGCCGGGGTGCCCGTCGTGTCGACGGCGGTGAACGGCAGCCGCGAGGTGCTCGAGCCGCCCGCCGCCGAGGGGCCGCCCTGCGGGATCGTCGTGCCGTGCGGCGACCCGCCGGCGCTCGCCGCGGCGCTCGCGCGCGTGCTCGCGGACGACGCGCTCGCCGCCGGGTTCCGCGCCGCGGGTCCCGCGCGCGTCGCGTCGCGCTTCACGCTCGACGCCATGGTCGACGGCGTGCTCGCGGTCTACGAGGACGCGCTCGGCGTGCGGCACGAGGTCGGGCGCGCGGCCCCGGAGCCGGCGGTCGCGGCGGAGCCCGCGGAGGCGCCGAGCCCGTGAAGATCGTCCACCTCGTCACGACGCTGGGCGTGGGCGGCGCCGAGAAGCACCTGCTCTGGCTGGGCGCCGGCCAGCGCGCCGCGGGCCACGAGGTCTCCGTCCTCTACCTCAAGGGCGAGGGCGAGCTCGCCGCGGAGTTCGAGGCGGCCGGCCTGTCCGTCGGCAAGGTGCCCTTCGAGGGGGCGGGGCAGCTCCCGTCCGCGCTCGCCGGGCTGCGGCGCCGGCTCCGCGAGCTCGCGCCCGACGTGCTCCACACGCACCTGCTCAAGGCGGACGCGCTCGGCGCGCTCGTCGCGCGCTCGGCCGGCGTGCGCGCGCTCGTCGCGAGCAAGCACAACGACGAGCGCGCCCTCCTGCGGCGATCGGTGGGCGTCGTGCACGGGCTGCTCACGCGCCGCGTGGACCGCGTCGTCGCGCTCTCCGACCACGTAGCGCGCTTCGTCGCGCGGCACGGACGCGTCCCGCGCGAGCGCATCACGCGCATCTACTACGGCGTCGACGCGTCGGCGCTCGCGGCGCGCCGCCCCCGCGCCGAGGTGCGCGCCGAGCTGGGTCTCGCGGAGGACACGCCCGTGCTC
>JAUIEF010000113.1 GCA_030428785.1 bacterium
GTCGTGCAGCGCTATCACAGCGAGGTCTTCGCGGGTTTCTTGTCGAAGCTCGCCGAGATGCCGGACGGCGACGGCGGATCGATGCTCGACAATTCGATCTTTCTGTATGGCAGCAACATGAGCAACAGCAACTCGCACAACAACTTCCCGCTGCCGACGCTCGTCGAGCGCGTGCCGCCCGTCTTCGCCGGCGCCTGGAACGTGCGCTTCACGCCGACCGGCCTGCGCGGGCACGTCGAGGTCGAGGTGGAGCTGCTCCCCGAGCCGGCGGCGGTCCCCGACGCCCCGCGGCCCGACGACCTCCGTCCGCGCGACCCGCGACCCGACGCCGCGCGGGGCGACGCCGACGAGAACCCGGCGAGCGAGGCCACGGACTCCGACGGCGACGCGTCAGCTCCCGACGCGCCGGCCTTCACCGTCACGCGCTCCGGCGACGACGCGCTCGCGCGCCTCGCGGCCTCGGCCGTCGTGCGCGCCGTCGTCGTCGACGGCGAGCTCCGGAGCACAGCGGTCGAGTGCACGCTGCGCCGCGTGCCGCCCATCCCGGCGTCGCGCGACGCCCCGCCCCGCGACACGCTCACGCCCGGCGTGCACTGGCGCGCCGAGGTCCTCGACGACGACGACCCCGTGGCGCACGGTCGCGCCCGCGCCCTCCCGTTCGACGCGCGCGCCGTCGCCGCGCCGTTCGACCGGCTACGACTCCGCGCGGTCGTCGACCAGGCGCTCGGCGGGGCGGCGCACACGATCACGGTCTCCACCGCGGGGCGCGTCGAGCTCGTCGTCGGCGAGGCCCCCGACGCGCAGCGGTTCGCGCACGACGGCCCCGGGGCGACGGACGTGCGCACCGTGCTCGCGCCCGGGATGCACGCGCTCGAGGTCCTCTGGACGCCCGCCGGCCCGGACGACCGCCTGACGCTCGAGGTCGTCCGCTGGACCGTGACGGAGGACGCGGCGCCCCTCCCGCTCCTCGCCCCCGACGCCCCACCGGAGGCGTGGTAGGCTTCAGGATCGGTCCTCCCCGCACGGGGACCGCCCCTCCCGATGCCGTTCCTCGCGCTCCTGATCGCCGCCGCCCTCACGGGCGCGACCGCCGACCCGACCGGCGATCCCGTCGCCCCGCGGGGCGCGCCCGCCGCCCGGCCGTCCGCCCGCCGGCTCGCTCCCGCGGCCCCCGCCCGCGTCGACGCGCGGACGCCCGCTCGACGTGAGACCGCGTTCGCTGCGGCGCGACACGAGAACGTGCTCGTCCTCCTCGCGGACGACATGGGCGTCGAGACCCTCGGCACCTACGACACCTACGGCGAGCCCGCCGCGCCGACGCCCTGGCTCGACGCGCTCGCCGGGCACGGCGTGCTCTTCCGCAACGCCTACGTCGAGGCGCTGTGCAGCGCGACGCGCTCCGCGATGCTCACGGGCAAGCACCCGTTCCGCACGCGGATCGGCCAGGGCATCCCGTGGGGCGGCAACGGCGGCCTCGTCGAGGGCTCGGTCGACGAGGTCTCGCTCGCCGACGCGCTCTCGCCCACGCACCGCACGTTCGCCGTCGGCAAGTGGCACCTCACGTACGACCCCGCGCTGGGCGGCACGGGCTTCGCGCACCCGGTGCTCTACGGCTTCGACGAGCACCGCGGACCGATCTCGAACCTCACGCACTCGAGCCTCACCGCGGACGTCTACTACCAGTTCGAGAAGAGCGTCACGGACGCCTCGGGCTCGACGCAGTTCAACCAGAACGCCTACGCGACGACCGACCAGGTCGACGACGCGCTGGACGCCATCGAGCGGGCGGGTGACGAGCCGTGGTTCGTGTGGCTCGCGTTCAACGCGCCGCACAAGCCGTACCACGTGCCGCCCGACGACCTCGTCACGATGGAGGTCACGCCGTCGAGCTCCGGCAACGACCTGCACAACGCCGCCATCGAGGCGATGGACACGGAGATCGGGCGGCTGCTCCGCGGCATCCGGCCCGCCGTGCTCGCGCGGACGTGGGTCGTCTTCGTCGCGGACAACGGCTCGCCCGTGAACTCGCTCGAGACGCTGCCCGGCCCCGCGAAGGGGACGGGCGCGGAGCTCGGCGTCCACGTGCCGCTCATCGTCGCGGGGCCGCGCGTCACGACGCCGGGACGCGCCACGGACGTGCTCGTGGGCGCGACGGACCTCTACGCCACCGTGTGCGAGATGGCGCGCGTCCCGGTCCCCGACGAGGCCGTCGACAGCGTGTCGTTCTTCGTGAACCTCGTGGACCCGGCCGCCGTGTCGCGCCGCACGTCCGTCTTCAGCCAGGTCTTCCGGCCCAACGGCAACGGCCCGTACACGCGCAACGACAAGACGGTCCGCGACGCCCGCTACAAGCTCCGCGTGCGCGCCGAGACGCTCGCCGTGCCGAACACGACCTTCGTCCACCTGCCCACGGACCCGCTCGGCAAGGAGGACCTGCTGCCCGCGCTCGGTCGGCAGGAGCAGAAGGCCTTCGACGAGCTGTCCGCGGAGCTCGAGGGCTTCGGGCCGTGACGACGCCGAGCGCTCCCCGCCGCGCCGCGCACCTGCTGCTCGGCCTCGCCGCCCTCGCGCCGCTCGCGACCGGGCAGACCGCGGCGCACCGCGCGAACGCGTTCGCGACAGCGCAAGGCGCAGGCGTGCTCGCCCCCGCGCCCCGTGACAACGTCCTCGTCCTGCTCGCCGACGACATGGGCGCCGAGCGCGTCAACGCCTACGGCATGGACGTCGTCGAGAACCCGCCGACGCCGACCCTCGACCTCCTCGCGAAGTACGGCGTGCTCTTCCGCAACGCCTACGCCGAGCCGCTCTGCAGCCCGACGCGCGCGGCGATCCTCAGCGGCAAGCACCCGTTCCGCACGGGCATCGGCCGCGGCGTCTCCTGGAACGGCGGCGGCGGCGACGTCGAGGCCGACCCGGCCGACGTGACCCTCGCGGACGCCCTCGCCGCGACCCACCGCACGACGGCCGTCGGCAAGTGGCACCTGTCCATCCGCGAGACCGCGGGCGGCACCGGCTACCAGCACCCGATCCTCTACGGCTTCGACCGGCACGTCGGCATCCTGCGCAACGTCCCCAACACCCCCACCGGCTACTGGGACTGGACGAAGAGCTTCGCCGACGCGACGGGCAACACGCAGGTCGCGGTGACGGACACCTACCTCACCACCGACCAGGTCGACGACGCGATCGCGGCCATCGACGAGGCGGGCGAGGACCCGTGGTTCGTGTGGGTCGGCTTCAACACGCCGCACAACCCGTTCCACGTGCCGCCCGCCGACCTCATCACCGTCGACGTCGACGCGTCGAGCAGCAACAGCGCCCTCCACGGCGCGATGATCGAGGCCATGGACACGGAGATCGGCCGCCTGCTCCGGAGCATCCGACCCGCCGTGCTCGCGCGCACCTGGGTCATCTTCCTCGGCGACAACGGCTCGCCCGGTCCGGCGTTGCCCGGCATCCTCGACGCGAAGGGCGACGTCACCGAGTACGGGATCCACGTGCCGCTGCTCGTCGTCGGTCCGCGCGTCGCGCGGCCGGGACGGGAGGCGGACGGCCTCGTCGGCGTCACCGACCTCTACGCGACGATCTGCGACATGGCGCGCGTGCCCGTGCCGGCCGACGGCGTGGACAGCGTCTCCTTCTACCCGTACCTCGTCGACCCCGAGACGCCGCACCTGCGCGACCACGTCTACGCCGAGACCTTCCGCCCCAACGGCCCGCCGCCCCACCAGGTGCACAAGCGCGCCGTGCGCGGCGACCGCTGGAAGCTCGTGCGCAACACGCCGCCGGACTCGGTGCCGGCGACCGGCCTCTACCTCCTGCCGCTCGACCCCGACGAGTCGACGAACCTCTTCCCGCCCCAGACGACCGCGCAGCAGCAGGCGCTCTCGTGGGCGACGGCGCTCATGCTCGAGCTGCAGTAGCCGGACTCGTTTCGGTACCGGTACCGAAGCCGAACCCGAAGCCGAACCCGAAGCCGAACCCGAAGCCGAAGCCGAACCCGAAGCCGAAACCGAAGCCGCGGCCGAATCGGAATCCGGGACCGCGACGGGAACGGCGAAGGTGGGACCGGGGGAACGGCCGAGTCGCCGGCTCACACGGCGCCTTGCGGGCACGCTCGACGGCCGGCGCGGGACGATCGGCCGCGGGCCTTCCTCTCCCTGCCGATCCGGCTTCGGCCGCGGCTTCGGCCGCGGGTTCGGCTTCGGCTTCGGCTTCGGCTTCGGGTTCGGTTTCGGAACCGGGTTCGGGTTCGGGTTCGGGTTCGGACCCGGTCCCCCGCCCTACCCCGCCCGCTCCCGTCCCGCGAGCAGCGCGACGAGGTACGCGACCCCCGCCGCCGCGAAGCTCGTGGAGAAGCCGCCGGCCATGGCGAGCAGGATGCCCGTCACGGACGCGATGACCGACGCGCCGCCGTTCACGCCGAAGGCCCAGGGCACGAGCGCGCCGGCGCGGCGCTGCACGAGCGCGAGCCCGGACGGGAACGGCATGCCCATGAAGAAGGCCATGGGCGCGGTCGCCGCGACGGTGATCGCGATGCGCGCCTCGATGGAGAGCTTGAGCGTCGCGTCGAAGAGCTTCGGCAGGCCGAAGGCGAAGATCGTGAGCAGCACGAGCACCGCGACGAGCGCGCGCCCGAGCGTGCGGCGCGGGTCCGCGCTCTTCCCGGCCACCGCCGCGCCCATCGCCGAGAAGATGAGGAACGAGATGAGCACGACCGTGATCGCGTACCCGGGGTGGCCGAGGAACAGCACGAAGCGCTGCATGGCCGCCACCTCGATGAGGATGTACCCCGCGCCGAGCCCGAAGAAGTAGAGCACCCAGCGCCCGCTGCCCGGCACCTTGAGCCCCTCGCGCCGGAAGAGGAACAGCGGCACGAGCACGAGCAGCGCGACGAGCACCGCGGACTGCCCGAGCACCGTGAGCAGCATGATGAGCCCGATGGGCTTCTCGCCGATGATGTCGAGGTACTCGGTGCCGACGTCCGTGTGCGCGGCGTCCTCGGCGAGGTCCGGCTCCATGCCGAGGAGCTGCGGGATGACGTTCCGCCACCGGTGGTACCGGAAGAAGAACGGGTTGTTGTCGGTCACCGGGTCGAGGTTGTAGACGTACGCGTCGCGGAAGGCGTCGTCCGTGCCGGCCGCCACGGCGTCGAAGAAGTCGGGGAACTCGCCCTCGACCTCGACGCCCGGCGCGTACATGACGAAGTACGCGGGCCGCGCGGCGCACAGCTCCTGGTACATCGCGATCTCGCGCGGCGTGAACGGCCGCTTGCGGATGAGGATGGAGCCGTAGTCGAGGCCCTGGACGCGGCCCTCGGACGTCACGATCTCCTTGCCCTTCCAGCCGATGACCACGAAGTGCTGCTCGGGGTGCTCGGCGCCGTCGCGCCGCAGCGCGTCGACGGCGATGGCCGCGAGGCGCAGCGTCTCGCGCGGCGGGTCGAACCGGAAGCGCATGACGGCGATGACGCCGTCCGGCGTGAGGTGCCCGAGGAAGTCGTCGTACGCCTCGGCGGTGTACAGGTACGACTCGCTCATGACGTAGCTGCCGGACGAGAGCGCCGCGTAGGTATCGGTGCCCGTCATCTGGATGAGGTCGTACCGCTCGTCGGAGCGGCGCAGCCAGGAGCGCCCCTCGTCGACGTGGATCGTCACGCCCGGCAGGAAGTAGCGGTCCGCCGTGGCGTCCTTGTACTCCGTGCGCATGAGCTTCGCGGTCGTCGCGTTGAGCTCGATGCCCGTGAAGTCCACCTCCGACCCGTCGGGGAACGTGCGCGGCGCCTTGGCCTGCAGGATGTCGATGCCGCCGCCGATGCCGATGGCCAGCACCTTGGGCGCCGTCTGCTGGAAGAGCAGGTACCCGAGGCCCTCCTTCGCGGCGAGGTCCGTCGTGAGGTGCATGGGCCCCATGGGCAGCACCGTCGGCGCGTCGCCGTCCTGGTAGACGGTGCGCCGCTCGTTCGGGAACTCGGGGCCGGGGCCCACGACGTCGAGCCGGCAGATCGGGTCCCAGGCGGTCCGCTCGACGCGCAGGCGCGGGTCGAGCTTCATCGTCTGCGACATGACCTTGTTCTCGGCGACGGGCACCTCGAACACGGCCGTCGGCGCGACGAAGGAGATGACGAGGCTCGCGACCGCGAGCAGCCCGCCGAGCGCCTTCCAGCCCGTGCGGTCGCCGGCGAGCAGCGCCGCGCCGACGAACGCGACGGCCGCGGCGAAGAGGACCGCGCCCTCCCCGCCGAGCCCCCGCAGGACGGGCACGTAGACGGCGCAGCCCAGCGCCGACCCGCCCATGTTCCACGCGTACACCCGTCCGATGGAGCCGCGGGCGTCCGACAGCGCGAGCGCGATGACCATGCCGCCGAACACCATCGGCAGGATGAGCACGCTGTACTGGAACGCCGCGACGGCGAGGTCGCCCGTGCCCATGGAGGCCTCGGGCAGGGCGCGGGTGATGACCGCGTAGGAGGCGATGGTCGCGAGCCCGAAGACGGAGCCCCAGGCCGCGAGCCGGCCGGAGGTCTCGCCCTCCAGCCACTTGGGCCGGCACGCGAGGAGCGCGCCGCCGGCCGCGAAGCCCAGGAGCGTGAAGGTCACCACCAGGTACGTGAGGTGGTGCCACAACATGGGCGAGAGGATCTTCGTGTGCACGAGCTGCAGGAGCAGCACGGACGCGGAGACGAGGGCCACGCCGGGGAGGCGGGCGGCCGGGAGCGGCGCCGACCCGGCCGCGTCGGACCGGGGTGAGTCTCTGTCTGTCATGGGCGTCGCGGGGGTCCCGGGTCCGGGGGCGTCTGAACGGGGGGCGTCTGGGCGGGCTCGTGAGGCGTCGGACGGCGCCCGGGGGAGGGACCGGGGGCGGGGTCCGACGAGGCCGTCGCCAAATGGTAGTGCGTCAGCGCCGAGAGTCCATTTTCCGGCCGGAACGCGCGACGGCCTGCCGGGAATCGGCTGTCAGCGACGCGGCCGGCGGACGCGGCGTGGCTGTCGCTACCGGTGCCGGCGGACCGCCGCCCGGGCCAGGGCCTCGAGCCCGGGGCGCCGCCGCTCGAGGTCCTCGAGCTGCCGGAGCTGCGTGCGGCAGCGGTCGAGGTTGTGGTCCTCGCGGGCGGTCCGGTAGACGGGGTCGCCGAGGACGTGGTCCGTGAGGAAGCGCGCGGCCTGCTCGAGCAGGAGGATGCGCCCCGACTCCACGAGGTGGTCCGCCTCGGCGTCCGTGAGCAGCGGCGCGACGGCGGGCAGCCAGCCGTCGAGGAGCGCCTCGAGGAGGTCCGGCTCGAGGGCCACCCGCGCGAGGTCGCGCTCGTCCTCGTCGGCGCGGGTCGCGAGGGCGCGCACCATGTCGCCGAAGTCGTGGAGCGCGATGCCCGGCATGGCGTTGTCGAGGTCGACGACGCAGAGCGCCTCGCCCGTCGCCTCGTCGAGGAGCACGTTCGTGCCCTTGGGGTCGTTGTGCACGGCGCGGCCCCGCGCCTCGCCCGACGCCGCGAGTGCGACGAGCGAGCCCGCGCCGTCGCGACGCGCGAGGATCGCGTCGGCCTCCGCGCGCACGGCGGCGGCGCGGCCCCGCGGGTCGAGGCGCAGCGCGTCGTCGAGCTGGGCCAGCCGGTGCGGCGTGTCGTGGAACCGCGGCACCGTCTCGTGGAGCGTCACGCCGCCGTCCGCGTCGAGCGCCTCGAGGAACGCGCCGAAGGCCGCGGCCGCCGTGCGCGCCTGCGCCGGCGTCCCGACCCGGCCGAGCGGGCGGCTGCCCTCGACGTACCGGTACGCGCGCCACCAGGACCCCGTGTCGGCGTGCCGCAGGCAGGGCGCGCCCTCGCGCGTCGGGAGGATCCGCAGCGTGCGCCGCTCGGCGTCCGGCACGCCGCGCCGCGCGAGCACACCCGTGACGTGCGCCGTGATCGCCGCGACGTTCTCCATGAGCCGCGCGGGGTCGCGGTACACGGTCGTGTTGATGCGCTGGAGGAACACGCGCTCGTCGCGCCCGGCGATCGCGCAGCGCCAGCTCCGGTTGATGTGCCCGCCCGTGACGGGCTCCGCCGAGACGAGCGCACCGCCGAGCGCGAACCCCGCGAGCACGTCGGCGAGCGGCGGGTCCGCCGTCACCCGGGCTCGCCCTGCCGCAGCACGGACGCCGCCTCCCTGTCCAGGAGCACGGTCACGTCCGCGTGGAGCTGCAGGTAGCTCGCCGTCACGTCCGCGTGCACCGGGCCCTCGAGCGCGCGCGCGACGATCTCCGCCTTGTGCGCGCCGAGCGCCACGAGCGTGATCGCGCGGGCCTCGAGGATCGTCGCGACGCCCATGGTGAGCGCGTGGTCCGGCACCTCGGAGCCCGGCGGCGCGAGGCGCGCGTTGTCGGCGATCGTCCTCGCGTCGAGGCGCACGAGCCGCGTGCGCGACGAGAGCGACGAGCCGGGTTCGTTGAACCCGATGTGCCCCGTGCGCCCGATGCCGAGCAGCACGTGGTCGAGCGGACCGACCGCGCGGATCCGCTCCTCGTACGCGCGGCAGTGCGCGGCGACGTCCGCCGCCTCGACCGTGCCGTCCGGCATGAGCACGCCGTCGGCGTCCGCGTCGACGTGGTCCCAGAGCTGCTCGCGCATGGCGCGGTGGTAGCTCAGCGGGTCGTCGGGCCCGATGGGCCAGTACTCGTCGAGGTTGAACGACCGCACGTGCGCGAAGGACAGCCCGTCCTCGCGGTGCATGCGCACGAGCTCGCCGTACACGCCGACCATCGTCGCGCCCGTCGCGAGGCCCAGCACCGCGGGCACGCGGCACGCCTGCTTGACGCGCAGCACCTCGGCGACGCGCTGGGCGGCCGCGCGCTGCGCGGAGCGCGCGTCGGGCAGGACGTGGACGGACGGGCGGTGCGTCGACACGGGTCAGCCGTCCGCGGACGTCGGGGTCCCGGAGCCGGACGCGCCGGGGTCCGCCGGCTCCCCGGAGGCCGCGCCGCGGACCGCGTCGTCGCGCCAGGCCTCGCCCGCGCCGGGCGCCGGGCGACCGCCGAGCCACGCGCCCACGGACGGGTGCGCCTCCGCGGCCGCGCGCCCCGCGTCCTGGAGCGCGTCGGCCGTGCGCTCGACGAGCAGGTCGCCGAGCAGGTCGAGGTACTGGAGCGCCACGGCGGCATCGCAGCCCGACGGCCCGTCGAGCTCGCGCCCGGCGGCGACGTCCGCGGCGAGCAGCGCCCGCGCCGTGTCGCGCGGCGACGACCACGCGCCGTCCCCGTCGACGTCGAGGAAGACGGGGTTCGTGCCGGCCTGCGTGTAGCCGTTGACGAGCGGGTAGTACGGCCCGTCGACGGGGTCGCCCTCCACGACGCACACGAGCCAGGCGTCGTGCGGCGCGGTGAGGTCGACGGCGAGCTCGATCGCGGCGTCCGTCGGGACGCCGTCCGACGCGGGGACGTCGAGGCTCGCGACCTCGACGCCGTCGGCGAAGACGCGCGCCGTCCGCGGCCGCACCCAGCTCGGCGCCGCGACGCGCAGCCGCACGACGACCGCGCCCTCGGGCGCCGCGAGGAGCTCGCCCGGCGCAGCGCGCGTCGGCAGCCCGGGCGCGCCGCCGCCGACGGCCGCCTCGACCTCGAGCGTGCAGAAGATGCCGCTGCCGAAGGTCGTGCGGCCCGCCGCGATGGCCTCGCAGGCGGCGTCCACGTCCGCGGCGGTCGGGTCGTCCGTCGCGCTCGGCACGTACGTCCGGCCGCTGCCCACCGGGTCGCCCACCGTGTGCGAGTCGGAGCTCCCCACCGCCGCGACGGGCAGCCCGCGGTCGAGCAGCCCGAACCAGTCGCGGTAGAGCTGCATGGGGTCGGCATCGACGACCGTCGCGTTCACGAGCTCCATCGCGTCGAAGGTGAACGCCGGCCCGCGCGCGCGGCTTCCGGTCGGCACGTCGAGGTCGAAGACGCCGAAGGGTCCCGTGGCGTGGTCCGGCCAGCGCGGGTGGTTCAGCACGACGACCTTCGCGCCCTTGTCGCGGGCGCCCTGCACGACCTCGGTCCAGTCGCCGTCCCAGGCGGGCACGGGGTCGGCGGGGTCGAGCGGGAAGGCGTTGAAGTGCCCGTTGGAGGTCGTGACCTCGTTGCCGGTCACGGCGGTGAACCACTTGCCGGTGCGAGTCGCCCACTGCGCGGGGCGGTAGTCCGTGTTGTGGTTGTGGTCCGTCGCGACGGCGATCTCGACGCCCTCGCCGGCGAGCGTGACCTGCCGCTCCTCCGTGCTCGCGTCGCCGTGCCCGCTGAAGGTCAGCGTGTGGATGTGCGTGTCGACGGCCAGCCAGCCCGTCGTGTCGACCTCGCGCCGGAGGGAGAGGGCGACCTCCGTGAGACCGTCCCCGACGTCGACCTCGGCGCGGTCGAGCCCCCACTCCGTGCCGCGCGTCGCCCACACGGTGTAGCGGCCGCGCGGAAGCTCGGCGTCGCCCTCGCCGGCGCCCAGATAGAGGAGGCCGTCGCGCACGGCGGTGCGGTCGCTCGCCGCGTGGAAGAGCCGCGCCGGCTCGCCGGCGGCGTCGCGGAGCGTGAGGCGGACGGGCAGCGGGCGCCCGGTGTCGGCGTCCGTCGCGCGGAAGCGCACGGGCCGCAGGTCGAGCAGGTCGCGCAGCGGCTCCGCGACGAGCCGCACCCGGCCCACCGTGATGTCGTCCGTGGTCGTCGTGGGGACCACCGCGAGGAGGTTCTCGCCGTCGACGAGCGTGCCGGGCGGCAGCGGGTAGAGGACGTCGCGGAGGTCGAGGTGGCGCTCGAGCCGCGCGACCTCGCGCCCGTTGAGCACGACCGACCAGGCGTCGTTCACGTGCCGCTGCGCGAGGACGAGCACGTGCTCGACGTCGTTCGCCGAGGCCTCGAAGACGAGCTCGTAGCGGCCGGCGGTGGGTGTCGGCGACGCCTCCGGCCACTCGGGGGTCTCGCTGTCGCCGAAGTGGTGCATCTCCGGGTCGAGCACCCGCTCGTCGCTCCAGCTCGCCGCGAGGACGAGCGGCAGGAAGAGGAGGAGCAGCAGCGGGCGCGAGCGAGCGGGCGCACCTCCGCGGGACGTCGGGCGACGGACGGGATCCATGGCGGCCGATCATAGCGGGCGCGCGGGCCCCGCCGGACCGCCGAGCCGGCGGCCGAGCGGGGGTCGCGCGGGCGCGCGCACGGGGAAGGAACGCGCGAGCCGGGCGGTCGAACCGTCCGCGAGGACCACGCTACACTGGGGGACGGACGCGCTCTCATCCGAGCCCTCGCCTCCCCGATCCGCCGCCGGTGTCGCGACCCCGGCCCTCCCGAGGACTCCCCCATGCCCCCCACCCTCCGCTCCCCGCGCCCCGTCCGCGCCGCCGCGACCCGGCTCGCGCTGCCCGCCCTCGCGGCGGCCCTCCTCGCCGGCCCCGCGCTCGCGGGCGACCCGCCGCCCTCCGGCCCCGTGGTCTACACGCTCAACGACCGCGGCCTGCTGTCCGTCGGCGGGACCGTGCTCGAGAAGCTCAAGAGCAAGTTCGACCCGACGGAGAGCCCGGTCCAGTTCCCCGAGCAGCAGTGGGTCGACGTCGCCGTGGTCGGCAGCGACCGCTGGACGCTGCGCATCGACGGCCGGGTCCACGAGAACGGCAAGAAGATCCGCACGCTGCCCTTCGAGTCGCTCGAGGGCGCGACGAGCTGGCTCAACCTCGCGCGCTCCGACGCGCTCTACGCGCTGCGCGCGGACGGCCTACTCGCACGGGACGACGACACGAGCGTGCAGTACCCGGCGCACAGCTACATCTTCATCGACGTCGTCGCGCCGGAGGTCGACCCGTTCATGGAGGGCCCCGACGTCTTCGCGCTGCGCACGGACGGCGGCGTCTTCGGCTCGGACCTCGCGACGCCGGGCATGATGCTCGTCGGCGGCCCGGGCGTCCGCGGCGACCCGGACACGGACGGCGCGCTCGACGGGCAGTTCTTCGACACGACCTGGGTGCGGCTCGCCGTCGACCCGAGCACCGACATGGTGCACGGGCTGCGCGCGGACGGTCGGATCCACGCGTTCGACTGGACGGAGTTCGACGCGAGCAGCGGCGTCGACCCCGGCGCGCCGAGCGGCCCGTTCGACGGCGGCGGCGGCGGCACCGGCGAGGGCGACCCGCCGGAGGGACCGCCCGAGGCGATGGAGGTCGGCGCGCTCCCCTTCCCCGACACGCTCGCCTTCACCGTCGCGGACCTCTACGTCGACCTCGAGTTCGCCGAGGACGGCACCTTCTACGCGCTCCGCCAGGACGGCGCGGTCTTCCGCTCGGACGACCTCGAGAACCCGCTCGTCGTCCTGCCCGGCGACGGCCTGGACCCCGAGAAGGTCTTCGTCGACCTCGCCGTGCTCGACGACACCTTCTTCGCGCTGCGCTTCGACGGCGAGTTCTACGACCAGACGGGCGCCTCGCTCATCGACCTCCAGAAGAAGCGTTATCGGCGCGTCGTCATCAGCGAGGACCCGCCGGACCTCTCGAGCTTCAAGAACCGCAAGCCCGTCGCGGCCGTCTACAAGCCGACGCTGCTCGAGAGCGAGGCGATCGACCTCCCGGTCATCGTGACGGACCTCGACACGGCGTCGGACGAGCTCGACGTCCAGGTCGACCTCACGGACCTGCCGGGCGCGAGCTGGGACGCGGTGACGCGCACGGTGAGCTGGCCGGGCGGGCCCGCGGGCAAGTACTCCTTCCTCGCGACGGCCGACGACGGCCTGCTCAAGAAGCCCAAGACGTTCCGCTACAAGTTCAAGGTCCTCCCGATGGACACGGTCGTCGAGAAGAACCGGCCGCCGTCGCCCGCCAAGGTCAAGAAGGTCCAGGCGCTCGTCGGCTGGGAGACCGTGCTGCCCGTCTTCGCGACGGACCGGGACGGCGACGAGCTCACCTTCACGGCGGTCGACGACAAGGGCGTCTTTGCCCGCGGCGCGACCTTCGACGAGGAGACGCGCACGATCACCTGGACGCCCACCTTCGACGATATCGGCAAGTGGTCCGCCGTGATCCTCGTGAGCGACGGCGTGAAGACCAAGAAGCTGAAAGTGAAGTTCACGGTCGTCAACCCGCTCATCTTCTGAGGACCGCGCCGATGCCCCGCCCCCTCGTCGCGTGCCTGCTCGCGGCCGCCCTCGTCGTCGCGTGCGGTGACGCGTCCTCCGACGCGGACCGGACGCCGCCGCCCCGGCCGCACGTCGTGCTCGTGCTCGTGGACCAGCTCCGCGCGGACAGCATGGAGGAGCACGCGCCGGGGCTCATGGCGCTCGCCGAGCGCGGCGTGCGCGCGACGACCATGCGCTCGGTCGCGCCGTGGACGTACCCCTCGGTGCTCAGCCTCTTCTCCGGCCTCTACCCGCAGCAGCACGGCGCCGACGGCGAGCACGAGGGCAACCGGCTGCGCACCTTCGACCCCGAGCTGCCGCTGCTCCACGAGATCCTGTCCGGCGAGGGCTACGCGACGGCGGCCTTCGTCACGAACCCGTTCTTCCACGACTGGAACAGCTTCCACGACGGGTTCGACACCTACGACATCCACTTCATCGGGAGCCAGGGCGCGCGGCGCGGCAAGGCGCGCAAGGTGTGGCGCCCGAGCATGTTCGCGGACAGCGTGAACAAGGCCGTGCGCAAGCACTTCCGCGACCGTCCGCTCGAGGGCCCCGAGTTCACCTACGTGCACTACATCGACGTGCACGGCCCGTGGGACGGCGCGCCCTTCCCCGGCGACTACGCCTCGTCCATCACGTGGACCGACGGCAAGATCCTCGAGCTCCACGAGCTCTTCACCGAGCGCTACGGCGACGACCTGCTGTTCGTCGTGACCGCCGACCACGGCCAGGCGCTCGACGACGACGAGGAGGTCGGCGCGGGCCCGGACTTCCGCAAGAACAAGGCGACGCTGCACGACTTCAACCTGCGCATCCCGTTCGTCGTGCTGCCGAGCCGGCACGTCACGACGCCGCGCGTGCTCGAGGAGCCGTGCAGCAACGTGGACGTCCTGCCGACGCTGCTCGACTGGCTGGAGGTCGAGCCGCCGCTCCCGCTGCCCGGCCGCAGCCTGCTGCCGGCCATCCGCGACGGCGCGCCGCTCCCCGACGACCGCGTGCTCTACGCGCGCCACTCCGCGTTCGGGCGCGCGTCCGACTGCATCGTGCACGGGCAGCACAAGTCCATCCGCTTCCTCGACCCCGCGACGAACGAGACCGTCGCGCGGCACAGCCACGACCTCGCGGGCGACCCGCGCGAGACGGCGGACCTCGGCGAGGACCCCTGGGGCGACGTCGCGCTGCTCCGCAAGGCGGCCGGCGACCGCGGGCTCTCGTTCGCGCCCGTGACCACCGAGCTCGAGGATGACGTGACGTCGGACCTCAAGGCGCTCGGGTACCTCAAGTAGCGGGGCGCCCCCGCCGCGCGGCGCTCAGGCGTCGTCCGGCACGCGCTCGCCCGCCTCGACGGCGACGGCGAGGCGGTTGCCCGCGGGCGGCATGGGGCAGGTCGTGTACGGCGTGAACGCGCAGGGCAGGTTGTACGCGCGGTTGAAGTCGAGCTCGAGCGCGCCGTCGGGGCCGGGCGCCGGCAGGTCGAGCACGCGCCCGCCGCCGTAGGTCGTGTCGCCGTTCGTCGCGTCGCCGAAGATCACGAACATGGACGCCGCGTCGGCGCCCGTCGCGGTGAGCGTGACGGGCGCGCCGTCGAGCTCGAGGCGGACCACGCCGAGCGACACGTCGTCATAGGTGCTGCCGAGGATGTTCGGGACGTCCACCGGGCGCGGCGCGTCGTGCGGCACGAAGCGCGCGGGGACGCGCCAGCGCGGGTCGGGCGCGTACCAGGACGTCCCCGCGAAGGCGGCGAGCACCGGGCTCTCCGGGTCGCGCACGCGCACGCCGACCTGCCCGGCGCGCTCGACGATCCACACCGTGCGGCGCCCGGCCTCGAGGCGGTCGGGCGCGCCGTCGGCGTCCGAGGAGAGCGCGCGCGGCCCGACGATCGGCTCGCCGTCGAGGCGCAGCACCGGCGACGGGCTCCGCAGCGTGACGACGCCGTCCTCGAGGTGCAGCACGCCGAGGTGCGGAGGCAGGCCGTCGTCGGCGAGCACGACCGCGCAGGACGGGTCGGCGCCCATCGCGTTCGGTCCCTCCGCGAGCCACACGAGGTCGCTCAGCGCGAGGTAGCCCTCGGCGCTGCGCAGCGCCGCCTCGCGCTCCGCGCGCCAGGACGAGAGCTCCGCGCGCCAGGCGTCCGCCGCCGCGACGGGCGCGCCGTCGGCTCGCGCCGCGTCGCCGCCGTCGGGCGCCGCGCAGGCCGCGAGCGTCGCGAGCACCGCGCCGAGGAGCGCGACGTTCGCCGTGCACCGGGACGCCCGCCCGTCGCGTCGCGCACGTCGTCCGCGTCGCCGATCACCACGCGCGTCGCGCCGCCCGCCGTCCCGTCCGTCCCGTCCGTCCCGTCCGTCCCGCCGTCGAGCGTCCATCGCGTCGTCTCCCGACACCCCGGTCGCCCGTGCCGCGACGCCGCCGAGGCCCGGACCCTGTTCGCCGCGCGGCCGTCGTCCGCTCCGGGGGGCCCGCGGACGTGCCGGATCGCGTCCGGGAGCCTACCATGGCCCGCTCGTCGGCCCGCCCGACGGCACGCCGCCCGACCACCGAGGAGCCCCGCCCCCATGCCGCAGTCGAGCCCGACGACCGAGACGCCCTTCCACGAGATGTCCACGGCGGCGCCCGACCTGGACGCGCTGCGCGACGCCTTCGAGGACGTCGCGCGCGACGTCACCGGGTCGGACGACCCGGCGCGCCGCGCGGAGGCCGTGCGCCGCTGGGACGCGCTCCGCGGCTCGGTCTCCACCTGGGCGGCCATGGCGCACCTCCACTTCAACCAGGACACGACGGACGAGCGCTGGCGCCGCGAGCGCGAGGAGGTCGACGCCTTCATGCCGCGGTACACCGACCTCGAGCTGCGCGTGAAGCGCGCGCTCCTCGAGAGCCCGCACCGCGACGACTTCCGGGAGCGCTTCGGCGCCGGGCACGCCTTCGACCTCTGGGAGTGCGACCGCGCCGCCTTCGCCCCGGACATCCAGGACGACCTCGTCGCCGAGCAGAAGCTCGTCGCCTCCTACATCGAGGCCGTCGGCGGCGCGCGCATCCCGTTCGAGGACGGCACCGCCGGGCTGTCGACGCTCGTCGGCGCGCAGGGCGGTCCCGACCGCGCGCGCCGCGAGGCCGCCGCCCGCGCGCTCTGGGGTTGGTTCGACACGGAGCGCCCGAAGCTCGACGGCCTCTTCGACGAGCTCGTCACGCTCCGCGCGCGCATGGCCCGCACGCTCGGCCACGACAGCTTCGTCGACGTCGGCTACGCCCGGAAGCGCCGCGTCGACTACGACCGCCGCGACGTCGAGGGCTTCCGCAAGGAGGTCCTCGAGCGCGTCGTCCCGCTCTGCGAGGAGCTCGTCGCGCGGCAGGCCGAGGCGCTCGGCGTCGACAAGGTCATGTCCTGGGACGAGAAGGTCCACCGCCCGCAGGGCGCGCCCGCCCCGCGCGGCGACGCCGGGTGGATGACCGCCCGCGCCGCCGAGATGTTCGACGCGCTCCACCCCGGCCTCTCCGACTTCTTCCGGCTCATGGTGCGCAACGGCCTGCTCGACCTCGAGACGCGCGACGGCAAGGCCTTCGGCGGCTTCTGCACCTGGTTCCCCGACTACGGCGTGCCCTTCGTCTTCGCGAACTTCAACGGCACGCCCGGCGACGCGCGCGTCTTCACCCACGAGATCGGCCACGCCTTCCAGCGCTACAGCAGCCGCGACAACGCGCTCCTCGACTACGTGGGCTGCACGAGCGAGTCCGCCGAGATCCACTCCATGAGCCTCGAGTTCCTGTGCTGGCCGGAGATGGAGCGCTTCTTCGGCGACGACGCCGACGACTTCCGCCGCCAGCACCTCGCCGAGCAGCTCACCTTCCTCCCGTACGGCGTCGCCGTCGACCACTTCCAGCACCTGGTCTACGAGAACCCCGACGCCTCGCCCGCCGACCGGCACGCCCTGTGGAAGGAGCTCGAGGCGACGTACGCGCCCTGGCGCGACTACGGCGACCTCACCCACCCCGCGCAGGGCGGCTACTGGCAGTACCAGCGGCACGTCTACGCGTACCCGTTCTACTACATCGACTACACCCTCGCCGCGACCTGCGCGCTCCAGTTCTGGAGCCGCGCGCGCACCGACCGGAAGGGCGCGTGGGACAGCTACGTCGAGCTCTGCGCGCGCGGCGGGTCGCTGCCGTTCCGGAAGCTCGTCGAGAGCGCGGGGCTGCGGTCGCCGTTCGAGGCGGGTTGTCTCGCGCAGGTGGTGGAGGACGCGCGGGGGGTGCTCGGGGTGTAGGGAACGGGAGCGCGTTCTCGGCCGAAGCCGACGCCGAAGCCGAACCCGAAGCCGAACCCGAAGCCGAACCCGAAGCCGAACCCGAAGCCGAACCCGAAGCCGAACCCGAAGCCGAACCCGAAGCCGAACCCGAAGCCTCCTCTCGCTTCGCGAGAGTTCGGCGGTGGCTCACTGCGTTCGCCACCCACGGGACTCCCCGACCTCGATGGTCACCTGACT
>JAUIEF010000114.1 GCA_030428785.1 bacterium
GACGTTCGTCTCGCCGGCCGTGTCCCGCTGGATGGAACGCCCGAGCGCGTCATGGTGCCAGGTGAACTCCTTCGTCCCGTTGTCGTGGGCCGCCAGCTGATTGTTCCACTGGTACTGGTGCGCGTTGCTCGACCCGGTGAAGTTCCCGTTGTCGTCGTAGACGAGCGTCGACGCGCCCTCCTTGGTCATCTCGTTGACCGTGTTGTGCTCGTACGTCTGCTCCGTCGAGCCGTCCAGCTTCCAGCTCGTGCGGTTGCCCGTCTGGTCGTACACGTACTCCACCTTGTCGTCGTAGTGGCCGTTCGTGATGTTCGTGGCCATGTCGGTGGTGATGTTCGCCGAGGGGACCCCGCGGAGCACGGTGACGAGCCGCTTCGCACCGTCGTAGGCGTACTGGTCGCCCTCGTCGCTCGTGTCGGTGAGGATGCGGGTGTTCGCCACGTCGTCGTAGAAATGCTTGTCCATCCAGATCGCGAGGTGCGAGTCATCATACCCGTACTCGAACTTCGCGAGCGTGTTCCCCGACGAGAGATCCTTGTGGTGGATCTCGTCGAGCCGCCCGTAGCCGTCGTAGGTGTAGAGCGCCTCCGAGCCCGGGAACTCCTTCCGCAGCACCCGCGGCCCGCTGAAGGTGTAGTCCACGACCTCGGCCGAGCCGCGTGAGATCGTGTCCACCCGGTCCAGGTCGTCCCGGTCGTACGTGATCGAGTCGCCGCCGAAGGGGTACGTCACCCCCGTCTTCTGGCCCTTCTCGTTCCAGGTGTAGGTGAGCGTGTAGCCGTTGCCGGAGTTGTTGCCGTCGATGACCTGCTTCTCCGTCTCCGGCTTGCCGAGCGTGTTGTACGTCCACTCGATCACCGAGGTGAAGCTCACGCCCTCCGCGGCATCCGCGCTCAGCATGCGGCCCATGCCGTCGTAGGTGTAGTCCAGGTCCGTGATGCCGATGACGTTCGTCGCCAGCGTGATGTCCTTGGCCGTGACGCGGTTGTTGTCGTCGTAGGCGCAGACGACGACGGTGCCGTTCGGGTCCGTCGTGCTGATCCGGTTCCCCGCGGCGTCGTACGTCTGCAGCGTCTCCTCGGTGTCGGGCCAGGTCGTCTTCGTCAGGCGGCCGTAGTCGTCGTACGCGTAGGTCGTCGTCTGGTCGCCCGTGGTGCTGTTCTTGGCCTTGTAGGTGAGCACGTGCCCGTCGTCGTCGTACGTGAACTCCGTGATCACGTCGCTGCCCGACGTCTCCTGCGTCTCCTTGGTCTTCCAGAGCTGCTCGTTGTGCTCGTACGTGGTCACGCGCCCCTCGGCGTCGGTGACCTGCGTGAGCTGGTCGCGCTTGCCGTAGGTGTACGTCGTGTCGAAGGTCGTCGAGCCGTTCAGCCGGTCCTTGCGCGTCGTCATGCGGTTCCGCGCGTCGAACACGTACTCCGTGACGATGTCCTTGTCCGCCTCGAGCGAGGTGTTCTGGCTCGCGTCCTTGCGCGTGCGCTTCGTCACGTTGCCGTTGTCGTCGTACTCCAGGACCACCTGGTTCTGGTCCGTCATGGGGTCCTTGGTCTTCAGGCGGCGGCCCACGGCGTCGTACTCGTAGGTGTACGCACCGCAGCCGCAGATGTCGCCCGTGTACTCGAGGACCGCGCCGCGCTCGTCACGCCAGACCGTCTTGGTCTGCGTGCCGTCGCCGAGGTTCGTGCTGAGGTCCGCCTTCTTGGCGAGGCGCTCGGTCTTGTAGAGCCGGTTCGCCTGGTCGTAGGCGTTCGTCGTCTCCGCCAGCTTCGTGTCGGACGCGTTGTACCAGCTGGTCGTCACGAGGTTCCCGGCCTCGTCGTAGGACATCGTCCGGTAGTGACCCTCCGCATCCGTGACCTTGGTCAGGCGGTCGAGGTCGTCGTAGGTGTAGGTCGTCACGTTGTCGAGCGGGTCCGTCCGCGACGTCACGTTGCCGTTGCCGTCGTAGGCCGTCTCGCTGACGAGATCGCCGGCCGTGGACTCCTGCGTGCTCGACGTCCGCTGGCCGCGGTCGTCGTAGACGTAGGACGTCACGTCGCCCTCGGGGCTCGTCACGGACGTGAGGCGGTCGCTGTCGTCGTAGGCGTAGACCGTGTCCAGCGTGGTCGTCGAGTTCACGTCCCGCTTGACCTTGGTCAGGTTGTTCGCTGCGTCGTACTCGAAGACCTCGGTGTAGAGCGTGTTGCCGACGGTCGTGTCGTTGGTCACCTGCGTCTGGGTGACCCGGCCGTTGCCGTCGTAGGTCGTGGTCTTCGTGACCCCCAGCGGCTCGGCCACCTGCGTGACCTGGTTCATGGCGTCCACCGTGAGCGTCGTCACGTTGCCCTCGGGGTCCGTGACGGACGTCACGTTGCCCTTGGAGTCGTAGGCGTACGTGGTGACCAGGTCCAGTCCGCCCGTCGCCGTGTCGCGCTTGACGTCCTTGAGGTACGCCGACTTGCTGTTGACCGTCGTGTACGTGTAGTCGGTGACGGTGCCCACGGGGTCCGTCATGCTCGTGAGCAGACCCGTCGAGCCGTAGGTGTACTCCGTGACGATGGTCCCGTCGTTGGTGGAGTTGCCGTTCTTGTCGGAGGTGGCGATGCCGCTCGGGACCGTGACCGAGGGCGCCGTGATCTTGGTCAGGTTGCCGTCGGTGTCGTAGTCGTAGTCCCAGGTGTTGCCGTTGGGATCCTGGAGCGTGTCCAGCCGGCTGTTCGTCGTGTACGTGTACGTCCACGTCACCGGCGTCGTGTCGTTCTCGTCCTCCTTGAACTTGACCGTCAGGATGTTCCCGTCGCCGTCGTAGGTGTACGCCACCTGGTTGCTGCGCGGGAAGGTGACGAGCGTGACCTCGGCGTCCGAGTTGTACGAGTAGTT
This sequence comes from bacterium, assembly GCA_030428785.1. Classification (GTDB taxonomy): domain Bacteria; phylum Planctomycetota; class B15-G4; order B15-G4; family B15-G4; genus JAUIEF01. Next base: position 2,860 of record JAUIEF010000114.1, read on the forward strand.
GGTCGTGTGGGTGGTCCCGCCGATCGTCACCTGACGCTTCGTGATGAGGTCGCTCGTGTTGTAGGTGTACTTGGTCGCGCTCCCCTCGCGGTCCGTCACCGTCGTCTCGCGCTCGGTCGTGTCGTACGCGATCGTGTAGTCCGAGCCGTTCAGCGACATGGTCGTCACGTCGCCCGTGGTGCCGTCGTACGACCAGGTGTAGCTGTCGTTGCTCACTCCGTCTTCCGGGAGGTTGACGGCCGAGAGCCGATCGCTCCCGTCGTACTCGTAGGTGGTCACCTCGTCGAGCGGGTCCGTCACCGTGCTCAGCCTGTTCGATCCGTCGTAGGCGTAGTCCCACTGGCGGCTCGCGTGGTCCTCCACGCGCGTGATGCGACCGTTGCCGTCGTAGGTCAGCGTGGTGTCCTGACCCAGCGTGTCGGTGACCGTGGTGAGCTGATCGCTACCGTTGTAGGTGAAGCTCAGCGTGTTGCCGTTGAGGTCCTCGATCTCCGTCAGGCGATACCAGCCGCCGCCCTCGTCCTCGTAGGTCTCGACGACGCCCCACTTGTCCGCCCGCGTGAACACGTCCGGGTCCGGCGTGGTGTCCTTGGCCAGCGTGTCGTAACGCCCGGCCGGGGAGGTGTAGCTGCCCGAGGACTCGTCGTACGTCTCGGCGCGACCCATGTCGTAGAAGACGACGTCGTCGTCGCCCTCCTCGAAGAGCCTCTTGTTCCAGTTGAACTCCCACTCGAGGCCGAGCGGACCGTCGTAACCGGTGACCGAGCCGCGCCAGACGCGCTCGAAGGTCAGCGGGAGGCCCACGCCGGGCAGCGTGAGGTCGGTCTCGACCCAGACCACCATGCCGCCGTTGGGCAGCCACAGGCTGGGCGGCCCGTCGCCGCCGCCGTAGCCCTTGGCGGCCGGGGTCTTCAGGCCCTGCCCGCCGCCGCCCACGAGCGCCGAAGGGCCGAGCGGGTAGAGGAAGCGGTTCATCCGGCTCGAGCTGACCTGCGGGTTGCGGAAGGTCTCGAGCTTGCTCCCGCGGGTCAGCGCCGACGTGCGCGACGCGGCGAACAGACGGCTCGTCCCGAAACCCGGCGGCAGCGCGAGGAACGCCACCATGAGGTACACGAACAGTCGACGGGCTCTCTGCTGGGACCAGCTCATTTTCTTCTCCAAGTCCGGATGGACAGGTCTTCGGGTGTGTGCGTTCGGTCTCGGCCCGTCACGGCAGGCTCCCCCCGCTGTCGAGCGGGTGGGTCGGGGCCATACCCAGGTCGGGCAGGATGTCTCGGACGGGGTCGGGCGGCACGGGCGCGCCGACTACGCCGCTCGTGCGTCCGCCGGGCATCTGCGGCGTCGGCGGATGCGGCACGGCCGACTGCAGGAGCATCAGCTCGTCGCCGTCGGAGACGTGCCCGGCGTGTCCCGGCAGGGCGTCCTGCCACGGGCTGCCGGGCGGCGGCGCCGCGGCGTCGGCGGCGAGGGCCGCGATCCTTTCGTTCAAGTGCGCGAGCACGCGATCACGGTCGACGCGGATGGGCCGCGCGTCGGGCTCTGCGTGGAGCGCCCGGTCGAGGTGGGCGAGCGCCTCTTCGTGCCGGCCCATCGTCACGAGCACCGTGGCCGCGTTGCGCAGCGCGAGGACGTAGTCCGGGTCCTCGTCGAGCGCGCGCAGGAAGAAGTCGTAAGCGTCGTCCGCTCGGCCGAGGTCGGCGAGCGCGCTGCCCACGTTGTTGAGCACCTGCTTGAGCGGCGCCAGGTCGCCATCGATGGCCGCCCACGTCGCGAAGGCCGCCTCCTCCCGGCCGCCTTTCAGCTGAGCCAGCCCCTTCATGTACCGGACGCCCGCGCGCACGAGCTGAACGCTGAACTCGTCCGCGTCCCGCGCGCCCTCCAGGTCGAGGTGCGCCAGCGCGTCCCACGCGGCGAGCCCGGGCGGCGCGCCGCCGTCGTCGGCAGGCGCCCACCAGGCCGCCGCCTCCTCGGGCGTCATGGACTGGAAGAGCAGCCCCGCGGGCTCGAGCAGCCGGTCCACGTCGCCCGGCAGCCGACGCTTGGAGAAGTAGACCGGCCCGGGCCAGCGCTCGACGAGCCGCCGCTCGATCTCGGCGTTGCGCTCGCCGGCGGAGAGCCGGGCGAGGTCGCGGAGCTCCGCTTCCGAGAGCACGCGTGCCGCCACGGCGACCTCGATGCCGCCGCACTTGTCCGCGACGACGACGTCCGGGCGGAGGCCGTGCACGGCCTGCCAGTAGAGCACCGGGAAGGTGCCGTGGTCGCTCGACGGGATGTAGAGCGCGCCCGGGCCCATGCCGTCGAGCAGCGCCTTGCCGTAGTCGGCCACGAGGGTCGTGCCGCTGCGGTCGGCCCGCGGCAGGTGCCGCGCGGCCGGGAGGAGCGCGAGGAGCACGCCCAGCCCGCAGAGCGCCATCGCCGGCTTCGACGCGCGCAGCGCCCGTCCGCGTCGCAGGCCGAGGAGCAGCGTGTCGAGACCGCCCGCCACGAGCCACGCGAGCGTCGCCCAGGCGGGGATGAAGAAGATGCGGTTCGCGTAGACGTGCTCGCGGTCCAGCGAGAAGTTGCTGTACTGCGTGATGCCGATGGTGCACAGCCAGCCCATCGCCAGGAGCACGATCCACGGGCCCGGCTGCCTCACGGCCATCGCGTAGAAGCCCACGAGCGCCGCGAGCAGCACCCACGGGCTGCCGAACTGCTCGGCCATGGAAGCCGCGAGCACACCGAGGCGCTCGAGGTATGAGGCGTAGTCCGCCGCGGCGAGCCGGCCCTCCTCGAGCGACGCGTACTGGGCCCGGCTCACGTGGGCCACGAAGGCGTCGAGCGTCTCCGGGTTCCCCCAGTCGAGGTACGGGTCGCGCGCCGAGGCCCACGGCAGATAGGCGTAGAGCAGCAGCGGCAGGAGGCCCGCGATCACGGCCCCCGCCACGACGGCCGGGCGCCGGAGGAGCTGCGGCGCCACGAGCACGGCGCCGACGGCGAGCACCGCCGCGACGGGCACCGCGGACGTGTGGTTCGCCAGGCCGAGCCCGCACACGGCCGCGAGAGTCGCGAGTCGCCGCGGCGACGCGCGCTCCCGCAGCCGCACGAGCAGGAGGACGCCCGAGAGGAGGAGGAGGGAGTTGAGGCCGTAGACCTCGGGGATGACGGCCTGCAGCCAGTGCGTGAGCGAGACCGCGAAGAGCGCGGCGCCCGTCCACGCGGCCGCGCGGTGCCGGAGCGTCTTGAGCGCGATCGCGAGCAGCACGGTGTTGGCCGCGGCGCTCGTCACGCCGGACAGCAGGCTCACGCGCCACGCCGTCGTGCCCCACGGCAGCAGGCGGTCGAAGCCGTGCGCCAGCAGCGTCCAGAGCGGGTAGCCGGGCGGGTGCGGCACGCCGAGCCCGTGCGCGGCGGCGAGCAGCTCGCCCGCGTCCTCGCCCGTCACCGTGTGCGCCGCGGTGAGCGCGTAGAGCACGAGCGACGCGGAGAACATGAGCAGCAAGAGCAGCGCGTCGAGCCGATCCAGCGGGCGGGTCTCGGCGCGCGTCGCGACCTCGCGGACACGGGCCGGCGTCCAGGGCGCCGGCGCCGCGACGGGCCCGCGCTTGGCGATGCGACCCCGCTGCGCCTCGGTCCGGTGCGCGCCGCGCGACTCCAGGAACGCCCTCACCTGTCCGGGAGACAGATCCGTGACCGCCGCGAGTTCGTCGTCCGCGTACTGCTCGAAGTGACGGAGGAGGTGACGCCGCGTGGTCCAGGGCAGGCGGGGCGTGTCGGCCGGGCGGTCTCGCCGCGCGGTCGCGCGACCTGCCGCCGCCCCCGGCGACCGGCTCGTCGCTGCGCTGCGCCCACGAGTCCGCCGCCGGCTCATGCGTCGGCTCCCGCGACCGGGGCGGACACCGGCTGCCGATGCAGCAGACGCCCGAGCAGGCTCGCACCGCGCGCGCTTCGCCGATCCGCGACGGCCCGGTGCACGGCCGACGCCACGTCCCGCGCGCTCGCGTCCCACGAGAACCGCATCGCGAAGACCCGCGCGAAGCGCGCGAGCTGAAGCCGCTTGGGCTCGTCGAGCAGCAGCCGGTTGACCGCCGCCGCCAGCGCGGCGGGCCGGGCGCGCCGCACGAGCAGGCCGGTCATGCCGTCCTGCACGGAGTCGCGGAGACCCGGCACGTCCGTGGCGACCACGGGCGTCCCGCACGCGTACGCCTCCACGACCGTGAGGCCCCAGCCCTCCTTGCGGCTGCACTGCACGAGCAGGGCGGCGTCCTGGAGCAGCTGCACCTTGCGCTCCTCGGAGACGAATCCGTGGAAGCGCACATGCTGCTCGACGCCGAGCGAGCGTGCGAGGCGCCGCAGTCTCCCGGTCTCCTGTCCGCGCCCGACGACGGAGACCTGCACGTCCGGCACCGCCGCGACGATCCGCGGCAGCGCGCGCAGCACGAGGTCCACGCGCTTGTAGGGCTCCACGCGCCCGAGCACGACGACGTGCGGCCGGCGGCCGCCCAGCGGCGCCGGCCGGTGCAGCGCGTGGTCGATGCCGTTGAGCGCCACGTCGATGCGTTCCTCGGGCAGGCCCCGGCGCACGAGATCGATCTTGCTGCTGGGGCTCACCGTGACCACCCGGCAGCGCCGGTAGACCAGCGGGATGAGCTGCTCGAGCGCGACGCTCGCCGCGGCCAGGTGCGGCCCCACCTGCCGGAACGCCGTCAGCCCGTGCAGGTGATGGTGCATCACGACGACCGGCACCCGCGCGTGGAGCGGGGTGAGGAACGGCAGCTTGTTGAGGTCCTCGACGACGAGGTCCACGGTGCCGGCCGCCAACCGCCGCCGCACTTCGAACGGGACCCGCGCGTAGTACGACACCCTCCGCCCGATGCGGTGGATCGCCACGCCGCGGTGCACCTCGTGCTCCGGCGCGCCGTCGAATCCGCAGCACAGGAGGTCCACCTGCATGCCCTGCTCCACGAGCCGCGGGAAGACCTCGAACAGGTGCGTCTCGGCGCCGCCGGCGAGCGGGTTGCGATGGCACCGCTCGTTGAGCACGAGCAGGCGCGGACCCGGGGCAGGACGGCCGCCCCGGCGGTACGTGTCCGGACGCCGGAGCGGCTGCACGTCTGCGGATTCCCCGGCATCCGTGCGGCCGGACGCACCGGACCGCGGGATGCCGCCTTCCAAGCGCGACATTCGTTTCAACTCCGGGCGGGAGTCGACGATCGACACGCGAAGGTCTCCAGCTCTCGCGCGTCGTGCTGTTCTCCCGCTTCGGAAGTCACCCTCGACGAGCTTCCGGAATCCGGCAAGAGCGAAAATCGTGGCGTTGGCCGGAACGGCCGTTCCCGAACGAGTGCTCGGGCACCGCGCGCAGACGCGCACTCGCCTGCGCGTGCTCCTTCGGAGAACACACGACGTGCGTTCGGAGCACGTCGCAGGGCTCGCTCAGCGCATGCCGGCGAGCGCCCCCCTTGGCGGACTCGCCGCGACGCTCTAGCCTGGACATCGGAAGACCGTACGTGGAGACGGAGGGAGTCCACCATGCGCCTGACGGTGGTGTTGCCCACGCTGAACGAGGCGGAGAACCTCCGCCCGATGATCGAGGAGCTCCTCGCGCTCGATGTGCCGGAGTGCGAGCTGTCGGTGCTCATCGCGGACAACGATTCGCCGGACGGCACGGGCGACCTCGCGGACGAGCTGTCGCGCGAGCACGCGGGTCGGGTCGACGTCCTGCACCTCGGCGACCTCGGCGGCCGTCGCGGCGGCCTCGGCACGGCGTACGTCGCGGCGTTCGGCAGGGCGCTCGGGTGCGGCGCGGACCTCGTCGTCCAGATGGACTGCGACTTCTCGCACCCGCCGGCATGCATCCCGCGCATGCTGGAGGTGCTCGCGCGCGAGGGCGCCGACATGGTGCTCGGCTCGCGGTACGCGCGGGGCGGCCGGCTCGGCGAGGACTGGCCGTGGTGGCGCCGGCTGCTGAGCCGGTTCGCGAACGCGCTCTACGTCAACGTCCTGCTCGACGTGCCGCTGAAGGACGCCACGGGGGGCTTCCGCCTCTGGCGACGGGAGACGCTCCTCGGCATGGACGTCGCAGGGCGCATCCGCAGCGAGGGCTACGTCTTCCAGGTCGAGACGGCCTCGCTTGCCCACCGGCTCGGGTATCGCATCGTCGAGACGCCCATCGCCTTCCCGCAGCGTCGTGCCGGCGAATCCAAGATGAACCTCGCCATCCAGCTCGAGGCGGCCTGGCGGGTGTTCGACGTGCGGTGGCGGCACCGGCGTCTGCGGCCTGTCGACCGGGCGCCGCTTCCGGCCAGGCGCGTGGACGAGCGCCCCCCGGCTTCCCGGCCGTGGCACGCGCGGACGGCTCACGCGGACGTCGAGTCCGTGAGCTGATACCCTCGGCGCTCGGTGCGACACGGTCGCGCGCGAGACCGCCAGCGGAACGTTCGAGAAGGCGGACTCCGGTGCGCGAAGGACCGACGGACCGGCCTGAGAATGCCTCGTGAATGCGACTCGCCACGGCGAGGGGACCGCACCTGTGACGAACGACACGAAACCCGGCGCGAGCTCCGGAGCCGCCGGAGGATCCCGCGACCCCGACGTCTCCGTGATCGTCGTGAGCTACGAGACGGCGGACCTGCTCGCCGCGTGCCTCGAGTCCGTGCGCGCGGCGGCGGCCGAGGGCGTGTCGGTCGAGACCTTCGTCGTCGACAACGCGAGCCGTGACGGGTCGCCGGAACTCGTGGAGCGCGAGTTCCCCGAGGTGCGGCTCGTGCGCCACGGCTGGAACGCGGGCTTCGCGGCGGGCTGCAACGTCGGTCTCGCGCTCGCGCGCGGGCGGCACGTCCTGCTGCTCAACCCGGACGCGGAGCTCCTGCCCGGCGCGCTCGCGACGCTCGTCGCCCACCTCGACGAGCACCCGCAGGTCGGCTACTGCGGCCCGCGCCTCGAGGACGCGGCCGGTCGCACGCAGCCGTCCGCGCGCCGCTTCCCCACCGTGTTCAGCAGCGCGTGGGCGATGCTCGGCGGCCCGCAGCGCCGCCCCGGCTCACGCCACACCGTCGACCTGCACGCCGCGCACGGCTACGAGCGCGACCTGCGCGCCGACTGGCTGTCCGGCGCCTGCCTCCTCGTGCGCCGCGAGGCGATCGACGACGTCGGCCCCCTCGACGACGGCTTCTTCCTCTACTTCGAGGAGCTCGACTGGTGCCGTCGCATGGCGGACGCGGGCTGGGAGGGCGCGTGGGTCGCCGGCGCGACGGCGCGCCACGTGGGTGGAGCGAGCGTCGGTCGCGAACCGGCGGGTCTCGGCGCCGCGGCCGCGCAGGGCCCGACCGCGGTGGCCGGCGACGTCGCCGACGCGGCGCGCCCGTTCGACGGCAACGCCCCCGTGCACTGGGTGCGCAGCAGCCGCCGCTACCTCCGCCGCCACCACGGCGCCTGGGGCCACTTCCTCGCGCACGGCAGCCAGGTGCTCCTGCACCTGCTCGTCGTCCTGCGCCACCTCGGTCGCGACGACGAACGCCGCCGCGCGAAGGTCACCTGCGCGTGGGACTCGATCCGGCACCTGGTGGGGTAGCGACGTCGCGCAGCCGCACAGCCCTCGCCCCGTCCATCGAGCTCGGTCAGCGCCCTCGAAGTCCCTCTCTCCGTGGACCGAGGACGAGGGGGGACGTCAGGGTCCGCCGTGCTGAGGCGGTTCCCCGTCGCGGCGTGGATCTGCAGCGTCTCCTCGGTGTCCGGCCGGGTGGCTCGGGTCAGCCGCATGTCTGCAGACCGCGTCACGCGACACACCGCTCGCCGTCGTGATGAGCCGGGGCCCCGCACCCGGAGAGTCGCTGCCATCGTGGCCGCCGTCCCCCAACGCCCACACGACCGCCGACCCGTCGGCGATCCACCCAGCCGGCTCGGAGTTCTCGATGCTTGTACGAACCTTCAAAATATTTGAAGGTTCGTGCATGGCCTATCGAGACTCCCTGGCGGCGCGGCAGGCCCTGGTCCGGGTCGCCCAGGTCCAGGGAGGGTACGTCACCGCGGCACAGGCGCGTCAGGCGGGGTACGGGCCGCAGCACCTCAGCTACCACGTGCGGGCGGGCAACCTGGAGCGCGTGGGGCACGGCCTCTATCGGCTGCCGGAGCTGCCCGCCGACGAGCACGACGACCTCGTCCGGCTGGCGCTGTGGAGTCGCGATCGGGCCGGCCGCCCGCAGGCCGTGGTGAGCCATCAGTCGGCGCTCGCGCTGCGAGAGCTCAGCGACATCCTCCCGCGCCAGGTGCACCTCACCGTGCCGCCGACCTTCCGCAAGGCGCCGCCACCAGGTTGCGTACTGCACCGCGCAGTACTTCTCGACGACGAGTGCGAGTCCTGGACCGTGTTCTCCGTCACGAAACCGCTGCGCACGCTGTGCGACGCGTCCACGGGACGCGGCGTCACGAGGGAGCAGCTCGAGCTCGCCGTCGAGCAGGCGCTGGAGCGCGGCCTCGTCCGCAGGAGCCGGCTGTGCGCGGCGGCCGCCGAGCCCGGGTACGGGCGGCTCGCGGAGGCCGTCGCCAGGGCGACCTCGGCGTGACGGACCGCTACCGCACGGCAGCCGCCTTCCGGCAGGCGCTCGAGGTGCGCCTCGAGCAGACCGCCGCCACGCGCGGGGTCGCGCTCAACACACTGCGGCAGATGCTGCTCATGGAGCGGCTCCTCGCGCGGCTGTTCGTGACCGCCGCACCCGGGTCGCACGATCCGATGCCCGACGACCTCGCGCCCCCGCACCCGTGGCTCCTGAAGGGCGGCTACGCGATGGAGCTCCGGATGCGGCCGCGTGCGCGCACCACGAAGGACCTCGACTTCACCGTCACTGCCGCTGGTGGCGAGGTCGGGCACGACGCGATCCTCGACGACCTGATCGCCGCGGCCGAACGCGACGTCGGCGACCATCTCGGATTCGAGATCCGTGGTCCAGGCAAGCCCCTCGTCGGGCCCGCGACCGGGGGCTGGCGCTTCCGTCTCGTCGTCACCCTGGCCGGCAAGCCGTACGGAGGGTTCCACGTGGACGTCGGGCTGGACGGTCCCGTCCCGGGCAGACCGGAGGTGCTGCGCTGCGAGGATCACCTCGCGTTCGCGGGGATCCCGCCGGGCGTCGTGCTCGCCGTCCCACGTGCCGTGCAGTTCTCGGAGAAGCTCGCGGCCTACACGCGACCCTGGGCGGACAGGGTCAACACGCGCACCAAGGACCTCGTGGACCTGCTGCTCCTCATCGGTGACGGGCTGCCCGCGGACGCTGACCTCCTCGTAGCCATCGACCGCGCGTTCAGCGAGGCGGGAAGACGACCGCCCGACGAGCTGCCGCCGCCCCCGGAGGAATGGCGCGAGGACTTCGAGGACCTGGTCGCCGAGACGGGTCTCGCCGCGAGGGACCTCTTGGAGGCCTCCTTGCGGCTCGCCGCGTACTGGGAACGGGTCCGTGCGGCACGTCGCGGAGGTCGCCGGTGATGACGGCCGAGGTCTCGTGGGAAGGCTGCCTGCTGTCCGTGCAACCTCGCATCCGGCTGACGAGATCATTCGACGAGCGGGCGCACAGCTACCTCGGCTACACGCTCCGGCTCGACGGAAGGGTTGCTGACGAGTCGCGGGAGTTCCTGGTCGGGATCGGGAAGGCCGCGCACGCGAAGCTGGCCTTCCGGGCGGGCGACGTGGTGCGCGGCGTCTCGATGCCCGTCCCGGACCCACACATCGAACCCGTGGAGTTCTACAAGACCCGTGGTCTGAAGGTCCTCGAGCGCGCGCCGGAAGCCGACGATGGCCCCCCCTGGACGGGCATCCCACCGGCGCTTGAGGTGTACCGCGCGCGCGGGCACCGCCGGTTGGCGGCGAAGACGTTCGACGCCTCCTGCCGGACGTGCCGCTGGGGTTGCAGGATGCCGGTCGTGATCATCGTGGATCACTGGAACCCGGAGCAGAAGCGCTACCGCGTCGAGACGTTCTGCTACGGGCCCAAGTCGTGCGCGCTCCATCGTCCGGGACCGCAGCGCACCGTTCCCGGCCGCAATCGGATGACCTACACCGAGGAGGACTGGGTGGACGAGGAGGCCACGGCGCATCGCGGGGAGGACGAGTAGGAGTCGGAGTGGCTGCCCGAGGCGCGAACGACCTCGACGGGGGCGGCTGGCCGGCACCTGGAGCGTGCGCGACGATTCCGGCGACTTGCTCGTCTCGGTCGCCGTTCGTCGGAGGAGGCCGACGCCGACCGACTCCACCTACCCCTCCCCCACCCCCAACGCCGCATCGAGCGACGCCTGCAGCTTGCTGCCGAGCACCTCGACGTTCGGCTCGCGGAGGATGCCGAGGTGGTCGCCCGGCACCGTGTGCACGAGGAGGGCCGGGGCGACCGCGCGCCAGGCCTCGATGGGATCGCCGACGAGCTGCTCCGCCTCCGAGCGGCGTGAGGCCGTGAAGAGCTCGAGCCGTCCGTCGTACGGACGCGCGCGGTAGCGGCGCATCGCGTCGAGGAAGAGCCGCTGCCGCAGCGCGCCGAGCTCCGCGGTGCGCGCGGCGCCCTCGCCGGCCTGCACCGGGTCGACCTCGAGCACGGGGTCCGCCGCGCCGCCGCGCAGCCGCCGCGCGAGGTAGCCGGCGCCCTCGCGCCGCACCTTGCGCGCGTGGAACATCGCGCGCCTCGCGAGCGACGGACGCCGGTCGCCCGTGCGCGGCGCGTCGAGCAGCGCGACGAGCGGCACGTCCTCGCCCGCCGCGCGCAGCTGCTGCGCCATCTCGAACGCGAGCACGCCGCCGAAGGACACGCCCGCGAGCACGTACGGCCCCTCCGGCCGCTCGCGCCGCACGAGCTCGAGGTAGCGCGCCGCCATCTCCTCGACGGAGGGCGCGCGCGCCTCGCTCCCCGCGTGGAGCATCTCGACCTCCGCCTGGAGGAAGGCCGCGTACGCCGGGTGCCCCTCGTGCAGCCGCTGCGCGAGCGCGCGGTAGAGGAAGATGCCGCAGATGAAGAACACCGGCGGGCGCGTCGTCTCGCCGGACGCCTCGCGCAGCACCATGAGCTCGTCGAGGCGCACCGGCCGCTCGCCACGTCGCAGGAGCGTCGCGAGCTGCTCGATGGTCGGCGCCTCGAGCAGGCGCGGCAGCGGGACGGTCCAGCCGAAGGACGTCTCGACCTCGCCCAGCAGCCGCACCGCGAGCAGCGAGTGCCCGCCGAGATCGAAGAAGTCGTCCGACACGCCGACGCGCTCGACGCCGAGCACGCGCCGCCACAGCGCCTGGAGCCGCAGCTCGATGTCGTCGCGCGGCTCCGCGACGTGCCGCTCGACCTCGAGCCGTGAGCCCTTCGCCTGCGGGAGCGCCGCGCGGTCCACCTTGTTGTTCGGCGTGCGCGGGATGCTGTCGAGCTCGCCGAACACGGGCGGGATCATGTAGTCGGGGAGCTGCTTCGCGAGGTGCTCGCGCAGCGACGTGCGCGACGGCCGCTCGCCGGCCTCCGCGACGAACCACGCCTCGAGGTAGCGCCCCGTCTTCTCGTCCTCGCGGTCGATGACTACGGCCGACCTGACCTCCGGGTGCGCCTCGAGCACCGCCTCGATCTCGCCGAGCTCGATGCGGTAGCCGCGGATCTTGACCTGGTGGTCGATGCGCCCGAGGCACTCGAGCCGGCCGTCCGCGCGGAACCGTCCGAGGTCGCCCGTCTTGTAGAGCTTCGCGCCGGGTTCCGTGCGGAAGCGGTCGCGCAGGAAGCGCTCGGCGGTGAGCCCCGGCCGGTGCCGGTAGCCGCGCGCGACGCCCTCGCCGCCGATGTGGATCTCGCCGACGACGCCGACGGGCAGCCGCTGGAGGTTGCCGTCGAGCACGTGCACCTGCGTGCGGTCGATGGGCCGCCCGATCGTCACGGGCTCGCGCGGCTCGAGGCGCGCGATCGTCGACCAGATCGTCGTCTCCGTCGGACCGTACATGTTCCAGAGCTCGCGCACGCGCGGGCGGAGCTGCTCGACGAGCTCGGGCGTGATCGCCTCGCCGCCGCACAGCGCTTTCAGCCCCGAGTCGCCGGCCCAGCCCGCCTCGATCATGAGGCGCCAGGTCGCGGGCGTCGCCTGCATGACCGTCGCGCCGCTGCGCGCGAGGAGCGCCATGAGCGACTCGCCGTCCGCGGTGACGTGCGCGCCGGCGAGCACGAGCCGCGCGCCCGTCACGAGCGGCAGGAAGAGCTCGAGCCCCGCGATGTCGAACGCGAGCGTCGTGACCGCGACGAGCACGTCGTCCGCGCCGAGCCCCGGCTCGCGCTCCATGGACGCGAGGAAGTTCGCGAGCGCGCGGTGCGGCACCTCGACGCCCTTCGGCTTGCCCGTCGAGCCCGAGGTGTAGATGACGTACGCGAGCGACTCGCGCGGCACCTCGATGTCGGGCGGATCCGCGGGGCCGTCGGTGAAGAGCGCCTCGTCGTCGAGCAGCAGCGTCTTCGCGCCGTGCCGCGGGAGCCGCGCCTGCACCGTGCCCTGCGTGAGGAGCAGCGTCGCCTCGCTGTCCTCGAGGACGTACGCGAGGCGCGCGGCGGGGTGCGTCGGGTCGAGCGGGACGTACGCGCCGCCCGCGTTCAGCACGGCGAGCAGCGCGACGAGCATCTCCGGCGAGCGCTCGAGGCACACCGCGGCGAGGTCGCCGGGCCGGAAGCCCTCCTCCGCGAGGCGGCGCGCGAGCCGGTCGGCGCGCGCCTGGAGCTCGCCGCGCGTGAAGCTGCGGCCGTCGCAGGACAGCGCGACCTCGTCCGGACGCTCCGCCGCGGCGAGCCGCACGCGCTCGTGCACGAGCCCCGGCAGCGGCCCGCGCGGCTCCGTGTCGTTGAAGCGCTCGAGCAGCTCGCGCTCGCGCGCGCCGAGCAGCGGCAGCGACGCGATCGCGGCGTCCGGCGCGGCGGCGAGCGCGCGCAGCAGCGTCTCGAACTCCTCGAGCCGGCGCTCCACCGACGCCTCGTCGAAGAGGTCCGTGTTGTAGTTGAGCTGCAGCTCGGCGCCGTCCTCGACGACCTCCACGTTGAGCTGCCACTCGAAGATCTCGAACGCGCGCGGCCGGTAGCGGTACTCGACGTCGAGCCCCTCGAACGCGAGCTCCGTCTCGTGCTCGATGTGGTTGAGGATCACGGACACGAGCGGCAGGCGGCTCGGATCGCGGTGCAGCTTGAGCGACTCGAGCAGGCGGCCCGTCGTGACGCTCGGGTGCTCGTACGCCTCGAGCAGCCGCTCGCGCACCTCGCGCAGCAGCCACGTGAAGGAGCGGTCGCCGGAGACCTGCTGGCGCACGGGCAGCAGGTGCACGCAGTGTCCGACGAGGCCGATGCGCCCGCCGAGCGCCTGCGCGGCGGCCGGCACGCCGACGACGAGGTCCTGCCCGCCGGTGAGCCGGTGGAGGAACGCGAGGAAGCCGGCGAGCAGCGTGCCGACCTGCGTGCAGCCGTGCCGCGCGCCGAGCCCCTTGAGGTCGCGCAGGAACGCGCCGTCGAGACGGCGGTCGACGCGCGCCCCGGCGTACGTCTTGTGCGGCGGACGCGCGCGGTCGGTCGGCAGCTCGAGCGGCTCGACGGGACGCGCGAAGCGGCCGCGCCACCAGGGCAGCGCCTCCTCCGCGTCGGCGCGGCCCTCCTCGCCCGTGACCTCGCGCGCGAAGTCGACGAAGCGCTCGGGCGCGCGCAGCTCCGCCTCCTCGCCGCGAGCGGCGGCGGAGTAGAGCTCGCCGAGCTCCTGGAGCACGACGCCCACCGACCACCCGTCCGCGACGATGTGGTGCAGCGCGAGGAGCAGCGCGTGGTCCTGCTCCGAGACGCGCACGAGCGTCGCGCGCCACAGCGGGCCGGCCGCGAGGTCGAGCGTCGCGTGCGCGTCGCGGTCCTCGAGGCGGGCGAGCTCCTCGGCGACGTCGTCCTCGTCGCGCCCCGTGAGGTCGACGAGCTCGAACGGCGCCTCCGCCGTCGGCGCGATGCGCTGGCTGAGCCCGTCGGCCGAGAAGGTCGTGCGGAGCGCCTCGTGCCGCGCGACGATCGCCTCGAGCGCCGCGAGCAGCGCGCGCTCGTCGAGCGGACCGCGCAGGCGCACGGTGAACGGCTGGATGTACGCGCGGTTCGCGTCGTCGCCCATCTGCGCCGAGAGCCACAGCTCGCGCTGGCTGTCGGTAGTCGGCACGACGACGACCTCGCCGGGCACGCCGTCCGCGGGCGGCGGCGCGTCGGCGAACGGGTCGTGCGCGACGGGACGCAGCGCGACGCGGTCGGGGGAAGGGGATGCATCCTCGGCGGGCGCGGCGCCGGGCGCGGACGCCTCGCCGCCCGCGGGCGGCGCGTCGGCGAAGGGGTCGTGGTCGACGGGGGCGAGGGTCGGTGCCGACTCCGGGCCGTTCATCCTTCGAGCTCCACTTGCAGGTAGCGACCGGGTCGCGCGGGGTCCGGCACGAACCACGCGGGGCGGCCGGCGGCGTCGCGGCCGAGCCGCGCGCCGGGGATCGGGGGCCGCGACGCGCCGAGGGGTGACCGCAGCCGGCTTCGAGAGCGTCACGGGGCGCGACGGAGAGCGGCGAGGGCCGCTGATAGCGTCGGTTTGGTCGAGGAACACGGATTCGCGGCTTGCTTCCGGCGCACCTGCACCTCGCCCCCGAAGCAGGTCAAACAAG
>JAUIEF010000115.1 GCA_030428785.1 bacterium
GGAGCCGGCGCCCCCGGCGGCGCAGCGGACGCCGCGCCCCGCGCGCCGTCGCGCGGCTACGACACCTCGCGCGTCGCGCTGCCGTCGGGGCGCGTCGCGTGGTCGCCGCCGGGCGACGCAATGCACGACGCGGCGCGTGACGAGCCGCACCGCCCCATGGAGGCGCTCGTCAACGGCGGGTTCGAGCTCGTCGCCGACTCCACGACCGAGCCGCCGAAGTACGGCGCGTACTGGAAGGGTGCCTTCACGTACGCGCCGGGCGTCCCGGACGACCTCATCGAGGAGAGCGACGCCGCGGCGGGCGGTCGCCGCGTGCTCTGGCTCGCCGACGACCGCGGCCCCGTCGTCCAGAAGATCGCGGCGGACCCGCGCTGGACCGACGAGCTCGTCGTGACGCTCTCGGTGACCGCGCGTGCCGGGGGGCGCCTGCGCGTCGTGCTCGAGGACGGGCCGGGGCGCATCGTGTCGACGGTGGTCGGCGGCGACGCCGAGCCGGCGTGGGCGGTGCACGAGCTGGCGCTCGGTCGCCTCTTCGTCGAGACGCACGGCGAGCGCCCCGTGCCGCGCATGAACCTCTACCTCGCGTACGAGTCGCCGGCCGCCGCGGCCGCGGCCGACGCCGACGGGCCGTCCGTCGCCGTCGACGAGGTGAGCGCCGTCGTGCCCATGCCCGACGTGAGGCCCGAGGACCTCGCGCGCACGGTCGCCGGCGAGGTCCGCGACGTGCTCCACACGTGGTTCGACCCGCCCGCGGACGGCGGGCTGGGCGCCATCGACCCGGAGACGGGCTACCCGGTCGCGCTCGCCTTCGACGTCGAGACCGGCGAGCTCAAGGGCCGGGCGACGACGCTCACGTACCACGCCGTGCACAAGGTGCTCGAGGACTGGCTCGAGCTCGCGGGGCGCGCCGGCTGGGAGGACGAGCGCGCGCGCTGGACACCGCACATGCGGCCGATCGTGCGCTCGCTGCTCGCGGACAACTTCGACCCGGAGACGGGCCTGCCGCGCATGCTCCGTCGCGACGGCCGCACGATGGACGAGCAGCCGGTCGTCGTCGGCTCGTACGTGAACTTCCTCGACGCGGCGCGGCACGTCGTCGACGACGCGGAGCTCGAGGCCGCCTGCGTCGCGCAGATCCGCCGCACCGCCGACGCGCTGCTCCGCCTGCAGTCCGAGCACGACCTCCCGCCGCAGCAGGTCCCCAACGTCACGAAGCTCGACCGCCGCACCGGCGTGTTCGAGGGCCGCTTCCCCAACTGGTACGGCCACATCCCGAACAAGCTCACGCCGAAGGGCGAGATCGACACGCCGCGCCAGTACAACACCGCGTGGGCCGTCGTGACGGGGCGCAGCTTCTGGTACCACCTCTTCAAGTCGCCGTCCGCGGTCATGGCGGCGTGGGCGCTCGACCCGCGCGAGGGCGACCTCGCGGGCGTGCAGCGCGCGCTCGACCGCTACGACCGGCCGTGGGACGCGTCGCTCTACGACCTCGAGAACGACACCGACGACCACTACGGCTACCTCTGCCAGGACCTGCTCACGCTGCTGCGGCGCGCGGGGGCGTCGATGCCGCGCGCGGTCGAGCTGCTGCAGGGCGCGACCGACCACCGGCTGTCGCGCGAGACCGGCCGCCTCGACGACACGGTCTGGATCCAGGCGATCCGCCTTGGCACGGCCTGCGCGGGCGACTCGCCGCGCGCGATCAAGGGCGTGCTCGGCCTCTACCGGCTCCCGCCCGAGGTGAACCCCGTCTCGTCCGGCCTGCCGCTCTACCGCGACGCGCTCGTCGAGCTCGCGCTCAACGACTGGCGCGGCCGGCAGCTCACGACGGGCGACTTCACGCAGGCGTTCTTCCAGCACTGGGAGATGGTCTGCATCTGCTTCAAGGGCACGTACCAGGGCGACTGCCGCGAGCGCCCGCTGTCCGAGTGGGACGGCGACGTGGGCGACATCTTCGGCGGGCCGTCGATCTCCGCGGTGCACGCGCAGGCGTCGGCGTACGCGGTGGCCGACGAGGCGGAGCGGCGCGACATCCTCTCGCGGCTCGCGACGCTCGACTACGTGACGCGGGTCAACCTCGGTCGGCGGTACGGGACGCTCGCGGCGGTGCCGAAGGAGGTCGGCCGCCAGTACGAGCTGCCGGACAAGTACGTGACCGGGCAGAGCCGGACGAGCGCCATCGGCGTGGTCTACGTGCACTCCTGGCTCGACATGCTCCCGCTGCTGCTGGGCCTCGAGGCGGCCGACGCCGGCGACCGGTAGGGGCGGGCGGCCGCGCGGGCCGCGATCGCCGCCGGGCGGAGGCGTCGGAGGGCGCGTCCCGGCGTCCCCGGATTCCCGGTCACATCCGCGGACGCGATCCCGCTCCGGGGGGACGACCCCTCCCCCCGACCGAGGACCCACCCATGCCGCGCCTCCGGAACGCCCTCCTCCCGCTCCTGCTCCTCGCCGCCGCCGCGCCCGGCCAGTCCACGGACCGCGCGAGCCTGGGACCCCTCGGCGACGAGGGGAACGACATCAGCTTCGACCCCGCGATCTCCGCCGACGGCCGCTTCGTCGCCTTCGAGACGAACGCGACGAACCTGATCCCCGGCGACGCGAACGCGAACAAGGACGTCCTCGTCCGCGACCGGCTGCTCGGCACGACCGCCGTCGTGAGCCTCAACAGCGCGGGCGACCAGGCGAACCCCGGCGCCGGCAACCACGACCCCGACATCTCCGCCGACGGCCGGTACATCGTGTTCCAGTCGTGGGCGACGAACTTCGGCGGCCCGGCCGACCCGGCGACGGTGAGCGACATCTTCCTGCGCGACCGCGACCCCGGCGCCGACGGCGTGTACGACGAGGCCGACGCGACGACGACGCAGATCAGCCTCGACCTCGGCGGCGGGCAGCCGAACGGCGGGAGCTGGTTCCCGCGCGTGAGCGGCGACGGCACGGTCGTCGCGTTCGGGAGCTCCGCGACCGACCTCGTCGCGGCGGGCGGCGCGGGCGCGTCGGTCTTCGTGCGCGACCTGACCACCGGCACGAACACGCTCGTCTCGCGCTCGCTGGGCGGCCTGCCCGTGGCGGGCACGCTCCAGGACATCTCGCGCGACGGACGGCACGTCCTCTACTGGAGCAACGCGAGCACCATCGTCGCGGACGACACGAACGGCACGACGGACCTCTTCTCCTTCGACCGCGTCACGGAGACGACGGCGCGCGTGAGCCTCCACGACGACGGCAGCGAGGCGACGGACTGGAGCACGGTGGGCACGATCTCCGCGGACGGGCGGTACGTCGCGTTCCTGTCGCGCGCGGGCCTCGTCGCGTCGGACACGAACTTCTCGTTCGACATCTACCTGCGCGACCGCGACCCGGACGTCGACGGCATCCTCGACGAGCCGGGCGCGACGACGACGCTCGTGAGCGTCAACACCTACGAGGTCCAGACGCTGGGCGCCGTCGGCTCGACCTACGCGCCCTTCGTGTCCGACGACGGGCGCTACGTGGCGTTCACGGGCGGCGACAGCTCGGGGAGCTGCTGCGACCTCGTGCCGGAGGACGTGAACGGCGACTTCGACGTCTTCCTGCGCGACCGCGTGCGCGGCATCACGACGCGCATGAGCGTCGACGACGACGGCGTCGAGGGTTCCGGGAAGTCGTGGGCGCCGGTGCTCTCCGCGGACGGCGGCGTCGTCGCGTTCTCGACCGGCTCCGCGCTGGACGCCGACGACACGAACACGCACGAGGACGTCTACGTCCGCGACCGGCGCACCTGGCGCGACGTCGGGCACACCATGACGGGCTCGACGGTCTTCCTACCGTCGCCGGCGAAGAAGTGCGTGCCCGTGCTCGCGGGCGGCGGCACGCTCGCGGCGGGCGCGCCCGGCACGGTGACGCTCTCCAAGGCGCTGCCCGGCGCGCTGTCCTTCGCGATCATCGGGTACTCGGAGCTCTCCATCCCGTTCGAGGGCGGGCGGCTCATCCCGGCGGTGGACCTCGTGTTCGGCCCGTTCGCGACGAGCAGCCCCGCGACGGGCTTCGGCGGCTGGAGCGTGCCGTTCACCTGGCCCGCGTCGATCCCGTCCGGCTTCGAGTTCTTCCTGCAGGCGTGGGTCGTCGACCCGGCGGGGCCGTTCGGCTACGTGAGCTCGAACGGCGTCCGGGCGCTCACGCCCTGAGGGGTGAGGGGGGGAGAGAACCGTCCGCGGCGCGGGGGCGGGCGGTGCCGGCGCGGCCCGCTCGCCCTCGCGTGTCTCAGTCGGGCGCGCCGTCGCCGTCGGTCATGAGGAGCGTGAGCTTCGCGAGGGCGCGGGAGCACGCCTTGCGGACCGCGGCGTCGCTGCGGCCGGTGCGCTCCGCGACCTCGCGGCTCGACAGCCCCTCGACCTTGCGCAGCACGAGGACCTCGCGCAGGTCGTCGGGGAGCGCGCGCAGGCAGCGCTCGAGGCGGCCGAAGCGCGCGTCGTCGAGGTAGCGCGGCTCGTCCTCGGCGGCGATCGAGTCGAGGTGCGCCTCCGTGAGCGGCACGCCGCCCGACCGCTTCCGCGCGCCGAAGGTGTCCGCGCGGTCGCGGATCTTGTTGAGCACCATCGTCTTGAGGTAGCGGTCGAGGCTGCCGGGGCCGCGGTACTCGAAGCGCGGCAGGGCCGTGAGCGCGTCGCGCGCGACGCTCTGGAAGATGTCCTCGCTCTGCAGCCAGCGCCGCAGGCCGGGTCCGAGGCGCATGCGCACGACGAGCAGGAGCTGGTCGTGGTAGCGGCGATAGAGCTCCTCGAAGGCGTCGCGGTCCCCGTCCTGCAGACGCGCGACGAGGTCGAGCGACACCTGCTCCGGCGGCGGCTCGGGGACGTCGCTCATCGTGCCGCGCCCTCGAGCCGGCTCGCCTCGTCGGCCGCCTCGCGCGCGCCGTCGTCGTCGCCCGCGCCGCGCCGCGCCTCCGCGGCGAGGCGCCACAGGTCGGCGCGCTCCGGCGCCAGGCCCAGGGCCGCGTCGCTCGCCTTGACCGCGTCGCCGGGGAGGCCGTTCACGAGGTAGAGCTCCGCGAGCGCCTCGTGCAGCGCCACGGCGCCGCCGTAGTGGAGCGCCACGAGCTCGTACGCGCGCTGCGCGTCGGCCGTGCGGCCGGCGGCGCGCGCCGCGCGGGCGAGCGCGAGCATGATGACGGGCGTGTTCGGGGCGAGGTTCCAGGCCACGTCGAAGCGGCGGGCCGCGTCCTCGCCGCGGCCGTCGGCGAGCAGGCGCTCGCCGTCGACGAGCGCGGCGACCACCGGGTCGTCGGCGTCCTCGGGGAACGCGTCGTCGAGCAGCCCGGCGTAGTACGGCCGCAGCCGGTCGGCGGGCGCGGCGTCGGCGGCCTCCTCGAGGTGCGCGCGCATCGCGTCGAGGTCGCCGTCGAGCCAGGCGGTCACGGCGAGGTCCGTCGCCCGGCCGGCCCGGGCCGCCGTCTCGGCGGGCGTCTCGCGGCTCTGCGCCGCCCACGCGACCGCCGACACGACGAGCGCCGAGAGGACGAGCACCACGGCCGCGCGCCGCGTCGACCAGAGGGCGTGCGCGCGCTCGGGCAGCGACGGGCCGCGCGCGATCGGGACCTCGCCGCGGCGCACGCGCTCCAGGTCGTCGGCGAAGGAGGCGGCGTCCGGGTAGCGCCACGCCGCGCGGTGCGCCGTCGCGCGGACCACGACGCGCTCGACCGCGCGCGGGACGCCCGGCCGCACGCGGCGGAGCCGCGGCAGCGGTCGCGCGCCCGCCTCGCGCAGCACGGCGATCGTGTCCTCGCCCGCGCGCGGCGGCCGCCCCGCGAGCAGCTCCCACAGCACCGCGCCGAGCGACCAGACGTCGCTGCGGGCGTCCGCGCGCTCGCCGCGCGCCTGCTCCGGCGACATGCACGCGGGCGTGCCGAGCATGTCGCCCGTGGCGGTCAGCGTCGGCGCGTCGTCCGCGCGCGCGAGCCCGAAGTCGACGAGCACGGGCTCGTCGCCGTCCACGCGCAGCAGGATGTTGCGCGGGTTCACGTCGCGGTGGACGACGCCCGCGGCGTGCGCCGCCGCGAGCGCGCGGGCGCAGGCCGCGACGATCCGGAGCGCGTCGTCCACGCCCGCCTCGCCCGCCGGTCGAGCGCCGCTCCGGACGCGCGCGGCGAGCGACGCGCCCTCCACGAGCTCCATCGCGAGAAAGGGCCGCGCGCCGACGACGCCGACCTCGTGCACGGCGACGATCCCCGGGTGCCGCAGCCGCGTGAGCGCCTCGCCCTCGCGACGGAAGCGTTCGAGCGCGCGCGGGTGGTCCTCGAGCCCGGCGTGCAGCAGCTTGATCGCGACGGGCTCGCCCGGCCGGTCGCGGTGCTCCGCGCGCAGGATGCGTCCCATGCCGCCGCGGCCGAGCTCGCCGAGCACGCGGTAGGGGCCCACGGCCTCGGGCAGGTCCGGGTCCGGGAAGAGCGCGTCCGTCGCGTGCAGCGCGGCGATCGCCGCGCGGAGCCGGTCCGCGTGCGCGGGGTGCCGCGCGACGAAGTCCTCCGGGTCGACCGCCTCGCCGGCCTCGCGGCGCTCCCCGTACTCCGCGAGGAGCCGCTCGAGCGTGTCACCTCTCTCCGCCGGGTCCACGCCCCCAGCTTGGCGGATCCGTCGCGCGACCGCGAGCCCCGTCCGGCGACGGCGCGCGGGGCGCGGGCGTCAGGCGGCGCGGCGACGGCGCTCAGCCGTCGCGGTCGTCCACGGGGCTCTCCTCGACGAGGTTCCGCGCGTCGAACTCGAAGTCCCGGCCGTTCGCGCACTGGAACTCGAGCACGACGCCGCTGCGTCGCCACGCCTCGGCGAGCGACGGCACGGGGTCGAGCAGCTCCTCGCGGCGCAGCGAGAGCTCGATGACCACGCGCCGGTCGTCCTTGCACTTGCCCCGGATGAAGGCGCCCGCGTCCGGCAGCTGCTCCTCGACCTCCGCCAGCTCGTAGACGAGCTCGAGCTCGTGGAACCGGCCGTCGGTCCCCACGTCGAGCTCGGCCGTCCGCGACAGCCCGAGGAGCGCGCACTCCCAGTCGTCGCTCTCCGTGTCCCACGACCAGTCGCCGACCTGCGCGCCGCCGAGCCGCTCGGCGATGCGGGCGGCCGTCACCTGCACGACCGCGGGGACGTCCTCGACGGCGGTGGCGATCTCCTCCGGCCCCCCGGGTTCGGGCCGCGACGGACCGCACCCGAGCAGCAGGGCGGCGACGAGGGCGGCGGGCAGGACCGGGATCCGGCGACGGACGGACGTGGACATGAGGAGGTCTCCGCGGCGGCTCGCGGCCGCCGGGGTCGACTCTCCGCGCGGCGTGCCGCCGCTCAAGCCCTCACGGGATCCTCGCGACCGATTCGCGAGGTCTTCACGGCGCCCTCATGAACGGGGCGGGCGATTCCGGCGCGGAGGCGTGCCGTCGCCCGGGCGCGCGCGCCGCGCGGCCGGTGACCGCCGCCGTGCCGTCGGCCTCCGCGTCGCGCGTCAGAAGCGGAACAGCCAGCCGAGGAGCGGGCCGCTGATGCGCACGTCGTACTCGAACCGGTCGGCGCCGGTCCCGCGGGAGTAGTCCACGGACATGTGGCGCCAGCCGACACCCAGCGCGCCGCCGCTCTCCGTCTCGCGGAGCGCGAGCACGGTGGCCTGCCAGGTCTTCTCCGAGGAGGTCCCGATGCCGAAGCCGCCGACATCGCCCGAGAGCGTGAGGCTCCACGGACCGTCGAACGCCACGTGCTTCTCGAAGCCGATGAGCGGGTCCCACCAGTGCTTGTTGCCGTCGGTGTCCAGGACCTTCGTCCCCGCGGTGAAGGCCTCGATGTCGAGGTCGAGGTTCCAGTAGCGCGCACCGATGAACACGATCGGCGCCTCGGCGCCCTCGCCGAACACCTGCCCGGCCTTGATCGTCGCGATGTAGGTCGCCTGCTCGGCGTCGACACGGGCGGGGCCGACGACCATGTCGTCGGAGATCTTCAGGTAGTCCTGGTCCACGCGGAAGACCGTGTCGCCCTTGCGCGCTCCGAGCATGAGCAGGAAGGCGGAGTCGAGGTTGTCGAGGATGTCGTCGAACTCGACGTCGATGTCGGCCTTGTTGCCGCGCAGGTTCAGGTCGCCCTGCTGGCCGATGGCCCAGAGGTAGGGCGCGGCCGAGAACGTCCAGTCGTCGCGGGGCGGATCGTCCTGCGCGCGCGGCGCGGAGGAGCCGGGGGCGCCCGCGGGCACGAAGAGCGCGGCGTCGGGGTCGGCGGCGCGGGGCTCCGTGGTCGTCGTCTCGGACACGCGGAACACGGACGGCGACGCGGCGGCGGCGCGCGTCGTCGGGACGGAGCAGGCGGAGAGGAGCGCGGCGACGAGCGCGACGCCGGCGAGTCGGGTGGACGCGGTCATGGGAGCGGGGCCCGGGGCGGACGGGGGACGGGGGGGACGGACGCCGCCCGGGGCGGTCCGCGGACCGGCCCCGGGCGGCGGTGGGTCGGACGGCGGTCAGCCGCCCTGCGGGATCATCTTCTCCATGACCTGGTCCAGGCTGAAGCTCGCCGCCTTCTGGCGCGGCGGGAACTCCTGGAAGGTCTCGAGGAACTTCGCCACGTACGCCTGCGCGGGCACGAGCATGTACGCGCGGTCGATGAGCCAGTCGAGGTAGGTGTTCGACGTGATCGGCGCGCGCTCGTACGGGTCACGGCGCAGGTTGAGGATGAGCGGGATGCGCAGCGGGGTGAACGGCTCCATCCAGACGCGCAGCGTGCCGGCGGTCTTCTGCTCCATGAAGATGAGCTTCCAGTCCTTGTACCGCAGCGCGGACAGGTCGCCGTCGTCGGTGAAGTAGAAGATCTCCTTGCGCGGGCTCTCGGCGGTCTCGCCCGTGAGCAGGCCGCTGATGTCGTAGCCGTCGAGGTGGA
This sequence comes from bacterium, assembly GCA_030428785.1. Lineage (GTDB taxonomy): Bacteria > Planctomycetota > B15-G4 > B15-G4 > B15-G4 > JAUIEF01. The sequence continues at coordinate 8,877 of JAUIEF010000115.1, forward strand.
CCTTGTAGTCGCGACCGATGGCGGTCGTGCCCTGCAGGAGCTCGTCCTTGACGCCCGGGTTGCCGGCGATCGAGAGGAAGGTGGGCAGCCAGTCCATGTGGTGGACGATCTCGTTCGTCACGCTGCCCTGGGCGATGTGACCGGGCCAGCGCACCATCGCGGGCACGCGCCAGCCGCCCTCCCAGTTCGTGTTCTTCTCGCCGCGGAAGGGCGTCGCCGCCGCGTCGGGCCACGAGTTGTAGTGCGGGCCGTTGTCGGTGGAGTAGAGGACCACCGTGTCGTCCGCGATGCCCAGCTCGTCGAGCAGCGCGAGCAGCTCGCCGACGTGCATGTCGTGCTCGACCATGCCGTCGCCGTACTCGTCCTGACCGGAGATGCCGCGGTGCTCCTCCTTGACGTGCGTGCGGAAGTGCATGCGCGTGCCGTTCCACCAGCAGAAGAAGGGCTCGCCCGCGGCGTTCGCGCGCTGGATGAAGTCCTTGGCGGCGGCGAGCGTCTCCTCGTCGACCGTCTCCATGCGCTTCTTGGTGAGCGGGCCGGTGTCTTCGATGCGGCCGTCCGCGAAGGAGCGGATGACGCCGCGCGGACCGAAGGTCTCGCGGAAGGTGCGGCCGTCGGGCATGACGAGGTCGCCCGGGTAGTCCTCGTTCTCGGGCTCCTCCTCGGCGTTGAGGTGGTAGAGGTTGCCGAGGAACTCGTCGAAGCCGTGGTTGCTCGGCAGGTGCTCGTCGCGGTCGCCGAGGTGGTTCTTGCCGAACTGGCCCGTCACGTAGCCCTGCTCCTTGAGCAGGCCGGCGATCGTCGGGTCCTCGACGCGCATGCCGATCTCGGCGCCGGGCAGGCCGACCTTCGAGAGACCGGTGCGGAACACGCTCTGCCCCATGATGAAGGAGGCGCGACCGGCGGTGCAGCTCTGCTCACCGTAGTAGTCGGTGAAGATCATGCCCTCGCGGGCGATGCGGTCGATGTTGGGCGTGCGGTAGCCCATCATCCCCATCGTGTAGGCCGAGATGTTGCTCTGGCCGATGTCGTCGCCCCAGATGACCAGGATGTTGGGCTTGTCCTGGGCCGAAGCGGGGGATGTGAAGGCGAGCGCGACGCAGAGCGCCGCGAGGAGTCGGGCTGTCCTCATCGGGGTTCCTCGGTGGGAGTGGTGCCGTGTCGGGAGTTCGGCGGCGGCGCGTGGGAGCGCGTCATCGCCGAGGGGGGCCGGTCTCGAGCGCGGGCCCCGAGCCGACCGCGACGGAGCGGCGGAGCACCGTCGCGGACGTCGACGGACGGACGGCCGACGACGAGACGCGGCGGAGCTCCCGCACTCCAGACCCCGGGCACGGATCGGAGACCCTTCGAGCCGGGGAGCATAGTGGCTCCCGGGCGGGACTGTCCATCGAGCGGCGGGGATGGACGGGGGAGCTTAGGATGTCCGGAGGCCGGGCCCGGGGAGCGGGTCCGGCGCCCTCCGACCGGAGCCGTGGCCCATGTCGATCCGCATCCTCCTCACCGTCGCTCTCGTGATCCTCGTCACGGCGACCGCAGTGCACGCCCAGGACGTCGACCGCGTCGAGACGAACGCCGGGAAGCTCTACGAGGGCACGATCGTCTCGGACGACGGGGAGACCGTCGAGTTCCGGACGCGCGCCGGCATGACGCTCACGCTGCCCTACGACAGCCTCACGCTCAAGACGCGCTACCGGCTGCGCCGCGACCGGACGCCGGACGACGCGGACGCGCAGGCCGACCTCGCGGACTGGTGCGTCGACCAGACGCTCTACGAGGACGCCGAGCGCCACTACCGCGCGGCCCTCGCGGCGGACGCGACGAAGTCCGACGAGATCAACGCGCGCATCGCCAGGGCGCGGACGAAGGCGGCGAACGAGCTCCTCGAACGGGCGAAGTCCATGCAGGCGAGCAACCTCAAGGACGACGCGCGCATGGTGCTCACCACGATCGTCAAGGAGCTGCCGCTCGAGCCGGCCGCGAAGGAGGCGGCGGCGCTCCTGGCGGGCGACAACGAGGACCGCAAGCAGTCGGCCTTCGCGCGCCGTGCCGAGCTCTCCCGCGGCGCGCCGGCCGGCGAGCTCCCGCCCGAGGGCGAGCGCGAGGTGCGCGCGAGCGGCGAGCCGTTCAGCGAGGCGGCGTACCAGACCTTCGGACAGGTCATCGAGCACTACCGCTCGATGCTCGACAACACGCACGAAGGGCTCGTGGACGGCAACCAGTCCGGCGCCATCAAGTCCTTCGAGAAGGCGCTGAAGGACGGCGACAAGGCGCGCAAGGAGGTCGAGGAGATCCGGCCGCGGGGCGCGGGGGACGAGGAGATCGCCGAGGCGCTCGCGCTCGTCGACGGGAAGCTCGAGGAGGCGATCGTCGAGTGCCGCATCCACCTCGCGGACGCCTACATGCTGCGGGAGTCCTACAACCAGGCGGCCGAGGCGGTGAACAAGGGGCTCGCCGAGTACCCGCAGAACCCGCGGCTGCGGAGCGCGAAGGACCGCCTGACGATGGCCGCCTCGAGCGACGACGACGACGTGCGCATCTTCCGGCGCGGCGGCTTCGGCGGCGGCTTCGGCCGGCGCTGAGCGACGTCGGCGCGGCGGCTGCGGGCGCGGCGCTCCCGCGCGCGCGACGAGCCCGCGTCTCCGCGCGGACCCTCCCGCGTCGTCCGCCCCGTCAGCGTCCGGTGAGCACGCCGCAGGCCGAGCCGTCCGGCAGGGCCCGGCCCGCCGCGTAGGGACCGCCCGTGTGGCCCGCCGTGTTGCGCGAGCCGTCGAGGTCCTCGCAGGCCTCGTCGTCGTGCCCGGCGTCGATCGCGCGACCCTTCAACGCGTCGCACACCGTGAGGTCGAGGCAGCTCGCCTTCGCCGGGTCCTTCGGCGGCTTGCGGACGTAGCCAGGGTTGCCGTCGACGTTGTCGACCACGTCCGCGTCCGGGTTCTTCTTCTCGAACTTGCGGATCTTCGACCAGTCCTTGCCGCCGCGCAGGATCGCCGCGACGCGATTCGCGTGGAACACGTTGTTGCGCAGCACGGAGCTCCCGCCGCTGAAGTCGCAGATGCCGCGACCGCGCTGCTCCTTGCCCACCTTGGCGCCGTTCCACGCGATGACGTTGTTGAGCACGACCGCCTCCGTGCCGCCGGACAGCAGGATGCCGTTGCTGTCGCCGCGCACGATCGTGTTGTTCACGATGAGCGGCGCGCCGCCGGACACCTGGATGCCGTGCGGGTCGCCCGAGCCGTTGCGCGTGTTGTAGGAGACGACGTTGTTGTAGAGGCGCGGCGCCGCGCCCGCGCCGCGCACCATGATGCCGCTGCCGCGCGAGTCGGCGCGGTTGCCGGTGATCGTGCAGCGCACGACCGTCGGGCTGCAGTCGTCGATCCACACGCCGCCGCCCTCGGGCGCCTCGCCGCCCGTGATCGTCACGCTGTCGAGCACCGAGTCCGGCCCCTCGCCCGTCCCGAAGACGACGACCGGCGCGCCCGGGTTGCCGCGGATGACCGTGTGCGGCCCGACGCCGCGCACCGTGACGGCCTTGCCCAGGAAGTCGAGGTTCTCCACGTACTCGCCGGCCGGGACCTCGATGACGTCGCCGGGGGAGGCCGCGTCGATGGCCGCCTGGATGGAGCCGCCCGGGAGGTCGCCCGCGGCGAGCGGCCCGGTCGCGACGCCCAGCGCGAGGGCGACGAGGAACGCGACGGCGGATCGGCGCGGGGCGGGGGCGGTGCGGGTCATGGCGTGCTCCGAGCTGGCGGGGGGGGGCGTGCGGGTGCGGGGCGGAACGGGCTGGGATGCCGCCCGCGCGCTCCACGTCACGCGGGCGCCGCACGGCCCGCCGACCGGGCTGATACCCTCCCGCCCATGCGCGAAGCCCTCCACGTGTCCCCCGAGGTGGCCGCCCTCCGCCGGCTCCTCGCGCCGCTCCTCGAGCGGGACGACTGGCACCGGACGCCCGTCGCCGCGCAGCTCGAGGAGCTCGCGGACGCGTTGCTCGCCGCGCACCGCGCGGGCGACGCGACGATCCGGCCCGTCGTGAGCTCGTGGCACCCCGCGCTCTGCGGCGCGTCCCCGTCGCGCATCCTCGACGCGGAGTTCACGCGCGACGACGCCCTGCTGACCGTCGCGCGCGAGGCGGGGTTCGAGCGGCCGGAGGACGCCGCCGACGCCCGGCACCGCGAGTCCTTCGAGCGCGCCGTCGACGCGCTCCTGGACGGCGAGTTCGGGACGCTGCGCGCGCTCCTCGACGCGGAGCCGGACCTCGTGACCGCGCGCTCGGCCCGCGGCCACCGCGCGACGCTGCTCCACTACCTGGGGAGCAACGGCGTCGAGACCTGGCGACAGGTCGTCCCGGGCAACGCGGTGGCGCTCGCCGAGCTGCTCCTCGGGCGCGGCGCCGAGCCGGACGCCCGGGCGGAGATCTACGGCGGCTCGACGACGCTCGCGCTCGTGTCCTCGAGCGACCACCCGCGACGCGCGGGGCTGAGCGGCGCGCTCGAGCGCCGGCTCGTCGAGGCGGGCGCCGACGGCGACGCCGCCGCGGTCGAGAGCAGCCACGCGGTCGCGATCCTCCGGTGCACGGACATCCGCGAGACGCAGCGCGTGCTCGTCGAGGAGCTCGGGTTCGCGGTCACCTTCGAGTGGGGCGAGCCGCTCGACTTCTGCGGCGTCCGGCTGGGCAGCTCCGAGCTCTTCCTGAGCCGGGGGGAGCAGGGCGCCGAGGGCACGTGGGTCATGATCTTCGTGGACGACGTCGACGCGTACCGCGCGTCGATCCGGGCGGAGGTCGCGACCGTGCACCGCGAGCCCACGGACGAGCCGTGGAACGTGCGCGAGTGCGTCGTGTCGATCCCGGACGGCCACGTCATCCGCTTCGGCGGGCCCATGCGGTAGCCGCGCGGGGAGGCGGCGTGGTCGGCCGACGCCGCGTCGCGAGTCGCCCGCGAGGCGCGTGATACCCTCCCGCGCATGACCGCCGACCGCTCGTGCCGCCGTCCCGTCCGGCTCCGCGTCGCGCTCGCGACGCTGCTCCTCGCGTCCGGTGTCGACGTCGCGCGCGCCGCCGCGTGCGGGCCGCTCGTCCAGGACGCGGAGGCCGCGCCCGCCGCCGCCGCGCGGGGCGAGCCGCCCGTCCGCGCGCCCTTCACGGGCCTCGACACGCTCTGCGTCGACGACTGGTGGAACCGCGAGCCGTCGCCCGTCGTCGACGTCCGCGTGCCGCGCGACGAGGTCCTCGCGTTCGGGCTCTACACCGTGCACCACGGCGTGCTCAAGATGACCGCGCAGCTCTTCCCGCTCCACCCGGACGAGGCGCGCGTCGTCCGGCTCGAGGTGCCGAGTGCCGCGCCCGGCGAGTGGGTCGAGATCGCGCGCGCGCCGGTGCACGACCTCGGCTGGTCGGCGCACCTGCGCGTCGAGGGCTGGGACGCCTCGGTCGACGTGCCCTACCGCCTGCGCCACGGCGACGCGGCGGTCTTCGAGGGCCTCGTCCGGCGCGACCCCGTCGACCGCGACGAGATCGTGCTCGCCGCGCTCTCGTGCAACAGCAACCGCGACCGCGGCATGCGGCCGGGCTACGTCCGCAACCTGCGGCACCACGACCCCGACCTGCTCTTCTTCGCCGGGGACCAGAGCTACGACCACAAGGAGCACACCGCCGCGTGGCTCAAGTGGGGGCTCCAGTTCCGCGACGTCCTCCGCGACCGGCCGTGCGTCACGATCCCGGACGACCACGACGTCGGACAGGGCAACCTCTGGGGCGAGTCCGGGAAGGTCGCCGAGCTGCCGGGCGGCGCGGACGGCGGCTACGTGCTGCACCCGGCGTACGTGCGCATGGTCGAGCGCTGCCAGACGTCGCACCTGCCGGACCCCGTCGACCCGGCGCCGATCGGTCAGGGCATCGGCGTGTGGTTCACGCGGCTCGTCGTGGGCGGCGTCGACCTCGCGATCGTGGAGGACCGCAAGTTCAAGAGCGGGCCCGCGGGCAAGATCCCGCAGCAGGGGCCGCGACCCGACCACATCCGCGACCCGGCGTACGACCCCGCGTCGGTCGACCTGCCGGGGCTCGTGCTGCTCGGCGAGCGGCAGCTCGCGTTCCTCGAGCGGTGGGGCGCCGACCGGGACGGCGTGTCGATGAAGGCGGTGCTCTCGCAGACGGGCTTCTGCGGCGGGGCCCACCTGCACGGCGGGCCGGACAACCGCCTGCACGCGGACCTCGACAGCAACGGCTGGCCGCAGTCGGGGCGCGACGCGGCGCTGCGACGCATCCGCGACGCGCGCGCCGTGCACGTCGCCGGCGACCAGCACCTCGCGACGGTGATCCGCCACGGCATCGACGGGTTCCGCGACGGGCCGTGGGCGTTCGTCGTGCCGGCCATCGTCAACGACTACTACGGGCGCTGGTGGTGGCCCGAGGACGAGGCGCCCGGCGGGGGGCACGATCCGGCGAGCCCGCTGCCCTGGACCGGCGACTTCCGCGACGGCTTCGGCAACCGCATCACGATGCACGCCTACGCGAACCCGGAGTCCGCGTCGCAGGGCGCCGGCTACGGGCTCGTGCGCTTCGACAAGGTGTCCGGGCACGTGACCTTCGAGTGCTGGCCGCGCGACGTCGACGTCTCACGCGCCGACGCCGCGCAGTTCCCGGGGTGGCCCGTCACGGTGGACCCCGCGGGCGGCCGCGTCCGCTGACGCGGCGGGTCGGTCAGGCGTCGTCGAGCAGGCCCGCCATGTCGTCGGCGTGCTCCTCCTCGACGGCGAGGATGTCCTCGAGCAGGCGACGCGTCGTCGGGTCGCCGTCGCCGATCTCGCGGATCATCGCGCGGTAGCTGTCGACGGCCAGGCGCTCCGCCTCGAGGTTCGAGCGGATCATCTCCTCGAGGGAGTCGCCCGCCACGTAGTCCGCGTGGCTGCGCTCGGCGAGGCCGGCGGGCGAGTAGTCGGGCTCGCCGCCGAGCTGCACGATGCGGTGCGCGAGCGTCTGCGCGTGGTCGAGCTCCTGCTGCGCGTGCGTGAGGAACTCCGCCGCGGCGGGGCGCGACCGCAGGCCCTCGGCCATCGCGTGGTGGCGCCGGTAGCGGAGCGTGCAGACGAGCTCGGTCGCGAGGGCGCCGTTGAGCATCTCGAGGACCTTCTCGCGGTCGGCCTCGTAGCTCGAGGTCACGGCGCCGCGTTCGCGCTCGGCGGTGCGCTCGGTGCGGGAGGTCTTCGGCGTGCGGGTCGTCGTCGTGCTCATGGGGGACTCCTCGGGATGGGGGATGGGTCTCGCCCTCCCCGGCTGCAAGCCCCGTGCCAGACGCGGAGAGCGCGGGATCGCGTGGTGATCCGACGCGCGGACGCGGCTCGCGGCCGATCGCGACGGAAGCTTGCAGAATCCTCCGCGGCCTCCCGCGACGACCGGCCGCGGCGCACGGCTCGCGCCGGACGTCGGCCACCTGACGAGCGGCTCCGTTGCGCGCGCCCGCGGACCCGTGGCGTCGCGGGCGCGACACCCCGGATCGCCGAACTCGACGTAGACTGTGGGGCCGCGACCCCCGGGGGACGGAGTGGGCTGGCTCCTCCCCCCTCATCCCAGGAGTTCCCCATCCCATGCGTCTCTTCCTCGCTACGTCCGTCCTCGCGCTGCTCACCGCGGCGCCCGCGGCCGACGCCCAGGTGTTCTACGGCTCCTTCCCGCTCAGCGGCGCGGAAGAGGTCCCCCCGAACGCCTCGCCGAACACCGGCACCGCCTTCATGACGATCAACACGACCACGAACGTCGTGACCTGGAACATCGTGCACACCGTGGCCGCGACCGCGTCGCACATCCACGGCGCGCCGGCCGGCTCCAACGGCGGCGTCCTGCTCAACATCGGTCCGCCCGCGAGCCCGATGATCGGCTCGGGCACCATGTTCCCCGGCGACGTCGCCGCGCTCCTGGCCGGCAACACCTACGTGAACGTCCACTCGGGCGCGTTCCCCGGCGGCGAGATCCGCGGTCAGGTCCACCTCCAGTGGGAGGACCTCGGCGGCGCGTTCGGCTCCTTCGGGCCGAACCTCGTCGGCGGCGGCCCGCTCACCGGCGGCTCCACCGCGACGCTGTCGGCCACCGGCCTCCCGCCGAACCAGCAGGGTCTCGCGTGGCTCTCGTTCCAGCCGGCGCCGTTCCCGTACTTCGGCGGCACGGTGCACGCGTTCCCGTTCAGCACGCAGGTGTTCCTCGCGTCGAACGCCGCGGGTCAGGTCAACATCGGGACGACCTGGCCGACGGGTCTGCCGGCCGGCATCCAGGGCGTCATCCAGATCCTCGTGAACGACCCCGGCATCATCGGCGGCATCTCGCTCACGAACGGCGTGCGCTTCACGACGCCGTGACCGAGCGTCGCCGGTCCCGCGCGGACCGGTGAACGAGTTCCGACACGAGGGCGGCGGGCGCGACGCGCGTCCGCCGCCCTCGTGCGTGTTCAGGGCGCCGCGTGCGTCGCGAGCCAGGCGTCGTGCGCCGCGCGGCGCGCCGCGGCGTCCGGCGCGCGCCCGGTGCGCTCCT